>NZ_JAAVWA010000020.1:0-93660 GCF_017355725.1 Anabaena sp. 54
TGTAATTGAATTACTACCACCCTTGGCTCGTGGATGAATATGCTCTACTTGAAAAGGAACGTCTTTCACTCCACAGTTTGTATCATAAATTTATGAAAATCTCTATAATAGAATCTCCTTTTCCTTTGCGTGAGGTGAAAAAATCGCTATTTATTTACGGATTTGCGTGATATAAGAAGGGATACAGAAAAATGTGTGCGATCGCTCAAATGAAGACAAATTCCCCAAAACCACATCCAAAGCAGTACGAATTTCTTCCCAATATTCATTTTCTTCTAAAGTAATTGTGACTTTCATCATTATGTATGACTCATTTATCTTACCAGTCAATCATACCACTCTTTTGACATTGCGTGAGGTGAAAAGAGATTTTAGGGGGTTGAGGGAGTGCGATAGCGAAGCACGACCTAGGAATCGCTGTTTGGGAGGTTGAAGGGATGCGATCGCAGCAAAATCTTTATTCAAGCAGTAGCAAATACAGTATATTTCCTTTCTTCAGGATCACGAAAAGCTAAAACAATATCAAGATTAGAAATACCTAACTTCATTAGTTTAATAGTACGATTATATCCTATACTCAGGCGATCAATGAAATTAATCTAAATCTTCTTCAGTCAAACCAGCATCTTTCAAAATACTTCCCAGTGTACCCGTAGGTAGATCACGATTACTATCAATAGGTATAGAAAGAATCACACTCATACCTTCCTTAATATAGATATGATGACTACCTGTAATCCTTTTTAGATTCCATCCATAGCGTTCAACAATCTTACACAGAGACTTACCAGAAACCGATTGCGTAAAGATAACTCAATTAACTGTTTTTGTGGTTCAATTTCTTCTTGCTGACTAGCAACTTCTAACCGACCTTGAACAGCATCTTTCAACATTTCTAATAAATGTTCATAACCTAAGTAGGTTGACGTTGAAAATTGTCGTTATAGCAAGGCAAGAGGCAAGAGGCAATAGTAAAGAAGTTTTCAGCGATTTTACGTTTCTTTACACAGTTTGGTTTTATTGTGTTCACCTACTTAGTCAGTGCTTGCGCTATCGCTCAAAACTTAAATTTTGTACAATTTGCAAGAAACAGACAAATAATCTATAATCATATTTGACCCTATAAATTTTGTGAGGCACTATGTCTGTCATTAGTGCAAGTGAAGCGCGGGCTAATTTTCCCGATATTATGAGACTTTTCTGTTTCAAAAATTCTGATTCGTCTAGCTCTGTATAAATCTTTTACCTACTGCTAGGAGGGAACTAGAACAATGCAGTAGAACCGCATAGATTTAATTGTCAAGGTACAGATTACCATTAGGCAGTGAGGTTTTTAGACAGGTTGATTACCTTTCCTGTGGTAATTATGTAACATAAGTCACTGGAGGAAGACAGCCTCTAGTTGGCTTTCATCCCTTGCCTAAAGGACAGTTAAGTTTTTCCGCCACGCTCCAAAACTTGCCCTCAATGGTTTTTAGCCTATTTTCTTATAAAAACTTGTAACTTTGTCAAGCGATACCTACAGGGATGCGATAGCGCAAGTGCTGACTTGTCAGTTCGCTCAACTTACAGCAAATTGTAATCAACCGTGCCACAAATAAAAATGGTGAAAACCAGTACCAAACTTCATTCTGCGATTAATTTTTGTGGTGGGTTTGATCTCAAACTGCTGTAAACCCCAAAACTCAAAAACCTACTTAGATGCAAATTTATTTGAGATTTGCTTTAAAGCTAACCACATAAAGGTTGGGATAGTTGTAATGTAGCGATTAAATAGTCTCAATGGTTCTTGAATCAAACGATATAACCACTCACATCCTAAATGACGTATCCAATAAGGCGCTCTTTTATGACTTTCTGCAAAGACAGAAAATGCCCCCCCCAAACCAATCATCACAGCCTGAATTTTGTCTTTGTGTTGGTTCATCCATAACTCTTGTTTTGGACATCCTAAAGCCACTAAAACTATTCCTGCACCACTATCGTGAATCTTTTTGATAATAGCTTCATCCTCTGCGTGTGTGAGTGGACGAAATGGTAAAGGCTCCATCCCAGCAATTTTTACATTTGGAAAGACACGCTCTAACTTGTTTCTTATCTTCTCTAGAGTTACTACATCAGCACCTAAGAAAAAAAGATGAATATCTCTTAGCGGAGCTAATTTACACAAAGATAAAAGAATATCCATACCAGCAACGCGGTTTTGAGAACCTGCACCCATTAGTTTCAACATCCAAACCAACGGCATTCCGTCAGGAGTTGCAATATCCGCACTCTTTAAAACAGAGGAAAACTCTGGATGCCAATAAGCCTCTACGAGCATATGGGTATTAGATACGCAAATAACTTTGCTGACTTTACTCATCGCCCATTCTAATATGATATTTATTTGAACTTCAAAGGGTAAAGCAGTAACAGGAGAGCCAATTATATCAATCCTGGCAGGGGTTATTGAAGTTTCAAATTCCGGAGATGGATGTAAGTATTGAATTTGATTTTTTGTAGTTAGCATCTTTTTATTTATATTGTTGAGTTGTAAAAATCTTAAGATAATGTTTAAAACTCAAAGTTAGTAAACAATCATCTGAGTTGTTTGATAGTAACCTTTTACCCTTTCACACTTCCCTTACCTGCCAACGATAAATAGTAAAGATTGAGGTCATACCAAAATCTCTACAATCATTTCCTGACAAGATTTTCTGGGAATTAAACACAAATTTCTATTCTCAATAAGAATTACGTAACGCCTATATTTTGATTACTTAGGGCTTGCTGAATAAAGCTAAAACCGTTTATTAATAAAGGTTTCGCGGATTTTTATCACAAAAAAGTGCCAGGTTTTGGCTTATTGTGTCTCAAAATAGGTGCATTTTTCCTTGTCGGGTTTGGAAGATTGAGCATATCCATATAGCTAAAACTGTTCCCTGATCCTTCCTGTTCCCTATCTTCACAAACAACTTTTTCAGCCAACCCTAATTATTGCGACTAAAGGTATGTTAATAACCCAAATTCAATTTTGAAACCTGCCCTTTGACTGGGTTTCAAACACCTGAATTCTTACGATAAATAAATGGTTTTGAGCAATTTATAGGAGGGAGTAAATAATTACGTTTTACAGTAATGTAAACCTAGTATTTGATCTTCATACATCAACAGTAATCGCACCCAAAATAGGAGTAGAAGAGAAATTTAATTGCTCTAATGCTTTGGCTAAAACAGAACGGTTTGTTTTACCTACTCCTATAACCAAAATACTTGCATCTGTATGCCTACTCAGGATATTAGTATCTGCAAAACCTAATAGATGTGATGTGTCATATATGATTAAGTCAAAACTTTGTTTAAATTGTTCTGTCAAGCTTTCCATCTGAGGAGATGACAGTAAACTTGTGGGATTTTGGGAAATTTCTCCAGTAGTTAAGATAAACAAGTTATCCTCTAAGAATAATTTTTCTATATCATTTGCAGTCGCTTTCTGTGAACCATAATTTTGTTCTCTGGTACCGCTACTATGTCTGTGTATAACATTCTCAAAATTTAGCCCTTCAGCAATCAGATTGCTTAATCCTTTTGTATTAGGCAAGTCCAATATTTTATGGATACTAGGATTACGTAGATTTGCATCCACCAATAGCACCCGTTTACCCATCACTGCTGCTGTCTGAGCTAGGTAAAAAGCAATTGTCGATTTACCATCTCCAGGAGCCGCTGAAATGACTGCTAGAGAACGGAGAGAACTATCACCTTTGAGCAGAGCAATATTTGTATAAACAGAGCGAAAAGATTCCCAAAACTTTGAGATGTTCTGTTTTTGATCAGGCTGACCATTTTTACCAAACTTAATATGAGGAATATTCCCTAATATAGGAAATTTAATTTTATCTTTAACTTCCTCATTGTCATAGAAAACGTTGTTGAGCTTATCTATAATTAAAGCAAATCCCGTGCTTAATAATAAGCCCAAAACTGTTCCTACAATTAAATTTTGTATGGTACTTGGTGCAAGATTTTCTGGCTGAATAGGAGGAGTAAGTATCTGCCAAGGTATCTGCTTTTGGGCTGAATCTATGCGTAATCTTTCCAGTTCCGTTAAAAAGTGATTAAGATTATCAACAGCAATTTTTAATTGTCGTTCTAAATCATCTTTTTGACGAATAATAAAGGGAAAGAGTTTAATCTGTTGCCGCAAAGAATTTTCAGCTTGATTAAGAGATTGGATTTCTGTTTTTAATACCTCAATTTGTTTATTTATCTCAAGAAATTTTTGAATTTCTCGCAGACGAGCTGAATTTGGTGTCACTAAATCTAAGGAATTCATCTTTGTGTTTGACAATTTTATTCCCAAAAGTCGCCGTTTTTCTCTGCCTACTAAATCCAGTAAATTTTGTTTTTGAATCAGCAGGGTTTGAATATTTGGACTATTTTCTGTATATTCAGATGATTTTATAGCAATTGTAGCTTCTCTATCTTGGAGTTGGCTTAATAGCTTCTGGTAATCAGGAGACTCACTCAATATGGAAATAGCCTCTGCTTCATCAGTTTCCAGTCTCAACTGTTTTTGTAGAATAGTATAGAGTGTTTTAGTTCTAGCTAATTGCATTTCTGCATTGAGCCGTTTCTGCACAATTTGGTTAAATTGACTAGCAAGTTCCTGTCCTTGAACTTCAGCATTAATCAGTCCATATTTTTGCCGAAAGAGTTGTAGTTGTGACTGAAGGGTTTCCATTCTATTTAGTAGTTGCGGCAATTGTTTTTCAACAAATTTAATTCCCAATTTAGTTTCTGTTTGGCGTTCTTCTAAACTGTATTTTAAGTATGATTCAGATGCTTGATTTAATACAAACAAAACTTTTTTAGGGTTGGGATCTTGGTAACTGACTTCTACAATTTTAGTATTTGGCAGGAGTTTGATATTGAGTTGAGGTGCGGTACTACCTGGATAATATTTTTGCACTTCTTGAGTCAGGGGAGACATCAGTTTAGGACTTTGTAAAATCTTCAACTTAGTTTCATCAATTTTGTTATCATCTGCTTTGAATCTATCATCTCGTACTACTTTATCTTCCGCCGTAATCGGCTCAGTTAAAATTTCAAATTTAGCAACATAAATAGGAGGACTATTCAAAGCTAATCCCACACCAGCACAAGCAAAAGTAGTTGTTCCCATGATAATGAAAATTATTCTCCGTCGAATTACTGCCCATAATTCGCCTAAGTTTAATCCACCTTCATTACTTTCTTCCGGCTGAACTGTATAAATGAAAGGAGTAGATTGACCCTGTTCTGTATTTATTTGAGACAAAGTTTGGAAAGCATAGGGATTTTTTATCATCTCAAACCTTATATAGTTTATAATTGATTTTTAACTCGATATTTCAATTAAGTATAAAACTTGCAAAGTCAAGTAGTTTGTAAATTAGCACTGTTTCATGAATTGTAGTGGACAAATTGGCAAAATCTCTATCAGCTTTCATTTTGCTAAATATATTATTGATAAATTTGTCAAGAGATAAGTTACATCTTGTTAGAAGATTTATAATTTAACTGTTTATATTAACAACCTGCAAAGATTGTGTAAAATTCACAGAAAATGAAAAATTAGGTATTGACTTTTATATTGAACTATCATTTAATTGCTTTCAATTCAGTATTTCTAAATTCAGATACATCATTCGATGGGCATAATTTTCTTCCCAAAGTGAGAGATTGAATTATCAGATATATCTACTCAAGTATAAAAAAGTAGATTTTATAAATTCATTTGCAAGCCTACACACTTTCTGCCAATTTGTCTACAATAAACCATGCAACAATGCTAATTTACAACATAGTTTAGTTTCAAGAAAATGTAGATACAAAAAATTCTCTTTAAATGAGCCAATCAGAATTTCTTAGTTAAAAAATTAATACCTCAAACAATGTTGAATCAGGAGTTGAACTTTGATGGTCTTATTGATCTCAGTCCCTCCAATGCAACCTTCTTACGATCTATTTTTTAGTTAATGATCAGGAGGCCAAAGTGCAGAAAAGGTGTGATCGAAATCGGAAACGTTCTAAACGCAGAGCTATCTATTGTCCAATACATAACTGTTATATAGATAGTGTCAGCCAAAAATATGGACTATTTACGGAACAAGCTGGACAACTCCAAAAACGAGGTATTTCTCGTCGAGAAGCCATGATTTTAGTTAATACTAAGAACACTGTTTCTTTACATGGTGAGTGGCTAGAGGCTTTTTGGTGTGAAGAGTGCCAAGAAACAAAATGGTATCATGTTTATAAGCATGAATCTAGATATAAATTATCTCTTGCTCCGGCAGAACTTTGGCAACAAGCAACAGGTGTAATTCATCCCCATCGAAATCCTTCTGTGGGAGAGTTTACCTATAGACAATCTCGGATGATTGGCGGTAATAGTGTGAAAGATTTTCGAGTCATAAATTGATATTTCAAATATTATGAAAGAAACTACTTTTCAGCCAGAATTAGTAATTGAAGCAGGGCGTACAGAAAAGCAATATTGGCAAGATATCTGGCGTTATCGAGAATTATTTTACTTCCTAGCATGGAGAGATATTTTAGTTAGATATAAACAAACTGTTATTGGTATTATTTGGGCGTTAATTCGTCCTTTTTTAACAATGGTAGTATTTACAGTTGTATTTGGACAATTGGCGAAATTACCCTCAGAAGGTGCGCCCTATCCAATTCTTGTATTTTCTGCCATGTTACCTTGGCAGTTTTTTTCTAATTCCCTTTCAGAGTGTAGTAATAGTTTAATTAGTAATGCTAATTTACTTTCTAAAGTCTATTTTCCCCGGTTGGTAGTACCGACCAGTGCGATAGTAGTTAGCTTTGTAGATTTTATGATTTCGGGAATGATTTTATTGGCATTAATGGCATGGTATAACTTTGTTCCTAGTTGGCGGATTTTGACTTTACCATTGTTTATTGGTATCGCCTTTGCGGCTTCTATGGGTGCGGGTTTGTGGTTAGCTTCATTGAATGTCCAGTATCGAGATTTTCGGTTTATTGTCCCTTTTATAGTCCAGTTTGGTTTGTACATTTCCCCTGTAGGATTTAGTAGTAGCATAGTTCCTGAACAGTGGAGATTCATCTATTCCTTAAATCCTATGGTTGGAGTAATAGATGGTTTTAGGTGGGCAATTTTAGGAGGAGAATCAAAATTATATTTACCAGGTTTTATGCTTTCGATGGTGTTAGTAGTTTTACTATTATTGAGTGGAATTTGGTATTTTCGCAAAATGGAACGAACATTTGCTGATGTGATTTAGTGCTTTGATAAATTATCAAACCACTTTTTGTTTTATTTCACCATTTACTAACTTATCGTTTGTAAAAAATTAGATTTTTTTAAGATGTCTGATACAGTGATTCGCGTTGAAAATTTAGGTAAAAAATATATTATTGGTCATCAGCAGCAAGAACGCTATACAGCACTGCGAGATGTGATTACTAATAAAGTTAAGTCTCTCAGTAGTTTGATTAATTCTCAAGCTAAAAAGGAAAATCCTGCTTTTGAAGAATTTTGGGCTTTAAAGGATGTTTCATTTGAAATTAAACAAGGTGATAGAGTTGGAATTATTGGGCGCAATGGTGCAGGTAAATCAACGTTATTGAAGATTTTAAGCCGTATTACTGAACCTACTACTGGAAGCATCAAAATCAAGGGTAGGGTTGCTAGTTTATTAGAGGTGGGGACTGGTTTTCATCCAGAGTTAACAGGGAGAGAAAATATATTTCTCAATGGGGCAATTTTGGGCATGGGTAAGGAGGAGATTAAACGCAAGTTTGATGAGATAGTTGCGTTTGCAGAGGTGGAGAAGTTTTTGGATACGCCTGTAAAACGTTATTCTTCGGGGATGTATGTGCGGTTGGCGTTTGCGGTGGCAGCGCATTTAGAACCGGAGATTTTAATTGTAGATGAAGTTTTGGCGGTGGGGGATGCTCAGTTTCAGAAGAAGTGTTTGGGGAAGATGGAGGATGTGGCAGGAAAAGAGGGAAAGACAGTTTTGTTTGTGAGTCATAATATGGCAGCAATTTCATCATTATGTTCAAAAGCATTAGTTTTAAAGACAGGAATTGTAGAATTTCCTCTGGGAACTGTAAATAATGCAATTAATAAATATTTAATGCAAGTTAATCAAATATCTAAACCTAACTTATCAGAACGTAAAGATCGTCGAGGTGAAGGTAAAATCCGCATTATGCGTCTCGGCTTCTTTGATGCTCAGGGAAATGAACTAAATTATTTAGTATCTGGACAATCAGTGGAGTTTAGAATATTTTATGAAAGCCAAGAGGAAACACTCAAAAAAGTTCATGCTGGCATTAGTATTAGTTCGGTTAATGGAACATTAATAACATTTCTTAGTAATCAGATAGCAGCACAAGTTTTTGAAACAATATCTAAAAAAGGCTTTATATCATGTATAATTAAAAAGCTTCCTCTTGGCTCAGGTAATTATATTATTAATCTTCTGATTCGAGAGAATAATATTATTCAGGATTGGATTCAAGAGGCAATTTGTTTAACTGTTGAAGATGGAGATTTTTATGGTACAGGCAGAATACCTCCATCTAGCCATAGTGGTATATTTATTGAGCAGGAATGGCTACAAGTTAATTCTTGAGATACTACTCTTTTCTAGGAGGTTTTATGATTTTTTCAATCACTAATCAATTAACAGTTTTTAAACTAAAAGAAATACTTAAGTATTTCTTGATATTTCGCTTGATTGTTAGAAAATACAGAATAGTGAATTACAAAACCAGGAAGCTAATTGAAAGAATTAGGTATTCACGACGACCAAACATATTAGGTCTTGAGCCTAGTAATATCTGTACTTCTAATTGTATTTTCTGCTCTTATCAATATGATCAGCTTCCAAAAAAGATTCCTTCTTTTGATGAATTTCAAGGAATTGTTGAGGAGTATACCCAAATGGGTGGAGATTCAATTCAGTTAACTCCCATTACTGGTGAAATATTTACCAACAAAAAGATTATTGATTGGATTAAAAAACTTGACTCATTTAAGTCTATAAAGCATATAGGTACATATACGAATGCCTCTCTTTTTCACACTATAGACCTGGACGAACTTGTTAATTCTGGTTTGACAGGATTACATATATCGGTTCCTCCTTTGGACGAAGAAATCTATCTTAAGATTTACAGATCTAATCTGTATTCTAAGGTTATCTCAAATTTAAAAAATCTTTTGATTGCATTCTCAAATGCAAATAATAAAACCATTAAGCTTCTTGAAATAAGCTTTAGGGCTGATCGTACATTAGATGAATGTAAGCAACTTCCTGATTATCTTGAGTTTGTTCACCCTTATTTATCAGAAGGAGTTATTGTAACTTCAATGTCATCTTTTGATTCATGGTCAGGCATGATTAAAGATAGTGACTTATTACCAGGAATGGAACTACTTCACACCGAGCTATCAGGTCCAATTCAACCATGTTCAAGAATATATAATGCCCAAATTGTTGTTGACGGATCTATTCGCCTGTGTGGAGCAAGGATAGATAATGGTAATAATGAAGATGAGCTTAAGATTGGACATATTTCAGAATTAAGTTTGACTGCTGCATACAATTCGCCTAAAGCTAAAAAGATTAGAGACAGCTTTAGGAGTGGTAATCTATTAAATATTTGCCAAAAGTGTAGTTGGTACGAAAAATAAAAGTTACCTTGATTTGTAGTATTTTCCGATAAATAAGCACTCTATAGGAATTAAGCTTGCTACAGATATAAATGATCAAAAATAGTCCTAGACTTAGTTATGCAATTTATTTTTGTAGCGAGTTTAATATCAAATTGCTATTAAAAAAATGCTTTCCTCATAAGAGTTTTAGTGACAAAGTTTCGTTGAAACAATGTTAATTTAAGAATTACAACTGTGTAAATTAGGTGATACACAAAATGAAAAAACTTCTAACTTCTTTCAAGAATAAATATACAAGCTTCAAGAATATAGTCCATTTATATAGAAAATCTTATGAAATTGGTGTTCATAACGTCATATATCTTATTAATCTCATTGAAAATGAATATGGTCATCAAAAATCAGTTCAGTTAAGCAAACCAGTAGATGCTTTGCTGAATCCAATTCCTTGGTATACTTATCCAGCTATTGAATATTTAAGACAATTTGATTTTAGTGGAAACCACATATTTGAATATGGAAGTGGAAATAGTTCTATATTTTGGTCATCATTAGCAGGAAGTGTTACTAGTGTTGAAATAGATTATTTATGGTTTGAAATACTCAGTAAATCAAAGCCTAATAATTTAAATCTTTATTTAAAAGAAAAACAATTTGACTATGTTAATTCCATAAAAAATGGTAATACACTTTATGATTTAATAATAATTGATGGAGCTTATAGATATGACTGTGCTGAGGTAGCAATAAACTATGTAGCTAATGATGGCTTAATTATACTTGATGATTCTGAAAGATATCCTGAATTGTGTTCAAACTTGAGAGAGCAGGATTTGATTCAGGTAGATTTTTTTGGTCTAACACCCATAGTTTACTATACAAAAACAACTTCTATCTTTTTGCAAAGAACATCTTCACTGAAGCCATTGTTGGGTAAGTTACCCCATTTTGGTATAGGTAGTTTATGTTGTGAGTATGATAGATATGACAATCTAAAATCATGAATAATTATTGTTCTGAAAACTAAAATAATTGTTATTAATTTTGGATGCTGTAATCGCGTGATCGTTAATCAATCATTGATATTTCCAAATTTAAGCAATGTTTAATAATAATCTATAAACTTTTTGAAAAGTAAGTATTTATGCGCCTAATCAGAATTACAACCAACTATTCCAGCTACCTAACCCAATTTTACAACAAATATCCTGAATTAGTAAATCAACCCTACCAAATCCAGTATCAAAAAATGGTGTCAGACTGTTTTGGCTGGGCAGATTTTTGGACAAACTCCCTTGGTAAAATTGGCTATGAAGTCTGGGAACCCATTGCTAATGCTGAACCCATGCAAAAAATATGGGCAAAAGAGCATCATGTTCCATATAATGAGCAGAATTGGCTAACAGATATTACTAAAGCACAAGTTAAGTCATTTAACTCTGATATACTTTTTGTTGATGACTATAATTCCTTTAAAAAAGAGTTTATTCTCCAATTACGCACAGAATGCCCAAGCATTAAATTAGTGTTAGGCTGGTGTGGCGCGCCTTATAGTGATGCTTCAATATTTTCTGCTTATGACATAGTTTTGTCCAATATTCCCGAATTAATCACAAATTTTCAAGCATTAGGTCATCAAGCACAATATTTTAGACACGCCTTTGAACCACAGATTTTAAATTTAATTAATACTACTGACGAACCATTTATAGACTGCTCATTTATAGGCTCGATTATGCCAGGTAAACAAGCCCATAATCAACGGATAATTTTACTTAAAGCATTACTGCAAAAAAGTAATATAGAAATTTTTTCTGATGTATACCGTCCTACTCAAAAAAACAAAATATTAAATTATATAAAGGAAAATTTGTATAATAGTGTTCAATTAGTTGCGAAAATTAAACCTGGGAAAAAGATTTTACAGCAAATTCCTAAAATCAAAAATTATATCAACATATATCATGATCATAGTCTACCAATTCAGTTAGATCCTATGATTGTAAAAATGGCTAATCTACCTCTTTTTGGCATAGAAATGTTTCAAGGATTGTACAACTCAAAAATTACTTTTAATAATCACATTGATATTTCGCAAAACTCGGCTTCTAATATGCGTTTATTTGAAGCAACGGGAGTAGGAACTTGCTTATTAACTGATTGGAAAAATAACTTACCTGAATTATTTGAACCAGATAAAGAAGTTGTTACTTATAAATCAGTAGAAGAATGTATTGAAAAGTTACAATGGTTGTTAAATAATCCCCAGCAAAGAAAGGCTATAGCCCAAGCAGGACAAGTCAGAACCTTAAAAGATCATACTTTCGATCAACGTGCCATTCAACTGGATGAAATTATCAGAAGAATTATATCAAGTTAGTCCTGTAGCTACATCTCTCAGATTTATTAATATAGTAAATAAAAGATAAACAGCAGTAAAAAACCTGGAAATATGAACTACTACGTTACCCTATTTGATAGTAACTATTTAACTCGTGGTTTGGTGATGTATCGATCTCTAGTGCGCCATGCTAAAGAATTTCATCTCTGGATTATTTGTTTTGATGATTTAGCCTATCAACTTTTACAACAACTAAATCTTGATCAAGTAACTTTAGTTTCCTTATCGAAATTTGAAGATTCGGAACTCTTACAAATTAAGCCGCAAAGAACTCGGCAAGAATACTGTTGGACCTGTACTCCTTCAACTCTTTTATATGTTTTGAACACAGAATCTCATGTTGATACTATAACTTACTTAGATGCAGATTTAATGTTCTTTTCATCCCCTGAGCCAATATTTACAGAAGCAGAGAACGCATCAATTCTACTTACAGAACATCGTTATTTACCTGAATATGATGAATCAACTATCTACGGCATACATAACGTCCAATTTATGATGTTTCGTCGCAACTTTGAAGGATTAAATGCGCTCAAGTGGTGGCGTGATCGCTGTATAGAATGGTGCTATGCTCGATTCGAGAATGGTAAATTCGGCGACCAAAAATATCTGGATGACTGGAAAGAACGCTTTACAGGAGTTCATGTAGTCCAACATCTAGGGGCTGGACTTGCACCTTGGAATGCAGCCCAATACCATTTAACTAAAAATATAGAAGATATATGCGTTGAAAAATACCCCTTAATTTTTTATCATTTCCATGGGCTTAAAATCTATCCCTTCAAAATTGGCTATTTATCAAGTTACCCACTTACACCAAAACTTTGTGAATGGATTTATTCCCCTTATTATCAAGAATTGAATCAAAGCTACAGGGAAATTCAAAATCTGATACCCGGATTTAAATTAGGAATTGTTAATTTTCCTAGACCACCGAAAAGACCTGATAATTTATATCGGTTTATTCGCAGCATCATCAAAGATATAAGACAAGAGAAATATTATTATTATGCGTGAAACTTATCAAGGTAAAAAGGTTTTAATTACTGGTGGTTTAGGCTTCATTGGTAGTACCCTAGCCATTAAATTAGTAGAATGGGGAGCCGATGTAACACTGGTTGATTCCATGATTCCAGAATACGGGGGTAATTTATTTAATATTGAACCTATTAAAAATCAAGTACGCGTAAATTTTTCTGATGTCCGCGATCCTCACAGTATGGAATATTTAGTTAAAGAGCAGGATTATCTCTTTAATTTAGCAGGTCAAGTCAGTCATATTGATAGCATGACAGACCCCTTAACGGATTTGGATATCAATACCAGAGCGCAAGTTGTGATTTTAGAAGCTTGTCGGAAGTTTAATCCTAGAATTGTGGTGATTTTTGCTAGTACCCGACAAATTTATGGTAAGCCTCAATATTTGCCTGTTGATGAACGCCATCCTCTATATCCCACCGATGTCAATGGCATCAATAATATGGCTGGGGAATGGCATCATACACTCTATCATAATGTCCATGACCTCAACACTGTTTCCCTCAGACTAACAAACACCTATGGTCCCCGGCAATTGCTCAAGCATAATAGGCAGGGGTTTATTGGTGTTTTTGTGCGCCAAATTATTCAAGGAGAAAAAATCAAAATCTTTGGTGATGGACAACAAATCAGAGATATGAATTATGTTGATGATGTTGTTGATGCTTTGGTGATGGCCGGGGCAAAACCAGAGTGTTATGGTCAAGTTTATAATCTGGGGGGGAATGAGCCAATTAATTTGCTTAATTTAGTCAAATTATTGATAGATTTAAACGGTGATGGGGCATTTGAAATTATTCCTTTTCCCCCGGAGAAGAAACGCATTGATATTGGAGATTATTACGGAGACTATCGTAAATTTTCACAAATGACAAATTGGCAACCTCAAACTTCTTTAAAAGAAGGATATACAAAAATGATTGATTATTACAAGGAACATTTAGAAAAATATTTAAATTAACAAGTTTAATTAAAAATCATGAAAATACCCTTTGGCGATTTAAAACGTCAGTATGATCAACTTCGTACAGAAATTGATGCTGCAATTAGTGAAGTATGTGATAGTGGCTGGTTTATTTTAGGAAATCAAGTTCACAGTTTTGAGAAAAATTTCGCTTACTATTGCAATGCAAAGTATGGAGTTGCAGTTGGTTCGGGGACAGAAGCTTTGCATTTAGCTTTGGTTGCTAGTGGTGTGGAATATGGGGATGAAGTAATTACCGTTGCTAATACCTGTGTACCTACTCTTTCAGCAATTTCTTTTGCAGGAGCAATTCCCGTCTTTGTTGATATTGATGAAACCACCTATACTATTAATCCATCCTTAATTGCAGAAAGGATAACTTCAAAAACCAAGGCAATTGTACCTGTTCACTTGTATGGACAATGCGCCGATATGACTCCTATTTTAGAAATTTCCCACCAATATAATCTAGCCGTGATTGAAGATTGCGCCCAGTCTCATGGTTCTTTGTATAAAAATCAAATGGCGGGAACTATGGGTGATGCTGGTTGTTTTAGCTTTTACCCCAGTAAAAATCTAGGGGCTTTTGGTGATGGGGGTTTAGTATTAACTAATAATCAAGAGATTGCGGAAAAACTCACTAAACTCCGAAATTATGGTCAAGAAAAGCGATATTACCACAGCATCAAGGGATTTAACAGCCGGCTAGATGAATTGCAAGCAGCTATTTTAAATACTAAATTACCTTATTTAAATGCTTGGAATCAACGCCGTCGAGAAATTGCCCAACGTTATCATCAAGCTTTTTCAGCAGTTGGGATAATTTGCCCTTTTGAGGACTCAGAACGGTTTCATGTCTATCATTTATATGTGATTAGAGTACCCCAACGCGATCGCTTTCAACAATTACTTCAAGAACAAGGTATTGCTACAATTATTCATTATCCTGTTCCTGTGCATTTACAAGAATCTTACTCTGAATTTCAGGGGCAAAGTAAATTTTTACCCGTAACGGAAAAATTAGCATCTGAAATTGTTAGTTTACCTCTATACCCTGAACTAACAGATGAGGAAGAGGAAATTGATTATATTATTAAAGGGGTTCTTGAGGTTTATGAGCAAATTAAATACAGCGAAAAGTCTTTTCCGAGAAATAGTTCCACCATTACTATGGAAAGGAATAAGACAAATTAGAAATAGCTTAAAATCTAAAACTTCCGACTATATTGAGTGGGAGTATATCCCTGAAGGATGGGAAAGACAAAATCAAGATCCTAATATTAAAGGCTGGAATGTTGAATCTGTTTTAGAGGCATATAAAGCCAACTTACCAACCTTTATTAAAAATTTAGAGACAACTTTACCTTTTGGGATTTCTCCTGAATCAAGTTCAGAAGAACGTACTAATATAATGTTTCATAACATTATCATTACCTATGGCTATGTTTTAGCTTTAGCTTCACGTCAGAAATCAGAGTTATCTTTGTTAGATTGGGGCGGGGGGATTGGTCATTATTATCTAATTAGTCAAAAATTAATTCCTGATTTAACAATAGATTATCATTGCAAGGATGTCCCTGTACTGGCAGAATATGGACAATCATTATTCCCAAAGGCTCATTTTTACAGTGATGAAAGCTGTTTGAACAGGAAATTTGATCTAGTTTTTGCAAGTACATCATTGCATTATTCACAAAATTGGCAACATACCTTAAAAGGTTTAGCTGAAGCAACCAGTGGCTATTTGTTTATTACTCGTTTACCCATTGTTCATCAAGTTGCATCCTATGTTATGGTTCAACGCCCTTATGAATATGGTTACAATACCGAGTATTTAGGGTGGTGTCTGAATAGAGATGAATTTTTACAATATGCTAAAAGTATTAATTTAATCCTAATTAAGGAATTTGTAATTGGTGAAAATCCAGTAATTCATAATGCTCCAGAATCTTGTCAATATTGGGGATTTTTATTTGCACCGATGAAAATATGAAATTACTTAATTTATGTTGCGGAAATCGCTATCATTCTTACTTAATTTGCGTTGCGATATCTATTCCTGTTCATAGATTTCGATAATTTTTGTCCGTAAATCTAGAGAATATGGTTTCATTTCTAACGCCAAAAGTTTGTTATTTTCTTTTTATAGTACATTTGATTGTATCTCACTCAAGTGAAAACTGCTATATCACTAACAATGATTAAACATCAAATGAAGCAAATTATCAAAGCCTCCCCTATTGGGCAAATATACAAGTCATATATAAGCTTCTCTCAGTGGTGGGGCGAAAAGCAATGGGAGAATCGAAGAAAAGCATATTTTGCCAAGAATATAGACCTTTACGGTCGTATTTTAACCCCCGAACAGGGAAATTCATTAATTGCCGATAGGATAGCAGATAATGAACCTCTCATGATTAGTAGATTTGGCAATACAGAACTGGACTGTGCATATGGTTATATGCAAGGTTGTTACAAAGAAGGAATGATAAATGAAATGATGGTTTGTAGCGGTTTTTTCCCTCAGCAAGAAAAGTTGCTAGACCAATTTAGTGAAGTTTACTTAGAAGCATCAAAAATGATAGATATTTTAGGAGTCTGGTGGTTTTTACCTGGAGAAGCTGAAATAATACGAAGTTATTCTCCAGACGCAAATCTTGTCAAGTTATCAACTCTTGAACCTTACTATCACGATAATCCTTGGAGTATGAACCTCAAGAATAAGAAAGTTTTAGTTATTCATCCTTTTACAGATACAATTTCAGAGCAATACATAAAACATAGAGAAATCCTTTTCAAAAACAAAGATATTCTTCCTCAGTTTGAACTAATGACTTTTAAGTCAGTTCAGTCTGTAGTAGGAACTAAAACAGAATTCGATACTTGGTTCGATGCTTACGATTGGATGCGAGATCGAATTAAAGAATATGATTTTGATATCGCTATTATTGGCTGTGGGGCTTATGGGCTGCCATTAGCAGCTTACGTTAAATCTCTTGGCAAAAAAGCAGTTCACCTTGGAGGAGCAACTCAAATTTTATTTGGAATTAAAGGAAAGAGATGGGACGAACGTTCGTTCTTTCAATCACTTTATAATGAACACTGGGTGAGACCGAAATCTGAAGAGACTCCTCAAAATTTTCAAAAGTTTGGAGATTACTGGTAAGTCAGTAAGTTAAGCTCCCAGAGCAATTTGAGTTGTATGTTTTTGGGCAAAAAATAAAGATTGACGGAAAAATTGCAACTTCAGAGGATCTGGTTAGAGTAAAGAAGTCTAACCAGGCTGATTTGGCACAGATAATTCCGTTAGATGGTAGTTAAAAATAGTTAAGATATTAACATACAATGAAAGATTTTCTCTATCTTGTCCAAGGTAAAGCTGACTTGATGAAAAATTACTTGCATCTATCAGAAAACCGAAATGCTGACGTTATCTTTTTAACTTATGATCAGCCCATTGAAGCAGTAATCAACCAAGCCATTGAAGAATCAATATTTTTTCCCAAATCTACATGGGCAGAAGGAAGAAATAAGCTACTAGAAATGGCTTTGAATAAAGGAGAATATCTCTACTATATATTTTGTGATGACGATATAAAATTCATCAAGGGAAGCTGGGAAACATTTGAAAAACAGCTATTGCAATACCAGCCAGCCATCGCTGTCCCGGTAAATCCCAAAACAGTCCAGACTCCCCTCAAAGGACTAAAATATCAATGCTTTTTAACTAATGACGAACAACTAATGGCATTTCATCAAGATGTAGTCAAAGATTTTATTCTTCTACCCTATCAAAATCAATTCGATAGTATCTATTGGTGGGTTTCTTGCAAAATTCAAGAGGCGCTTATTCAAAACTTTTATGGCTCTGATGTAATGCAATTTAATAATATTTTCATATCTAACGACTCAAACGCAAACTATGTCAGACCTAAATCAGATTCAGATAATAAAATGCTATATAAGCTTGTTCATGATTGGCTTTCTGACCAGTTTCTCTCTAAGTACAAGGATATGCCATCTCCAAAAAGGCGACCTATATTTATACTTGCACGAACATTCAGTTATTATTTTCATCGTTTACTTAGCACTCCTAAATACTCAGTTAGTGTCAATAAGCTCAAAGAATTATTGTCAACTGATTCAGAGTTATACAAACAGGCTATAAGTTTAAGAGAGAAATTCGATCACCTGAAATAACGGCAAGGTAGTAATCAGGAAAGAGAAAAATAAGGGTTTAACAATAAATGAAAATAGCGTACGTTACTAATTTTGATGCCAGGACTCTTCGTGATTATAACAACTGGGCTGGAACAGGTTATTACATTTCTCAGGCACTTAAAAATCAATCTATACCTCTTGATTACATTGGACCATTAGAGGCTAAATTAGCCCTCCAATTTGTGAGTAAATTTAAAAGTCGTTACTATAAATATTTTGGTAAAAACTATATAGAATACATTAACCCATTAATTGTCAGGGACTATGCAAGACAAATTTCTGAAAAGCTTAACAGTATCAAAACTGATGTTATCTTGAGTGCAGGAAGTGATTCAATTGCCTATCTCGAATGTAATCAACCGATTGTTTTTTGGGCAGATGCAACCTTTGCAAATATCATAGATTTTTACCCAGGGTATAGTAATCTCTGTAAAGAATCGCTACACAATGCCCATGTGATTCAGAGTATGAGTCTACAGAAATCTCAATTAGCAATTTATTCTTCTGACTGGGCAGCCCAAACAGCCATTAACTATTACAATACCAATCCTGAAAAAGTGAAAGTTGTACCTTTCGGAGCTAATATCGAAAGTGATCACAATATTGACGAAATAAAAGCTGCAATTGAATCTAGACCAACGAATAAATGTAAACTCTTGTTTTTAGGAGTTGACTGGTTTCGTAAGGGCGGTGATGTTGCTGTAGAGGTGGCTAAAAAATTGAATAATTCGGGTTTAAATACTGAATTAACAGTAGTTGGTAGCCAACCTACTGTGGATGAAAATTTACCTGATTTTGTTAAACTTCTTGGTTTTATTCCAAAATCCACTTCTGAAGGTAAAAAGAAAATATATCAACTGATTGCCGATTCTCATTTCCTAATTCTACCTTCAATTGCAGATTGTACTCCTATTGTTTTCTGTGAGGCCAATTCATTAGGAGTACCTTGTATATCTAGAAGCGTTGGTGGAATTCCGACAATTATCAAAGATGATTTGAATGGAAAACTATTTGATCGGGATACTGATCCTATGGAATATTGTGAATATATTTATAATATCTTTACGAATTACAATCAATACAAAGAATTAGCTCTCTCTGCTTTTAATGAATATGAATCGCGTCTGAATTGGAGAGTAGCTGGTCAAGAAGTTAGCGATTTGCTCATGACGTTAGCATAAAAATTGCAAATATTATGAAGAACATTAAAAAAATTTTCATTAGACTAAACGGACGGCTGGGTAATCAGTTGTTTCAACTGGCTTTAGCTTTGAATATTTCGCAGCGATTCAAGGTTAAACTTTTACTAGATGATTATTTGTCCATACGCCAAGGATTTGAAAGATTCTTATTTAAAGATCTGTCTGTATTTAACTATTTTCAATATTGCTCCAAGCTGCATTCATTTACTAATAGAGTTCAGCATAATTCTACTATCAGAAAGTTTTACAAGCCAAATAATATATTCATAGAAAGTGAAAAAAGTAATTATGAATTAGATTTCGTACAACCATATCAATCATACACAGGATTTTTTCAGTCCCCTAGCTTCTTCCCAGAAAAAGATGTAATTCTCAAAGCATTCTCTTTAAGAAGTGAATTTATATGTGAAGCACTTTCAAAACTTTTATATTTGACTGAACAAACAGAATGTCTTGCAGTTAGCATCAGAAGAGGTGACTTTTTGCAGCATCCTACATTGGGAGTATGTTCAAATGAGTATTATATTAACGCAATCAATCTTGTTAGAGACGGGAGAGCCGTTGATTACATTTTAGTTTTTTCTGATGATATCTCCTACTGTCGTGAAGTGTTCAACTCTCTTGATTGCCAAGTTATTTATATAGAAGGATTTACACCCGCAAAATCTTTATATCTGATGAGTCAATGCAAGCACTTTGTGGTTGCAAATAGCACATTTAGTTGGTGGGGAGCTTGGTTAGGGAATCATCAAGATAAGCTGGTAGTTCGTCCTGAACCCTGGAATGAACAAGAACCTATTTTATCTGACTTTCTTCCGTCTGAGTGGATTGGATTACCCAAACATCCCATTTCTCGGTATTCCGTAATATCGAAATCACTGTTTTCGGGCAGCTAGAAAATTCTTTGCCCTTTTTTACATAGGTTTTACTTATCTCATTACAAGTGAAAAAGTCCATGAAATCAGCGATATCTGTATGTATCCCAACATATCAAAGACCTAAGTTTCTCCAAGAAGCTTTGTATTCAGTATTTGAACAAACTCTCCAACCAATCGAAATCGTCATAGGTGATGACTCTGATGATAACCTAACTGAAAACCTAGTTTTAGATATTAAGAAGGAATGCAAAATTCCTATTTCCTATACTAGGCATTCTCCTTCTTTAGGTCAGGCAGGAAATATCAATTTTATATATGAGATAGCAAAAGGTGAGAAAATAGTTCTTCTTCATGATGATGACTTACTACTACCGAATTCCTTAGACGACTTAAATAGTTGCTGGGATATTCATCCAAATTTAGTCGCCGCTTATGGCAAGCAGTACTTCATTTCCAATGAGGGTGCTATTGATATGAATCATAGCTATAATATCAATAAATTCTACTTTCGTACTAGCAATAAGTCTGGATTACAAAAATCTTCTATAGAGGCTGCCTTACTGCACCAGTTCCCCAACGATTGCTTTATGATTCTGGCATCTGCCGCTAAAGCTATAAAATGGCGTTCTTATGAAGAAGTAGGAAATGGAGGAGAATTTGATTTTAGTTTACGGCTGGCCTTTGAATACTCGAATTTCTTTTTCTTGGACAAATATACTGCTAAATATCGACTTTCTCAGGTTTCAATTAGTAGCAACATCAATGATGATTCAACTGCCCAATCTTTCAATATAATTCTCAATACTGATTTTCCAGAGGAACTATCTTGGGCTAAAGAGTATGAGCTGAAGAGAGAAGCATCAACCGCAATTATTCAGTTGATTAATGTAGGTAAGAAGAAGCAATCTCTAGATATTTATTTCAGCCAATATTATCCCTTATTTAAAAGACTTAGCTTAGGTGGTATTCGGAGGTTGATGAAAGTATTGTTACCACGATCAATAGAAAAATTTATTTAGCTTTACCAGTATAAAAACTAATGAAATCAGCGATATCTGTATGTATCCCAACATATCAAAGACCCAAGTTTCTCCAAGAAGCTTTGTATTCAGTATTTGAACAAACTCTCCAACCAATCGAAATCGTCATAGGTGATGACTCTGATGATAACCTAACTGAAAACCTAGTTTTAGATATTAAGAAGGAATGCAAAATTCCTATTTCCTATACTAGGCATTCTCCTTCTTTAGGTCAGGCAGGAAATATCAATTTTATATATGAGATAGCAAAAGGTGAGAAAATAGTTCTTCTTCATGATGATGACTTACTACTACCGAATTCCTTAGACGACTTAAATAGTTGCTGGGATATTCATCCAAATTTAGTCGCCGCTTATGGCAAGCAGTACTTCATTTCCAATGAGGGTGCTATTGATATGAATCATAGCTATAATATCAATAAATTCTACTTTCGTACTAGCAATAAGTCTGGATTACAAAAATCTTCTATAGAGGCTGCCTTACTGCACCAGTTCCCCAACGATTGCTTTATGATTCTGGCATCTGCCGCTAAAGCTATAAAATGGCGTTCTTATGAAGAAGTAGGAAATGGAGGAGAATTTGATTTTAGTTTACGGCTGGCCTTTGAATACTCGAATTTCTTTTTTTTGGACAAACATACTGCTAAGTATCGAAGAACTAAAAATTCAATGTCTAGCAACAGTGATTCAACTGCACAATCTTTCCATATAATTTTCAATACGGATTTTCCTGATGAACTATCTTGGGCTAAAGACTATGAGCTTAAGAGACAAGCTTCAACCGCAATCATGCAGTTAATTAATATGGGGAAGAAAAAGCAAGCCATAGATATTTATTTCAGTCAATACTATCCCTTATCTAAAAGATTTAGCTTAGGTGGTATTCGTAGGTTAATGAAATTATTTTTACCGCCAGCAATTGCTAAATTGATTTAGCAAACTATTAGCAAATTAATAATATGCAATATCAACTATTTGTTAGCATTATCATCAACAACTACAATTATGATCGCTTTCTGCCAGAAGCAATCAATAGCGCCATTAACCAAACCTATCCTCATGCTGAAATTATTGTTGTTGATGATGGTTCAACTGACAATTCCCGTGATATTATTGCTGGATATGGCGATCGCATCATCCCCATCTTTCAAGAAAACGGCAAACAAGCTGCGGCTCTAAATAGTGGCTTTGGATCAAGTCATGGTGATATTATCCTTTTTCTTGACTCTGATGACTGTCTCTTGCCTAATGCAGTTGAGCAGGTTGTAAAGGCGTGGAAGCCAGGAGTTGGCAAAGTTCACTACCGCTTACAAGTCGTTGATACCCAAAAAGAACCATTAGGATATTACATTCCTACGACTGAAGCAAAGTTATCTTCTGGAGAGGTGTGGCGGCATTTGCTAGAAACCAGTGGCTATACAAGTACGCCCATGAGTGGTAATGCTTACAGTCGGACTGTTCTAACTAATGTTTTCCCAATTCCCGATGACTATAAGACCACAGCAGATGACTATTTGATGATCTCAACACCATTTTATGGTCAGGTTGTGGGCATTGAAGAAGCACTTGGTTTATATCGTATTCACAACAGCAACCAATGGGCGTTAACATCAGTTTCGGGTAGCCGATTTCGCCGATTTGTTCAACATGACTTGCAAAACTTTTCCCTGCTGCTACAACGAGCTAAGGAGTTCGGACTGGAAGTTCCTAATGACTTGGAAAAGAGATCCCTGGGTCGTTTGTGGTCACGTTTAGCATCGCTGCGTCTAGAACCTCAAGCCCATCCTGTTGTTTCAGATAATTCACTTCAACTCATTTATTGGGGGTTTCAGTCTCTTTGGAAATATTCTGACTTTAACTGGCAGAAACGATGTATCTATAGCATATTTTTTCTCTGGGTTGGACTGATGCCAGTTCCACTAGCAAAATTGGGCTTTACCTGGTTATATGCTCCGCACCTGCGTCCAAAAGCAATTGATCGGATATTAATTAAAATTCGCACATTAGTTAAATAAGTTACCGATAATACATACTCATTAAGAATTAGCTTTATGAACACTCCATTTCGTTTAGGTATTGTTTTTACCCATCCAACTCAACATCACGGACCTCTATGGAAAAAGCTCAATGAACAAGCGGGTCTTTCAGTCAAAGTATTTTATCTGTGCAATGAAAACCAAGCGAGTGGTGACGTTCTACTGGGTGGAAATTCTCAACCTTGGGATGTTGACTTATTGAGTGGCTACGAGTACGATTACCTCAAAGATTTTTCTGGAAGAGTACCATCCGAACAAAAAAAGAACGCTATCAGCCCAGATTTGTTCAATAGTCTGACTCCAGATAACTTGGATGCCATTTTCATGCAGAGTTTTGTTAATTACTCCTATAGATTAACTGCTCTGCTGTGTAAACTTCGTGGCATTCCTTTAGTTATGCAGAACGATGCAACCATCATGTCCGATTGTCGCTACAGTCGCTTGCGGCAAATTGTGATGGCGATTCTTTACCCCTGGATGCTTAATTTAGCAGATTACTGGCTCTCCTGTGGCGACCATAATGAAATTCACTTACGCCATTATGGTGTTGCAGACGAAAAAATTGTCCGTGGGTGTCACCCCGTAGATGGTGAACGATTTGAGCAATCAATTAGGCAAAACCAAGACGAAATTCAGAAAATTCGTCAGGAAATTAGTTGGAATGAGGATACTTTAATCTATGGGTTTGCAGGTAAATATATAGAGCGGAAAAATCCCTTTGAATTTATTGAAGCCATAGAAAAAGCCCATCAATGTGATCCGCGTGTCAGAGGAATCATGATTGGTGGAGGTGACTTAGAATCCGAGATTAATCAACGTCTTAGCCAACTGCGTAATGCAGAGGTGATCAACCTTGGTTTTGTGAATCAAGCCAAAATTCCTCTCTACTATGCAGCGATGGATGTTTTTGTAGTCACCTCCTGGATTGATCCCCATCCTCTTGTGGTTTCAGAAGCAATGGTGTCAGGTTGTCCACCTATTTTAAGCGATCGCTGTGGTAATTGGGGGTATAACGATACAGTTCGCCATCGTTACAATGGTTTGGTTTATCCTTGTGGCAATTCTAATGTTTTAGCAAATAGAATGCTAGAAATGACTGATCTTGAGACTCGCAAGAAGTACAGTACAAATTCTAAAGAAGTCTTTTACGGACAAGATATCTACTGCGAAGTCAAAGCTTTTTTAGAAGTGATAGAGAGAATTAAACAAGGTGTTGGAAGTATTCATAATGCTGTTCAATATTGTAATCAATAGAATCTGTTGCTATTGAACTTTAAATGGCTTTTTTGTTAGTCAAGGAGTTTCTTTCATGGTTAAGATAGCCTATTTATTGTTAGCTCATCACGATCCAATTCACTTGGAAAGATTGATCAAATCAATTGATTATAAGGCTAATATTTTTATACATTTGGACAAGAAAACAAACATTGATAGATATATACATATTGCCGATATGAACTCAGTATATTTTATTTCTGAAAGAATAAAAGTCTATTGGGGAGGGATTTCAATGATCAAGGCAATTTTAAATCTTATTAAAACTGCATTGGCTTCCAAAGAAAATTTTTCACATTTGGTGCTTCTCTCTGGTTCTGATTACCCGATTAAACCTGTATCGACATTCTATGATTTTTTGAGAAGCAATGCCGATAGACAATTTATTAAGCTTACTAACCTAAATGAATCGCCATTACCCTCTGAAAAACGACTCACTGACTACTGGTTCATGGAACCTTTGCAACCTTTTTATAATGACAGACTCTTTAGACAATTATTACAAAAAATATTGCATTTAGGAGTGACAAAAAAAACTCTCAAAAATGTGTCAACAGCTTGGGGTAGCCAATGGTGGGCAATTACTCCTGAATGTGCAGCGTTCATTGTGCAATATCTAGAACAAAATCCAGTTTTTATAAATTTTTATAAATATGCTCACGCACCTGATGAACACTTTTTTCATACAGTTGTAGCTAACTCTGCTTTTCTGGAAAAAGCAGGAGGGTTTTGTAAAGAAATTAGGTAGCCCCATGAAGTTTCAAATATTACCCTAAACTTTGAGGGAAGAATTTTTATTGAGGATGATTATGAGTTTATTGAAGACTTGTTTTTAAATAGAAAACCCACCGAACAGAGAATGTCTAAAGAATTATGCAAGCTGATGGATACATCATTAATCCGCGGAGCTTTTAGTTACTCTGACTTTTTCTTTGCTAGAAAATTTACAACAGAAAAATCTTCTAGCTTACTTGATATGATAGACAAAAATCTTTTTTCTTAAAAGTTGAATTTAAGGATATCTCGAAAAATTCAAACTACAATGATCAGATTATTTGGAGATAGATATGCAATGCGGTTAGTAATTGTTCGTAGAGAACCTAGTGTTGCCCTGAGTATGGATGTCTATGCCGACAATTTAGTTGCTGAATTAAAAGCAATCCGTCCAAATTGGGAAGTTGTCGAGGTTGCACCCCAACCTTGGAGCAAAAGCCAAGAAAACCTGTGGCACTCTGGCACTGGTATCCGCAAGTATTATGAGCGTTATTGGCATCATCCCCAACAAGTTTGTCAGGTAGAAGGAGACATTTATCACATTATTGATCATACCAATGCTCATGTAGCCTATTGGTTGAAAAATAAAGGCAAACCCATTATTATTACCTGTCATGACTTAGTGCAGTTTGTCTATCCAGAAATCCTCAAAGGACAATCCCGGTTTCCCGCTTTCAGTATGGCATCTTGGCAATTTTCAGTTAAAGGAATGTGTTATGCTGATTGTGTCATTGCTGTTTCCTCAAATACAGCTAAGGATGTTCATAAAAGGCTTGATATTGAATTAGAGCGAATTGTGGTAGTTCCGAACGGAGTTGAAGCATCGTTTCAGGCATTACCATCGGAGGAAGTAACATTTTTTCAAAAAAAATATCGGAGATTCCCTGAAGAAATCTGTTTACTTAATATTGGTTCAACTCACCAACGGAAGAACATTATTACTGTTTTGAAAGTGCTAAAAAAGCTAAAAGATCAAGGGCTATCAGTACGTCTTTGGAGGTCAGGAGGCAAATTTATGGGAGAGCAAATAACTTTTATTAAAGAACATAATCTTGAGGAAGATATTCTTGATTTTGGTATTGCTGATAAAAATATTCTGCTTCAACTTTACAATTCAGCTGATGTTCTTCTCGCACCATCTCTTTATGAAGGTTTTGGTTTGACAATTTTAGAAGCTATGGCCTGTGGACTGCCAGTAATTACTTCTAACGTTTCATCCATCCCAGAAGTAGTTGAGAATGCTGCTATCATGCTTAATCCTATGGATATTAAAAGTATGGCAGAAGCAACCTATCATCTTCACATTAATCCTATCTACCGCAAGCAATTAATAGATAAAGGGCTACTTAGATCAAAATCTTTAACATGGAAAAGGACATCTGAACAAACAGCTTTAAATTATGAAAAATTAATTGGCTTTGTTCCGCAAAGGTTAACTGAAACAATTTTCTAACTTGGTATTACCATATTTTGTACTTATCTGGAGGACGTTTATGTGATGAAATTGCTTTAGTTATTGACTAGTATTACCAACTGCCAAAATCTCAAATCCTGAAAGTTGTATCAATGATTATAAGCTTGTAAATTTTATCAAATCATAAAATATATTTTCAAAAATCAGAAAATTAAGGCTCTGAGGTATTCAATATCATGTATTTGCAGTCACCGACAACTAAGAAACTGAAAATAAAAGGAGTAATTGATAATACCAGCTTAATTATTTCTGCCTTTTCTGTAGTTTTCTACTCCCGCATTTTTTGTTCAATTACTCGCGCTCCCTCCATCTTTAACCTTACTCACTTCGCAGTTGTTCCCTTTGTTTTAGGAGTTGTATTATTCACAAGTCGCACTAAAGATCACAAACAAATTGCCATTACCTATTCTTTTTTATTGGGAATTTTCATTTTTCTCGTCGCCGTGTTGGCTAGTGCTTTATGGAATAACACAGGCTTAATTAACGCCATTGTCTCTTTCATGATGCTTTGCGAACCCTTCATTTTTCTCCTGTCCATCGTCTGTATTCCCATGTCCGCTGAATCTATTACCCGCATCAAGAAATGGCTGATATGGTCTGCGGTGATTAACTTTGTCCTCGCTGCTGTCCAGAAACCTCTAATTGATGCGGGGAAACTTTATGCTAACGGATTTAATGGCACGGATGGATGCGGTGGAGTCTTTTTCGTTTCTGGGGCGGGAAATTATGTATCGGCTTCAGTATCAGTTGCTTTTGCTCTTTACTTCTTCATTAATGAAAAAACTTTTCCATTATGGATGAGAATCGGGGCAGTTATCGCCGCTTTTTGGCAGATTCTCTTTTCTGATTCCAAACAACTTTTACTTGCTTATTTAGTTGCCTGGGTTCTTCTAGTCTTGGTGAATTCAAAAGATTTTGGTAAAACGATCAAACTTCTGAGTGCGATCGCTCTCTTTGGATTCGGATTCCTTTGGTGTGTGCAAAACTTAGAAGCATTTGCTGGATTTACAGCCTGGGCGCGACCGGAACTTTACGGAGCAGATGGTTATGCTTGGTATACCAAATTCTACTCAGTGCGTTCTATTTTATCTCATTATCAATCATCTCTGGATTGGTTATTTGGTCTTGGTCCAGGACACACTGTCAGCCGTCTAGGAGTCTGGTTTTTGAGAGATTATTGGTCTATACTCGGACCACTAGGTGCTACCACCAATCCAATTAGTCAGGAAGCAATGGAATTTTGTGGTAATTCTTGGCTTTGTATGGGTTCTACGTTGTTCATGCCCATTTTTGGTTGGGCTGGAATATGGGGAGATTTAGGACTTTTAGGTGTAGGAACATACCTATTTCTATCCTATCTAACTTGGCAACACTTTGGTTTCAATGATTCTTTGAAAGTTACCTTACTAGCTGTTCTAGTCTTTGGTCTGATTTTTACTCAAATGGAAGAACCTGGTTTCATGCTTTCTATCGCTTTTATTCTAGGACTAGCATGGCAAGAACGACGGCTGAAGAAACAGAGGAAGCAGAGGAGCAGGGAAAAAGAATTTCCCAATTACCAATTACCAATTACCAATTACCTATGAAGATTTTAATATCTGCTTACTCCTGTGAACCAGGTATGGGTTCTGAACCTGGTGTAGGTTGGAATATTGCCCGCGAAGTTGCTAAATACCATGAAGTTTGGGTACTCACCCGACCTGATGAGAGTCAGGATATCATCAACGCAGAATTGGCACATAACCCCATTCCCAATCTTCACTTTGTTTATTTTACTCTGCCCTTTTGGCAAGATAGCAGACGCTGGGGACAGTCTGGCGGAATGCAGCTTCACTATTACCTCTGGCAAATTCAAGCCTATTTTGTCGCCCGTGACTTACATCAGAAAATTGGCTTTGACTTGAGCCACCATGTCACCTTTGTTAAGTATTCCAGTCCTTGCTTCCTGTCACTCCTACCCATTCCCCTGGTTTGGGGTCCTGTAGGCGGTGGAGAATCAGCACCAGCAAGCTTTTGGCAGGATTTTAGCTTAAATGGCAAAATTTATGAAATTGCTCGTAGCAGTGCTGGCAGGCTAGGAGAACAAGATCCGTTTGTCCGTCTTACTGCTAAAAGAAGTGCTGTAGTCCGAGCCACAACTAAGGATACAGCCCAACGACTCTATAAAATGGGTGCCAGTCATGTGCAAATTCAATCTCAATTAGGGTTGTCAGCGGCAGACATAGAGCATCTGAATGAATATGAAATCCTTGATGAGCCAATAGTGAAATTTATCAGCATGGGTAGACTTTTGCACTGGAAAGGCTTTCATTTAGGACTGCGTGCTTTTGCTCAAGCAAATCTACCAAATACAGAATATTGGATTGTGGGAGATGGACCGGAATGGCATCACCTTCAAACTTTGGCATCAGATTTAGGAATTGCTAAAAAAGTTAAATTTTGGGGTAGGTTGCCTCGTGAAAAAGCTTTAGATTTATTAAAAGATTGTCATGTGCTAGTTCATCCTAGCTTACATGATTCTGGAGGGTGGGTGTGCATGGAAGCAATGGCTGCTGGTTGTCCTGTTATCTGTCTAGATTTAGGGGGACCGGCTGTTCAAGTTACAGATGAAACTGGTTTTAAAATTCCTGCTGACGAACCATATCAAGTTGTACGAGACCTAGCGGCCGCAATAATCCATTTAGTTAAAGACCCAGAATTGAGAGTTGGTATGGGTCAAGCCGGACGGAAGCTAGTAAGTGAAAACTATAGTTGGCAAGTTGTGGGAGAGCGGCTGCACAAACTTTATCTAGAGGTTGTCAGCAGAAAAGTTTCGGAAACTGAGGTTATATCTCAAGTTTTTTGAAACTTCTTTTAACTAATTAATTTTACCGAATTTCATAATATTGCTTTACACAGACCTGCAAAATCAAGGTGTATTTGTAGATATACTGCAACATAGTTTTCTTGAATCTAGAAGTTGGAAATTAAATTAAGGCATTTTACTATGAATAAAATTGAAAATAAGCAAAGACTATTAGGGATCGATTTATGCCGAGGAATCGCTGCTTTTGCTGTTGTTGTTGTACATTCCGGTGATGAAACCTGGGGAATTCCTGTAACTAATGGAGCATTGCATTTCCGATTATTCTTTTATTTTGCTGTCCCATTTTTTCTGGCTACATCTTTCTTCTTCATCATCCGTAACCTAAGTGAAAATATTGATTTACATTTTTTACGGATAAAACTTCAACGCATCTTTATCCCCTACTGTGTGTGGAGCATATTATATATATTTTTTGGAACAATATTTTCTTTTATTGCTAATCAACCTGATAGGTTTAATCAGTTGTTTAAAGACCCACTTTCAACTATTTTTTTCGGTGGTGCATCATATCATCTCTATTTCTTACCACTTTTATTATCAGGTATTTCATTAATATTGTTGCTAAAATATCTACTAAAACACAAATTTAAAATCCCAATTATGGTTGGTATATCTATTATTAGTATGATTATTAATAGGGTAATTTCATTATCAGGAAATTCTTTCCAGTTAAATCCTAATACTGCGTTCTCTGGATTATTAAGCTTGCTCGATGCTAATTCAATATATTACTCATTAGCTAGATTTTTATTTGTTCAGATTTCCTGGATTTTGATTTGCCTACCCTACTTTTGTATTGCTGTAATTTTGAACCATCTACTCTTGAAAAATGAGTCGTTTGTATTTAAAAAGAGTAAATTTTTATTTTTCTTATTTTTATCCATATTTATTTATGTCAACACTTTTCGTGAAATATTCATCTTACCTGAATTAAGCAATATTATTATTGCTTTTTCCTTGTTATTTATTGGGATTTGTTTATCAAATTACTTACAAGAAAGTAAAATAATTAAGAGTTTGGGTAATTGTTCATTTGGAATTTACTTAATTCATCCTATTATCAAAAAAATAACTGGAATTATTTTGACTTTTGCTGCTCCTCAAATAACCTCTCAAATTACTGTTACTTCTATGTTATGCTTATCTATGCCGAGTTTTTTAATGAGTTGGTTAGTTATAAATTTGTTAATGAATAACAAACATCTTGCTCAGTATATGTTTGGTATTAGGGTTAATTAAAAACAGCAGTGGGACTAACTCATCTACCCTGATATTAAAGAAATCCTAATTCAGACAGATATAAACTTTATTTAGATATTGCCAGCAAGACAGTATCAGAAACTGAGGTTATATCTCAAGTTTTTTGAACCTAAATTTAACTAATTGATTTTTCCTAATTTCATAATATGCACATACTAATTGCTGCTTTACATAGACCTACAAAACCAACAGGTGTTTGCCGCTACGCTGCAAATTTGGCTCAATGTCTAGCTGATACTCCAGATGTTAACAAAGTGACCTTAATTGTCGGAGTATGGCAGAAAGATTACTTTCAACTATTTTTTAACTCCCCAAAAATTCAGTTAATTACTGTAGATATTAAAAATAGTTCCTTGGCAAGAAATATCTGGTTTTTACTAGGTTTACCAAAATTGGTAAATAGTCTTTGTCCTGATATAGTTCATTTATCTTTTCCCTTTCCTTTTCTCCGTTCACTTTTTCCTTGTCCTGTTGTTTCGACAATTCACGATTTGTATCCTTATCAAAAACCAGAGGTGTTTGGATATCCAAATGTGATCTTTAATCGGTTCTTTTTAAAACAATGTATAGAATATAGTGATGGTCTTACCTGTGTTTCTCAATCTACATTAAGCAGCCTTAAATCATATTTTCCGAAAATTCAAACACTCAAAACCATTTCTGTTATTTATAATTACGTGGATTTTAGTGATATTATTGCTGAAGTACCTACTAATTTAGATATTAGTGATCAGGATTATTTTTTATTATGTGTTGCTCAACATCGCAAAAACAAAAATCTAGATTTATTAATTCAAGCATTTTCTTTATTGAAGAAATATGAGAATTTAAAAGATAATGCTAAGTTAATTATTGTTGGTAGTACAGGACCAGAAACAGAGATTTTATTACAGCTAATTCATAACTTATCCCTTCAAGAACAAGTGCTACTAATTCATACAATTAAGGATAATGAATTATGTTGGTTATATCAAAAATGTCAAGTTTTTATTGCTGCTTCATCTGAGGAAGGTTTTTGTCTACCTTTAGCAGAAGCTTTATATTTTTCCTCTCCTGTGGTGTGTGCTGATATTCCTATCTTTAGAGAAATTGGTAATTCTAGCTGTTGTTATTTTGATCTTCAAGGTAATGCTGTTGAAAATCTCTCACAAACCATTATTTCTACTTTAAAACAGTCTTTAAATAGAACTGCTGATAATTTTCATTTTTCTAAATTGGATATAGCAGATCAATATCTAAAATTTTACAGCAACACTTAGTCACTCGGTATCCCCCACCCGCTCTCTGCTCCCCTTGCCAACTACTGGTATCAGGCTGCTTATAACAAAAATAACTTAGCATAACATCCTCCCGTCTCTAACAATTCTTCGTGAGTTTTATCATAATTGGCGCGAATATTGATAACGAAACTTAGGTTTTAGAAGGCTTAAAAGCAGGCGATCGCATATTCATATTTATTGACATACCTAAAAGAGGATATCCCTGTTCTGTCAGATTGGGATATGCTCAAAATGACTTAATCATTTGATTCTATAGGTATGGGTAAAGCAAAAGCTAAACTATTACATATATATGGCTCTTCTCGTCTTGTCAAGGTCTATTTTTAGCTGTGTTTAGTATATTTAATCCCCGCAAGGGGACTGAAACTTTTATCAAGGATTTAGTGGGTTAATAATTTCAATCTCAAGAACCTTTAAAACCATGAGATCATGAGATCATGTAGACTGTTTTGTAATTAAACTATCATCAAAGGAGTCTGAACAAATGGAACAAAATCGTAAGTCAACGGCAATCATTACAGGTGCTTCTTCGGGAGTTGGTTTGCAAGCAGCAAAAGCTCTCGTAGATAAAGGAAACTGGCACGTTATTATGGCTTGTCGTGATTTAATTAAAGCTGAAAAAGCTGCTCAAAGTGTGGGAATCCCCACAAATAGCTACACACTTATGCAAATTGATTTAGGCTCTTTAGAAAGTGTTCGACAATTTGTAAATAATTTCCGAGCCAGTGGCAGAACCGTAGAAGCTTTGGTTTGCAACGCTGCCATTTATATGCCTTTAATTAAAGAACCTTTATTTTCTCCTGAAGGATATGAATTAACCGTTACCACAAATCACTTAGGACATTTTCTCCTCTGTAATTTGATGTTGGCAGATTTGCAAAAATCACCTGCGACTGATAAACGATTGGTAATTTTGGGTACTGTTACCCACAACCCAGATGAATTAGGTGGAAAAATTCCTCCTCGTCCAGATTTGGGTAATTTTGAAGGTTTTGCCGCAGGTTTCCAAAATCCCATTTGCATGATTAACGGTAAGGAATTTGAACCAGTCAAAGCCTACAAAGATAGTAAGGTATGTAATGTTCTGACGATGCGCGAACTACATAACCGTTTTCATGAATCCACTGGAATTACTTTTAGTTCTCTCTATCCTGGTTGTGTGGCAACTACGGCTTTATTCCGCAATCACTATCCTCTATTCCAGAAAATTTTCCCCCTTTTCCAAAAGTATATCACTGGGGGATTTGTGACTGAGGAATTATCAGGAGAGCGGGTGGCAATGGTAGTTGCTGATTCTGAATACAAACAATCTGGTATTTATTGGAGTTGGGGAAATCGTCAAAAAGAAGGTAGAACATCTTTTGTGCAAAAAGTTTCCCCCCAAGCAAGAGATGACGAAAAAGGTAAGCGGATGTGGGATCTTAGCTATCACTTGGTAGGATTAGGAAAAGAATCTGAAAAAGCAAAATCTCTAATTTAGTCAGTTGTCAGTTGTCAGTTGTCATTGGTAAGGGGGGAAAAATTTCCCCTGTTCCCTCTTGCCTCTTGCCTGTTCCCTCTTGCCTGTTCCCTCTTGCCTCTTGCCTCTTGCCTCTTGCCTCTTGCCTAAATTGAATAATAAAGTGGAAAAGATTTCGCATCTTTCGGTTTAACATAAACCTTTTTTTGTGGTTCTAATTTTAATTCATCGAACCGTTCCCGTGTTAAGTGGGCTGTCATCATTTGTCCATCATCTAAGGTTAATTCAACTTGAATTTCCCAGCCTAAATGAATGATTCTGCTGACAGTAGCTTGTGCTGTTGTGCCATTACCAACTGTTTCAATGATGATATCTTGGGGACGCAAAAATGTTTCTGGGTTTGTTGATTCGAAACCACTACTTTGGAAGATTTTTGCAGAACTGGGTAATACATTTACAGGACCAATAAAGCTCATCACAAATGCAGATGCGGGATGATCATAAATTTGTGCGGGTGTTCCTACCTGTTCTACTTTGCCTTTATTCATGACGACAATTTCATCAGAAACTTCCATTGCTTCTTCTTGGTCATGGGTGACGAAAACTGTGGTGACATGAACTTCGTCATGGAGACGACGTAACCAAGCTCGTAAGTCTTTACGAACTTTGGCATCAAGCGCTCCAAATGGTTCATCTAATAAGAGGACGTTGGGTTCTACAGCCAAAGCTCTAGCTAGGGCTACCCGTTGTCTTTGTCCGCCGGAAAGTTGGGAAGGATAGCGATCGCCTAATCCACCTAATTGTACCAGTTCTAGTAACTGTTCTACTTTTCCCGCAATTTTCTTTTTGGGGGCTTTACGAATTTCTAAGCCAAAGGCGATATTTTTACGGACAGTTAAATGTTTAAATAGGGCATAGTGCTGAAACACAAAGCCAATATTTCTTTCTTGGACACTTTGAAAAGTGGCATCTTTGCCCGTTAAAATGATTTTACCTGTATCTGGTATTTCTAAACCAGCGATTAACCGCAACAAAGTAGACTTACCAGATCCCGATGGACCAAGTAAAGCCACCAGCGAACCACTCTGAATTTCCAGGTTTACCTGTTCAACCGCTTGGAAACTACCAAATTGTTTAGAGACGTTTTCAACTACTATGCCCACTGGTGCTACACCTCTGCAAATAATCTACGGTTTTTAAGTAGGAATACCGTACTTTATATTTATATCATAAATATTGGCAGTTGTATCATTAAAATTCATGAATTAAGTTCACATTTAACCAAACAGTATTTCATACCCAAAACCATTACCCCAAAGACCCAACAAGCGGTAGAATTAACAACCAACCCCAATCCCCCCCTTGATATGTATTGCGACTACCTGGTACAAATCCTCACCGCCCGCGTCTATGATGTAGCCCAAGAAACACCATTGGAATATGCCCCCAATCTCTCCAACCGCATTCATAACAAACTCCTCCTCAAACGGGAAGATATGCAATCGGTTTTCTCGTTCAAACTGCGGGGTGCATATAACAAAATGGTCAATCTCACACCAGACCTACTTAAACAGGGTGTCATTGCGGCTTCTGCGGGGAATCATGCCCAAGGTGTGGCTTTAGCTGCCAGTCGTTTAGGAACAAAAGCCATCATTGTTATGCCCGTAATTACGCCCCAGGTGAAAATCAATGCTGTCAAAGCCCGGGGAGGAGAGGTTGTATTACATGGCAATAATTATGATGATGCTTACGCCCACGCCCGACAATTAGAAGCGGAAAAGGGGTTGACTTTTATACATCCATTTGATGATCCTGATGTTATCGCAGGTCAGGGAACAATTGGTATGGAAATCCTGCGCCAATATCAGCAACCTATTCACGCTATTTTTGTGGCTATTGGTGGTGGTGGCTTAATTTCCGGGATTGCAGCTTATGTTAAACGGTTACGTCCCGATATTAAAATTATTGGTGTTGAACCTGTAGATGCTAACGCTATGTATCAATCATTGCAAGCTGGCGAACGGGTACGATTGTCTCAGGTGGGTTTATTTGCGGACGGTGTAGCGGTACGGGAAGTGGGAGAAGAAACCTTTCGGCTATGTCAACAATATGTGGATGAAATTATTTTAGTGGATACAGATGCTACCTGTGCGGCAATTAAAGATGTGTTTGAGGATACTCGCTCTATTTTAGAACCTGCGGGGGCGTTAGCGATCGCTGGTGCAAAACTCTATGCAGAACGAGAACAAATTCAAAATCAAACCCTCATCGCCGTTGCTTGTGGTGCTAACATGAATTTTGACCGTTTACGTTTTGTGGCAGAACGGGCAGAATTTGGCGAACGTCGAGAAGCTATTTTTGCAGTCAGAATTCCCGAAGAAAGGGGTAGTTTAAGAAAGTTTTGTGACTGTATTGGTAAACGCAACCTGACAGAATTTAACTATCGCATTGCCGATGAAAAAGAAGCGCATATTTTCGTAGGTGTGCAAATAGAAAATCGTGCTGACGCTGCGAAAATGGTCGAAAATTTTGAATCTCACGGTTTAAAAACCATAGATTTAACAGATGATGAATTAACCAAACTGCATTTACGTCACATGGTAGGAGGACATTCTCCTCTTGCAGAAAATGAACTCCTTTATCGCTTTGAATTTTCCGAACGTCCAGGGGCATTAATGCAGTTTGTAACTTCTATGTCTCCTGATTGGAACATTAGCTTATTTCATTATCGCAATAATGGCGCAGACTATGGACGAATTGTGGTAGGAATGCAAGTTCCTCCCCATGAAACAGCAGAATGGCAATCATTTTTAGATAATCTTGGTTATCACTATTGGCATGAAAGCGATAATCCGGCATATAAGTTATTTTTAGGATAATTTTGATATATCCCCGACTTCTTCAAGAAGTCGGGGATATTTAACGATGTGAGAGTTCCAAAAAACTAATAGTTTGCGGCATAAAACTAGATGAACTTTCCCAATAATCTACTTTATTAACTTTTATTTTTAATAAAGCAATATTGGGTTCATCTATGCCTTTAGGAAACCAAACTTCTAATCCTGGCTGCCATTTTGATTGAATTTCCTGACGTTCTCTTGTTAACTGGGCTGTTCCTAATATGGAAACAAATCGTTCTTGATTAGGTGCGGAAAAACTCACATTCACCTGTTGATGATGTTGAATTTCTACGACTTTATGGGAATTAGCTGGGGTAAAAAACCAGAGTGTGGCATCATTATCAATTTCATTCCACATTGACATGGGACGACTATGTAAACTGCCATCATCATCAATTGTGGTTAACATCCCACATTCAAGACCTTCAAGCAATTTACGCAATTCCTGCACTTGTGGTTTTGTGTCTAAAGATTGTGTCATTATTTCTAGAATTCTAGTTTTATAAACATTAGTGATATTTTTAGTGTTAAGGTTTTTCGATTTATATACGTGAGTCTAAAGAGGTAATTATCAAAATCTGTTCTTACCAATTTATGACTAAATAAATATGCCTTAAATAAGATGTCACTTGGATAAAGTCATAATTAGAATATTATGGGATGGGCATCTTGCCCGCCCATTTTATTTTTAACTCAAATTAATTACCCAATCACGTAAATGTGAATTTACTTGTTCAGGAATTTCGTCATGGGGACAATGACCGGCTGTGAGAAAATATTCTGTTAATTGGGGATAATATTCATGAAACTTTTGTGAACGTTCTCGCGCTTTCATCCAAGGATCTGCTTCTCCCCATAATAACAATAAAGGAGAAGTTAATTGTTTGAGTAAGATGTCAACTTTCGGACCTTGAGGACTGCTAAAAACAGAAACAAATACATCTAACGCCCCTTTATCAAAAGCCGGACGCTGAATTTCTGCTACTAATTGATCTGTAATTGCCGTTTTATCAAGATAAACTTTTTCTAATGTTCGGCGAATTACCCACTTTTGGCGGGTATATTGAAATAACAAAGATTGCGCTAAACGTTGTTTAAAAAACCATGTAACAGTTTTTCCTAGAAGTTTTTGCAGAGGATTTATAGAAGGTTGAATTTGATTTTCTGGTTGGGAAAATGGACCTGCACTATTCAGTAATACTACACCTGCCGCACTGTCAGGACGTTGGGAAGCAACGCATAAACAAGCGTAACCACCTAAAGAATTACCTGCTAAAATGGTCTTTTGACCAATAATTTCACTAATAAAATCATGGAGTTGGTCGCGCCACAAGTCACCGCTATACTGTAAATTAGGTTTTGCGGAACGCCCAAATCCTAAGAGGTCAATGGCAAATACTTGGAAATCTGCACTCAATTCTGTGATATTCTTGCGCCAATGGTCTGTGGAAGCACCAAAACCATGTACCAATAGCAAGGGTGGACGTTGGGTTTGTGCTGCTCCTGCTTGGACATAGTATACGTTGTGTCCGCGCCATTGCCAATATTGACCAGGAATCGGATTTGTAGAAGGAGTGGTACTTGTTTGCATATTGCGAAGAAATATTAAGTTACTGTGAATAATTGTAAATTAAATTATTTAACAACGGACAACTGACCACTAACAATTGACAACTAATAAAAATAAAAATGATTACTGGAAAAACACAACTTTTGGGAGTTATTGGACATCCTGTGTCACATTCTCTGTCACCATTGATGCACAATGCGGCTTTAACTAAACTGGGATTAGATTATGTGTATTTGCCTTTTCCCATTGCACCGGAGAATTTGGAGAGAGCGATCGCCGGGTTTGCTAGTATTGGTATGGTAGGGTTTAGCATTACAATTCCCCATAAACAAGCAATATTACCGTTATTATCCGAAATTTCCCCTATCGCCCAAGCTATCGGTGCAGTGAACACTGTCACTCGTCAAGGTGATAAATGGGTGGGGACAAATACAGACGTGGAAGGATTTATTGCCCCATTACAAACAACATATCATCAAGATTGGAGTCAGAAAAGAGCGGTAATTTTAGGAAATGGTGGTGCAGCGAGGGCTGTGGTTGCTGGTTGTATTCAACTCGGCTTGGCAGAAATTCATGTTGTCGGGCGGAATTTACAGAAATTACAGGCATTTCATCAAAGTTGGCAAAATTCACCCTTTGCAGATAAATTTCAGGTGCATGAATGGACAGAATTACCAAACCTACTTCATCAAGCTAACTTATTAGTAAATACGACCCCTATGGGAATGTATCCCCATATTGAAGAATCGCCATTGAGTAGCCAAGAAATTAGTTATTTGCCTGATGCCATTGTCTATGATTTAATTTACACCCCTAAACCCACAAAATTTTTGCATCTAGCCGAAAAACAAGGAGCAATTATTATTGATGGTTTAGAAATGCTAGTCCAACAGGGTGCAGCAGCCTTAAAAATCTGGTTACAACAAGATAATATTCCCGTCAATGAAATGCGTCAAGCATTGCAAAATCACCTGGGGATATAGCAGAAATTAAGCTTGGATGTATCTATCACAGTTAGTGATGGTTGGGTGAGATGATGTGAACAGATATAGGGTTTTTTGGTTGTAACTTGGTGTTATTAATGGTGGGTTATGTTGTTGCTAACCCACCGAGAGTATTACTTATTTTAATTAGCTCAGAATAGCAAATTTTCAAAATCAGCAAATGATTTATAAATACAGACTCTGGAATCAAATTAAGTAGGTTAGCATTGAAAAAAGATTTGATAGATAATGTTAGGATAATTATATAATTACATGAATAAGGGTAAAGCAAGAGCTTCATTGGTGTCAACTTAACGTAAAACCTCTATCCCGCAAAGAACTCAAGTCATCTCATTCCCAGTCTCTGACTGGGAATGAATTCTAGAAGGCTCTGCCTTCAATAATATTAGAGGCAGAGCCTCATCAACTGCATTCCTAGTCAGAGACTAGGAACGAGATGTGGTAGGGATTTGAGCTTAAGTTGACACCAATGAGCATTGCTAAACCCCTACATAATTTATTGATTTTTTACTACTAAAATACCTACTGCCAAACGTAGATAAGTAGAAACAAAATAATCCAGATAACATCAACAAAGTGCCAAAACAAAGAAGTGGCATTTATGCCAAAATGACCATTATCAAAATTACCAGGAACGAAAGAACGCAACAAGACAATTAACTGTAATAGAATACCCGTAAAAACGTGCAAACCGTGAAAACCAGTTAAGAGATAAAACATTCCTCCAAACGTACCAGAAGTAAAGCCAAATTCTAATTGACTCCATTCCACAGCTTGTCCAAAAAGGAAATAACCACCCATAGCCATTGTTAAAAACAACAACAGCCGATAAGTCTTTAAATCATGTCTTTCCAGAGCTTTTTCGGCAAAGAAAATCACAAAACTACTAGCAACTAAAACAACTGTATTAATGCTAGGTTCTTTAACTTCCAAACCAGAAACACCAGTCGGCAACCAATTAACAGCAGAAGTTTTGTAGATAATATAGCCAGCAAAGAAACTCAAGAAAATGACACTTTCCGATAACAGAAACACAATAAAACCAAACATTTTACTGCCTTCTTCATCATGTCCATGCTCATGACTAACATGATCCAAATCATCAGGAGAAACAGAACTATCCATTGTTAAAAAACTCCAAAACTAGGAAACTAGTAATTAGGAAAAAAGTAATGAGAAAAACTATAGCGATTCTAAATAAGACGTAAAAAATTCTCTTCCTTCTCTTCCTCTGCGCCCTCTGCGTCTCTGCGGTTCGTTATAAAAAAAAATCAAATTTACACATCAAATAGAATCGCTATATTACCCATTACTCATGTTCAGAAGATGCCATTAATTCAGACTTACCATAACCATAAGGCTCACAAGTAACAATCGGAATTTCTTCAAAATTCTCAACAGGAGGAGGAGAAGAAACAGTCCATTCCAAACCAATTGCTCTCCAAGGATTAGCAGGAGCTTTTTCCCCATCCATCCAAGAAATCAACATATTGAAGATGAAAGGAAGAGTAGACATTCCTAACAGAAAAGAACCCAAACTAGCAACAATATTCCAACCAATTAACTCAGGTGCATAGGAAGCCGCCCGGCGTAACATTCCTTGCAAACCTAAAGGGTGCATGGGTAAGAAATTCAAATTTGTGCCGATAAATGCTAACCAAAAATGGATTTTGCCCCAACCTTCGTGGAACATTCTGCCCGTCATTTTAGGAAACCAATGATAGATAGCGGCATACATTCCCATAGTTACAGTTCCATAGAGAACATAATGGAAATGTCCGACAACAAAATAGGTATTATTAACATGAACATCTACAGGAACAGAAGAAAGCATAATTCCTGTAATGCCAGCAAAAACAAACATTACCAAACCACCCAAAGCAAATAACATGGGTGTAGTGAGGCGAATTTTACCGCCCCAAATAGTTGCCACCCAAGCAAATACCTTAATCCCTGTGGGAATAGAAACAAACATGGTTGTCACCATGAAAAACAACCGTAGCCAACCGGGAGTACCACTGACATACATATGGTGTACCCAAACAATGCCGCTAACTACAGCGATTAACATGGAAGAAATGGCAACGACTTTATAACCAAATAAAGGTTTGCGGGAATAAACCGGGAAGATTTCTGAGAAAATCCCGAAAATAGGCAAAATAATCACATAAACTGCGGGGTGAGAATAGAACCAGAAATAATGCTGGAACATCACCGGGTTTCCGCCTTTAGTAGGATCAAAAAAGGCAGTTCCCACTGTAATATCAAGAAGTAGCATGACCGCCCCGGCTGTTAAAGCTGGCAGTCCAAATAACTGGATAATTTGGGCGCTAAATACTGCCCAAACAAAGAGGGGCATTCTAAAGAAACCCATTCCCGGCGATCGCATTTTCACAATAGTAGTGACAAAATTTACCGCACCCATAATCGAGGAGACACCGGAAATAGCCACCGCTAATAACCAAAGAACTTGACCATTAATCAAGTTTCCCGTGGGGTTTTGCGTACTGACGGGGGGATATGCCCACCAACCAGATTGAGCAGGTCCACCAGGGACAAAGAAGCTGGCCATGAGGAGAATACCCACCACAGGAACCATCCAAAAGGCGACGGCGTTGAGGCGGGGAAATGCCATATCTCGCGCCCCAATCATCAGGGGAACGAGGTAGTTAGCCATACCAACAAGAGAGGGAAACGTCCACAGAAACAGCATCACTGTTCCGTGCATAGTGAACATTCCGTTGTAGACTGTGCGGTCTATTAAATCAGCTTCGGGGGTGATGAGTTCCCCGCGCAAAATCATAGCGAAGATACCACCAACCAGGAAGAAAATAAAAGAGGTAACGAGGTATTGAATACCGATAACCTTATGGTCTGTACTAAAACTGAAGTAGGTTCTCCAGGTTTGGGGCGGTTCGTGGTGATGTGATTCACCAGTGATATGAATGGGGATGTTAGCCATTTGTCAGTTATTAAGTAGGTGAACACAATAAAACCAAACTGTGTAAAGAAATTTAAAATCGCTGAAAACTTCTTTACTCTTGCCTTTTGCCTCTTGCCTCTTGCCTCTTGCCTTGCTATAACGACAATTTTCAACGCCAACCTACTTAGTGGTTAGTTGTCAGTAGCAAAGAAAAATTACAAAGTTAACCAGGGAAATTGACTAATGGAGGTGCTGCGGGTTCAACAGTTTTCCAACCGCTGTCAATGCCGTTTTCTATTTTTAGGGCATATTCGGAAGCTGCTTGGTTAGGGGCTGGGCTGGGTGTTTGACTCGCAGCTTTGCTTAACCACTGCTGATAGTTGCTAGGTGATTCCACAACGACCTTGGCTCGCATAGTGGCAAAGTATGTACCGCTATACTGAGAGTCAGTCAAATCATAAGTACCGGAGCGAATGGGGGTAAATTCAAAGTCGAGGTCGTTACCAGGAATAATGTCTTGTTTGAGGCGGAAAGCGGGGATATAAAAGCCGTGAAGTACATCTTCCGAATGGAGATTGAGACGGATACGGCTACCCTGCGGTAAATGCAATTCTGTACTGGTAACATTGCTTTGAGGATAATGAAACACCCAAGCCCACTGTTTAGCTAATACATCAATGTGTTCTAAATTCTCACCTGCTGAGACTGCTGAAGCTTCACCCAGTGCAGCATCAGCGGTTTCTGTCTTCATCGGATTATGTAAATGGATCTGATGAGAAGGTCCCTGGATGCCCATTTCTTCGTAAACTTGGTAACTATAACCCGCAATCCATAACACCAACATAATTGGGATTGCCGTCCAAACTACTTCTAAAGTAACGTTACCTTCAATATGCGGACCATCGCCTAAATCATTGGCTTTCGCCCGATGGAAACAAATAGAATAGAAAAGAGTAGCAGTTACTCCCAGGAAAATCAAAGATCCTAATGTTACCAAAAAGCTAAATAAATCATCAATTAGATGAGATTCAGCAGCCCCTTGGGGAGGAAGCCAAGAATAAGCCTGTTTACCAATCCATAGACTAGAAAGAGTTACCGCAACTGCCCCAGTAACTATGGTCAAAAAGTTCAGAAATTGCCGAATTTTCATAATGGTCAGTTGTTAGTTGTCAGTAGTCAGTAGTCAGTGGTCGGTCGTTAGCTAAGAATTTTTACCGATTACCAATTACTAATCACCCATTACCGATTACCAAATATTTGATTGATGTCTTTTCCGGCTCTTAGTAATTTATCGGCTGTATTGTGAACACCAAAATCTGCTGCCAAGTGCGCTCCTAATGTGCCGTGAAAATACATTAGTAACATAATAATTACACCGACAACCAAGTAAGAAATTTGAACTTCTCTCTCTTCGTATTTGCCAATAACGTAACGTTGCCAACCTCTCCAAAAGGTCATACCGACAATCATCGCTAATAGCAATACGCCGCCCACACCATGCCACATCATTGTCGGCATTGCCAGCATTCCCCAAGGACTTTTGATATCTGCTGGTGGGGCTGCCAACAACATTTCATAAAAACCTGCACCAACCGTGAAAAATGTAATCACAGCCGCAGCAAAAATGTTGTACCAGCCCACATCAAATAATTGAGAACGTTCAACCTTAATTCCCAAAAACTTGAACAACCATTTTTCCACAGGAAAAAATACACCTAAAAGATCAAAGATAATGGCAATGATAAATAAACCTAATGTGAGATGTACCAAATTAGGATGAATCGGAATGGCATAAGGTAAACCATTTGCACCCATTTGGTGACTAATTTGGTCTAATAATTCTGAATTCATGGCAAGATTCCATCCTTTACCGCTTCCACAACAGGTACAGTATGTAAGCCATACACCCATACAAGTTCATCACCAAGATATACTTGAAACCCAACCAGCACTGTTAATAAAACTGCCACAGCTATGTAATGAAATGGAAGTTTTTTTGAGTTACGACTTCGCAACACATAACGCCAAGCTGTAATTGCAGCAATAATACCCGAAAGTGACCAACCGATAAGAGTATGAACATTTAATACTGATTTAGCCAGTTCGTAGGGTTTCGCTAAACCAGCTTCAAATTGACCAAAAATAATCGCCACAAAAATAGCTACTGTGGCAATACACATATTCCACCAACTCACCTCAAATAAGGTAGTTTTCCCAGTTAAATACCCAGCGACATCACAAAAAACAGAAAATAGAACCATCGCAATTACAAAGTGAACCACGATAGGATGTAAAGGATCTGGATATGGTAAATTATGCTCATTCAATGAAGTGAAAAAATCCAGCATTAAATTCTCCTAGACTTACTACTCCTTAGCCAAACTTGAATAATTGCTAGATACTCACTAACATCAATAAATTATTTGATAAATCTGCTGTGAGTTCGCTGCAATGTATAACCAAATAGCCAATTACTTTTGGTCAAGTTATTTCCTCATCGTGACAACAGCAATTATGGATGTAGCTAAACTAAATCACTGTTAGAGGTTGAATTTACTAGATGTAAATTTTTATGAATTGTCCAAAAAACTAAAAGCAGAACTTCTAGAATTAATGAGAGAGACAACAACAGATTTTGATCTTGGCTCTATTACAATATTTTTAAATCAAAACCAAATATTTTTATGTTTATTGATGTACAATTACAAATTATCACTTTGTAATTTAAAAGACCGAAATATATAGTTTTTACAGTAGGTATGATCTGGGTTGAATAAGATTTCAAGAATAATTAAACGCAGATTAACGCAGACAAAGAAAGATGATTCTGTGCAATATTCTCTCTCTGCGCCTCTGCGCCTCTGCGTGAGACAAAATGCAATTCACTGATCCAAAAATCGCCGTCAACTGATATTTGTATCCCACATTCCGCACCCTTGACTGTCACAAACGGTGATTACGGAGGTAAATTGATGAAAAATGAGTAAAAGAATACATTTATCTATAAAAAAACAAATTTTAGATAGGAAAATTGATTCAGATACATTCTCAATAAGAAGCAATAAAGAATGAGGGTGGTTTCTGGCAGAAAATATAATATAATTTTATTGTTAGTCTATCAAGACTTAATCATAACTTATATCCTTCTAGAAATAAACTTAAAAACAGCATTAAAACTTAAACTCATTAATAAAATCAATGAGTCAAATTGTATAATTAAACTATTAATAATGTTGATAAATCAACTTATATATCTGTAGTAATTACGGCAAGCTTCTGGGAGGAATAGGAGAATGTACTTCATTTCTGATGTCAAATTATAAAATTCTCTTTTTCCTTGAAAAGTCACAAGATGAACTGATTGAAAACATTGAAATATCCACCGCATAGTTGGATTGTTTATGGCCTTTCCTAATTGATTTTTTACAGTATAGTTTAAAGATTTTAAAGCTGCTCTAATTTCTCTTTGTGCTAGAGTATAAACTAGCAAACATAACCCCATTATCATTGCCAATGCTTCTATTCTTTCTGGGCTTTTTAGAAAAATACTATCTGCTAAAAATAAAGGATTTTTGAGAAAACTAAATCCCCTTTCACAGGATTGCTGCGCTTTATATTCAGACAGCATTTTATCTTTACTCAGTTCCTTTTCTGATAAAACATTGGTGGCAATTATAAACCTTCCTGCACTTGACATTTCTTGCTCAATAGTATCTTTATTTTCAACAACTGTTGCTAAGATTTGATAGTATTTTGATTGATTTTCTTCTTTGATTTTAGGACTTTTTTCGATAACTTCAATATTTTCTACTTGATGATATTTAAATTCTTTACTTATTTTTGTTAATTCCTTTCTAGCATCAGCCGCACAAGCAAATTTTTCTTGCGATAGGTTTTTTAAGTTTTTTAACTTACTTTGAGTATTAGTCAAAGCTTTTTCTATTCTCTTTGATAATTTCTTTAAGTCAGATTTTTTTCTATCTTGACTTTGTACGATTAACCATCTTTGCTCTATATCTCCATAAGTTATTTTCTTCTCGGCATAAGAATATCCTGCTTTTTCACTTTTAACAAATTCCGATTCTGCTAAACTCATCACTAAGTTTTTTGCTGATTTTATCGTTAAGGGTACTCTGGTTAACCATTTGAGACTCGACATTAACTTGATATTTGATTCTGTATATAATGCGCTATCTGCTACTATCAAACTATCAACTTGTATTCTTTTCTGATATTCAACTGCGATTTCTCCAAATTTTTTAGAATCAACTTCATTCCCTGATACTGCTTTTATATATATTGGTATATCTCCATCTCCTGAACATACTAATTGTGTAATAAATTGTTTTAAATCTGGACGATGATCTCTAGAATAACCGTAAGTCAGCTTTATCGCTTGAGGTGATTGACTCTCTTCATTTTCTTTTTCTAATGAACCTGATTCTTTTGAATCTTCAAATATTACTGATGGTAAACTATTTTCATATTCTCCATGTACATGAAATGATGTTGAATCCAAGTGTGATGATGAGAGTGATATCTGATATATTTCTACTGCATTTAAACTGACGGCTAAAAATACTGTATCTAGTCCTTTTATAAATAATTTATCTAATACTCTCCCCAGCTTGTCATCATTGAGATATTCTGCTTTTACTCCTACACCAATTAAATGTTCACAAGCAATTAATTCAAAGAATTTTGGAAACATATATAACGGCTGTGACATCATACTTAAGCCGTTCAAAATCATCGCCTTTACCACCTGACCTGCACTGACTTTTTCTCCTGGCTCTGAACCTACTAAATTATTAATTATTTCTACAATCCCTATTGAATCTACTATTCCTGCTACTATCCCTAAATGGTCTATCTTCTTCAATTCCAGGTCTTTTGTACTAAACATGGTAACAGAAACTCCATATAAGTATCTGTTACCATGTTCTCATTTTTCTGTTGATTTAAAACGTTTTTTTAGTTTTTTATAGTCATTGAGGATAAAGCTTTCAATGATTCTGGACTAGGTTTTCCATTACAATCACCTCAGAATCAAAATTTCGTACTTAGTCGTTTTATTGACTATATATCTGCTTTAATAGTAATTATTCCTATTTAGCCTCAATAAATTTTAATCACCCCTCACAGGTATTAGTTCTTATGTACTAAATATATCGGTTTTCTTGGGGTGTGACACTTGGGGGTGCGGAATGTGGGTTGTATTTATACTAACCTAAATCCGTTCTATAAAACTTACCCAAAATTACCAAAGTCTAGACACATCTGGACAGCGATAATCTTAGTGTTTATTTCCTGCTTCATCGCGGTCTTAGAATGACTTCCAATCTTGTTTGCCCGCTCCACAGACAATCTCGGTAGAACTTACCGTTTCTGACCGTAGTTCCTAAAAAGAACCGCTACGCTACAGGGATAAAAATATCCACAAACCATCGGTCAATATTCTTAGCTGCGTTGAGGTCACGATCCTCTGTATGTCCACAATCAGGACAAACATAAACGCGGCTTTTTAATGGCATTTTATGACGATGATTACCGCAGTTAGAGCATATTTGCGAACTAGGAAAGAATCTATCTACAAGGATTAATTCACTGCCAAACTTCTCAGTTTTGTACTCTAATTGCCTTTGAAATTCATACATCCCACAATCTGCAATTGCACCTGCTAATTTGTGGTTCTTCAAAAATGCCTTAATGTGCAAATCTTCTATCTTAATTATGCTGTGGTTTTTAGCTAGATAGTAGGTTAATTTGTGAATAGAATCCTTGCGAATATTAGAAACTTTGGCGTGTAATTTAGCCAATTTTCTCACAGCTTTTTTACGATTATTAGACCCCTTGACCTTCTGGGTAACGCTACGCTGTAAACGTTTCATGCGTTTACTCATCCGGCGGTAGGCTTTGGGGTTTTTGAATATTTCACCATTACTGCAAACTGCTAACTCCTTTATTCCTACGTCAACGCCAATGGTCGGTCTGTCTGCAAGTATAGGAGGTTTTTCAACTTCGTATTTAACAGAAATAAACCATTTATCAGCCTGTCTAGAAATCACGCAATTATGAGTTACTGTAATCGGTAAAGGTTCTGCTAAACCTACCCAGCCAATTGACGGTAATTTAATTCTTTTACCATCGTTTTTAATTAACGGTTTCGCCTTAGTCCCTGACTCTAAATAAAAAGAATCGTGCTGTCCTTTTCTCTTGAATCGGGGTTGTTTCGATGTTTTGGAAAAACACCTATCCCATGCTTGGCGTAAGTCAGTTAACGCCTTTTGTGGGACATTTTTGTTAACTTCGTAATACCAAGCGTGTTCAGATTTAACCTCGGCGACTAACTTTTTATGCAAGTCAATCGCTGATGGTCAGAGGGAACAGGGAACGGGCAACAGGGAACAGGAAAAACTCATGTTTAAAAACATGAGATTGAAATAATGACACTGTTTTTTTCGTGCTACGCATCTTTTAAAAACATCCTTTTTTTGACTGAGCTTTAAACTCAGCAAATGAGTGTTTCTTATTTGCTCCCAGTTAAGAGTTCCCAGTTAAGAGTTCCCTTCTTTTGTAATTTAAGTTTTTCGCCTTCTTTGCGAGTAGCTAAAATATCTATGATTTGAGCATTTGCCCAGTTGTAAGCGTGTCTAGCGACTCCAGAAGCCTTGCGAAAAGCTGTAATCTGTCCGTTATTTGGAATTAGTGCAGTTTTGAATGATAAAAGCATTGATTCGACCTTCAATGTTGTGCTATGATATCTAGTATATCAGACATATTAAGATTTAGCAATGCCTCGGATTAAATTTAAACCACAAAATCAAGTAGCCTACGATAAATCACCCTTGCAATTTAAGGTTTTACCTGGAGTCAGGGAAAAAATTAAAACCGTCCCTGACACAGCAGCAACGGTTGAGGGATTTTGTTGATCAACTTATTGAAGACTCGGACAAACAGTAATATATCAGTAAACCAAAAAGTTTTTCCCAAAGAGCGATTTTTACGGAATGCTAACGCTATTGCTACAGACGAAGCAGGCATCAACAACAAAATACGATAGACATTTATGTGATATAAAATACTAAATACATAAGAAATAGTTATAGTAATTTGCACTGGGTCAAAATATGAAATGATGAATGTAGTGTGTAGCATATTGGTTGAAAAAATTGACTGTTTCATCTCTAACAAAAGCCACGCAGGGCGAATCTACAGAAGAACTCGTTTTAACCGACTCAGAAACCCAAGACGCAGGTTATTCAGTGTTTAGTAGAAAATTTTTCGATTGAAACGCAAGGAGCCTGTGACCAACAAACTTTATTCGAGATTCTGGTTAAAGCAGCCAGCACTGGAGACAGTATTGAAAACACAGCTAAATTGTTAAAAAATATTCCGACAGCTAATGATATTAGATATCATCTCAATAAAATTAATAATTTTGAGGAATTAGAAGCGCAAATAAATCAAGCATTAAAAAGTCGAATTCCTTTAGGATTAAAAAAGGGGTGTTTAAAAATAGCGATTGATTTAAATTTAATTTGTTATTATGGTAAACCAACACCGTCAGAATTACCCTACATATATCGAAGTGAAGCTAAATCTGGTACTAATTCATTTTACGCCTATGCCACTTTATACGTTATTAGTAATAATAAGCGTGTAACTCTGGCAATAAGAGGTGTTCGCCAATTAGATACTAGTGTGGCTTTAATTACTTATTTATTAGCAGAACTTGAACCCCTCAAAATAAATGTAAAAAAACTCTACTTGGATAGAGGATTTTTTAATACTCCTGTAATTAGATGGTTACAGGCATTAGATATCCCCTTTCTTATGCCTGCTATCAAGACTGGAAAAAAAGGAGGAATCAAACAATTTCTCAAGGGTAAAAAAAGTTATAAAACTACCTATACCATTACAAGAGACAAAGATGATTTCGTCACATTTGATTTATGGATTGTCTGTAAATATAGAAAGGGAAAGCATAAAAAGCATGGAGTTCAATACTTTGTTTATCTTGCTTATAAGGTCAAAACAAATTTAAATTATATCTATCAAGATTATCGAAAAAGATTTGGCATTGAAACTAGTTATCGTCTGAAAAATATTTGTCGAATTAAGACGAATAACAAAAATCCAGTTTTGAGATTACTATTCATTGGAATATCCTTTCTTCTAGTTAATATCTGGGTGAATCTACTATGGCTCAAAATCAGCCGTAAAAGGAAGGGTAGTCGATTAATTTATCGCACACTTTTCACACTCAAACAGATGTTAGCTTTTTTATCTCAAGCCCTACAGAGGAAATATCAAGTCGTTGAAAGCATTTATATTCCATCCGGTTAGCGTCAAGAAATTATTACCCAGCCAATCATAAGTAATTGTTATCTATATGATATCTACTGGTTAGAACACTGGGAATTAAAAAGTATTTTATATTACTGATTGTTTGATGATAGCATCAGTGTTTTATAGGAATCGCTTTTTGGGAAAAACTTTTTGGTTTACTGATATATGGATAGTTATGGGTAGAAATTATCAAGCTGTTTCTACCCCCAAATCCCTAATTAGCCTTGATAGGGATTATCCAGTCTATCTACAGAAACATTAACAGATAATGGTAGCCGACCGGGATTTAAGCGGGGTTCAGCCGCATAACCTACAGGTACTAAAACAGCAATACCTGTATCTGGGTCATTTTCTGCACCAATTATAGCTTTGACCTGGGTTGAGTCGAGGGGGGATATTATTCCCCGCCCCTCTCAGTTAGATCCGGACGTGCCACTTTCACGGCATCCGGCTCCCGATGTTCTTAGCTTTCGCTTTTGCTCATGTGAATGTAATCGTGGCAGCTTTCGTGAATTGCTAGAAGGTTTTTAGTTTTCCAGTTTTGGTGGTTTCCATCTATATGATGTAAATGTACCTTCTCGTCACTGAGCATTTTTAACCCACAATGACCACATTTATGGCTTTGCCGTTTGAGGGCTTTAGAGGTGTTATTGTCATATAACTTACTATTGCGTTCGCTCCAGTAGGTTAAATCTCCATCGTAGGGTGATTTCTCACCTTTGACATTGATGTGTTTGTTTTCGGAGTAAGGAACTGTTGGGAATGCTTTCTTTATTAGCTCTTGGCTATTATGGCGATTCTGCTTAGTTTCCTTGTTAAATACCTTGAATGCTCTGTGATTGATGTGCCATAAGGAAAACTTCGACCCATCCATCTTGCAGAAGCGGTGGTAATTCCTCCAACCTCTGACTACAGGGGCTAATTTCTCAGCCTTTGTGGTAGCACCATAATTCGAGTTGTTGACGATGAATTTTACTTTCTTGCGGAAAGCTTTGAAGTTGTCCACTGAGGGAGTACATCTAAACTTTCCGTTTTTCTGGACTTTAAAATGCCAGCCCAGGAAATCAAATCCATCTGTCGCGGCGGTTAGCTTTGTCTTTTTCTCACTGACTTTCATTCCCCGCTCTGCTAGGAACTGACTGATTTTGTCAAGTATTTCTGTGGCATCGTCTTGAGGTCGGAGTATTATCACCATGTCATCCGCGTAACGGATTGTTGGCTCGACAATATCTCCATTTGAGGTCTTGTCTGTAATTCTGTAGCTAGATATACGGTGATATCTATGAATACTTTCAATCCCATTTAAGGCGATGTTAGCTAACAGTGGACTTACCACTCCTCCTTGGGGTGTTCCTTGTTCAGAAAACTCTGGATTGACTCCGGCTTTGAGACATCGGAATATTCCCTGTCTTATACTATAAGGAGCGATGAGTCTATCCATTATGGCGGTGTGGTTTATCCGGTCAAAGCATTTTTCAATATCGAGTTCTATAACTCGTTTATCTATTCCATTAGCTTTAGAGTTTAAGTTGTTGTACAGGTATCTCTGGGCATCATGTGCCGAGCGTCCCGTCCTAAAACCGTAGCTCCTAGCGTGGAAGGTTGCCTCATGTGCTGGTTCTAGTGCGTATTTGACAAGGCATTGATATGCCCTATCTGCAATAGTGGGGACTTTGAGAATCCGGGTTTTTCCGTCCTTTTTGGGGATGGGTATTTCACGTAATCCCTGGTGTTTCCAGTCGTTACCTTCGGTTCTAAGTTTTTCACTTAGTTCAAACCTTTGCTCGAATGAGAGCGCGGTTTTGCCGTCTATTCCCGCTGTCTTTTTCCCAGCATTTAGCTGTGTTACTTGACGGATAGCCAGTAATCTCGCTGCGGTTGATTTCAGAATCAGCTTTTGTAGGGACTTAGCTTTGCGCTTGTCGCCAACTTGAACAGCTTTGTACACGCGTTTTTGTAGGCGGAATAAGTTACGACGGAATTGCTTCCAAGGTAACGTTTTCCAGGATTCACTAGAGTTTTCTCTGTGTCTAATCATGCTCTGCTCCAATCTGTGTATTCTGAACACCTCCGACCAATTACGGTCTGTCCTACCCGAACTGAAGGAATTCCGCTGCTCGTCCAGCCTACTTATAGGGTTCGACCGCCCTTAGACCTTCAATCCGTTTTTATTCGTTCCCTCGGCTAGATTGTTAGTTCCGTTAGGTGTAGCCACTTCAACCACTGGATTCCCTAGACTCTTACCGCTATTGAAGAACGATGCGGCGGGAATTAGCTCCAGTAAAGTCAGGTGTTGTTGTTGTGTCCTGCTTTGGACTAGGTTGCTTTTTTAGGCTCTGTTTCACCGTAGGAACTCCCCGTTAACGCCAAGTGTCATCTCACAACAGATGTCTGATTGCGTCCTGTTCCCAGCTTCGACCTCCCGATACCGAGTCGGGTCATCGTGGGCAGATAGGGAGTCATACCTGAGTCTGGTAGATGGGACTTACACCCATATCAGACCGAGAGTTCAACCTTTTTTTCCATGATTGGATTGGGTTGGTTAGCTTATGTACGGACTGATTACCGTGATTCAGCTAACAACGAATCGCACTTCCTCAATCCAACCATTCATAAAGCAGGTGGATAAACCCAAACTTTCCGCTGCTAACACTAAATTTGTAGCAGCTATCATGGCATCTTTAATGGCGTATTCCCGGCGCTTGTCTCCTAAACTAGCCTGAAATTGCGGAATCGCACCTCTAAAATAATTAACTGTTCCCTCATTCCAAGCCCCAGTGGCTGCACCTTGCTCTAAAATGGGTGTTAAATCTTTTCCTCCCGCAGCAGCGTCAGCCGCGAAAACAAAGGTAACAGGTGCTTGAATAATTTGCTGTTGCTTCCAAGAAGCCGCACATAGTGCTTCTTTTTGGGCTTGGTCCTGCACTAAAACTATTCTCCACGATTGGACGTTAAAACTACTGGGTGCAGCTACGGTTAATTCTACCAGTTGCTTAAGTAGTTCTGGGGAGATGGGATCTTGTTTAAAGGTTTTGATGGAACGACGTTGTACTATGGCAGTAGGTACGTCTAATGCTTTGATTTGGGTATTTGAAGTCACGGTATTTTCCTCTGTTTTATCCTATGCGCTTAGGGTAACGCTTTTTTGTACGCATTTCAATTGATGGACTGTCAAGCAATCACCTGAATTTCATCAAGTTGATTAATCACTACATCTGCACCTCGAACATTATCTGCCCTAGCAATCCAAGTAATCCCAATACAGCCGGCAGCCTTAGCATGACGCGCCATTTGCATATCACCTATAGAATCACCTACCATTAAAGTTGCCGCTGGTGATACTCCCAAGGCTTGGCAAGCTTCTAAAAACAGCGTCGGATCTGGTTTACTCGGACCATCATCAACTCCCTTTTCCAGTTGCAAATAATCGCTTAATTGGTGAGTAGTGACAAATTTTTTGACCTCTTGAGTCGTTGCTGCTGACAGGATTCCCAATTTTAAACCCGCTACTGACAAGGACTTTAATATCTCCAAACTACCCACAAATAAAGGTGAAGGAGTTTTACCAACATATTGTTCAGCTTCTTCTAAAGCTTGACGGGCGATTTTTAAGGATTCAAACCATCCCCTGCCAGTTTCGGCAATGTAAGCTGCTGCTGCAACTTCTGTTTCTCTACGACTCGCTACTGATATTAAACCTGCTGGATCTAAGAAATTGCCATTAATCCCAAAAGCCATTAATAAAGGTTCGCCAATTCCAGGAATTTGTGCGTCTATCATCCGTGCCGCTTTTTGTCCTAATGTTCTTAAATATGACTCAGAATCTTCTAAAGTACCGTTTTTATCAAATAAAATTGCTTCAATATTAGAAAACGCAATGTTTTTACATTTAATAGTTGCCAAAATATCTCACCCCATTCATAATTAATTGCGAATTTTAGATTGTAAATAAAAAAAAAGAGGGGTTTCCCTCTTCATAATATACTTTAACAATCTGAGTTGTAATCACTGACAATTATCAATCTATGATTCAATAGCTGCGGGGATCTCTTCTTCAATCTCTGTGGCTGGGGGAATTTCTTCCTCAACTACAGTTTCCATAGGTGCAACTTCTTCAGCTACGGCTTCCACATCTGTAGCTTCCACAGGTGTAGTAATGCCTTGCTGTTTGGCAAGCAATTGTTCCCGATACTTAGCTGCCATTTCTTCGGCCTTATCGTAAACCAAATCACGGTTTTTGATCATGTCACCAGGTTCGGGTTCTAACTGTTTAGTAGACAGTGAAATCCGTCCCCTTTCTGCATCCAAGTCAATGATCATTACTTTCACTTCATCATTGACATTGAACACACTATGAGGAGTATCAATATGCTCGTGGGAAATCTCAGAAATATGTAGCAGTCCGCTCACGCCACCAATATCAATGAAAGCACCGTAAGGTTTGATACCGCGAACAGTACCAATAACCACTTCGCCAACTTCCAAACGGTTCATCTTCCGCTCAACCAGCGCTCGACGATGGGAGAGAACTAAGCGGTTACGCTCTTCATCTACTTCTAGGAATTTCAAGGGCAGTTCTTCGCCTACCAAATCTTCCTTGGGTTTGCGAGTGCTAATATGAGAACCGGGGATAAAGCCGCGCAGTCCTTCAATTCGCACTAATGCACCACCACGGTTGGTTGCGAAAACGCCAGAACGGACAGTAGCATCTTCTGCTTGCAACTGCCGAACTCGCTCCCAAGCCCGCATATACTCAATCCGACGAATTGAAAGGGTGAGCTGACCATCTTCATTTTCATCGGTAAGGATGAAAAATTCCCGTGTTTCGTTTGATTGTAAGACTTCTTCCGGGGCATCGACCCGGTTAATAGACATTTCTTGTATGGGTATATATGCTGCGGTTTTCGCACCTATGTCAATCAGAGCGCCGCGCGGCTCTATACTGAAAACTGTACCCGGTACGACATCTCCAGGGCTGAAGTGATAGTCGTATTTATCAAGTAGAGCAGCGAAATCTTCGTGGGTAAATCCAATTTCTGTAGCGGTTAAGTTCTGATTGACCATGCTAATGTGTTCCTGGGTCTAGTCTCCGTAAAGGTTTTGTCATAAATTCAGTTTATATGTAAGTAGTGGGAGGACAATTTCCACTTACATTGCTGTCTTATCCTAGCTTAGAATAGCTAGTCTTAACACATATCAACTTCCAGACATAAAATTATATCATATATGGCGGTGAATAGGGAATAGGTGACAGGTGACAGGTGACAGGTGACAGGGAATAGGGAACAGGGAATACGGAATAGGGGACAGGGAATAGGGAACAGGGAATAGGGAATATCTGAGTTTTAATACCTAAACCAAAATATCCGCTGCTACTTATGATAGTAACAACGGATATTGTTAGTATATATTCCCTAATGAATTGGGAATAAGTAACCTATTTCTCTTTTTTCTCAAACCGGGGGGGTTCGCGGAAGGCGATCGCAAAAAAGAGTACACCTATTGCTAGGGTTAAAATCAAGATGTAAGCAACACTTTCCATATTTTTCAGATCCTGTCTGTTGAGCCAGTAATTTTAGTTTAACAAACCACAGAAAAAGCATGAAGTAGAAAAATCTACTTCACACCTCATCCAAGTTTTAAGCTTCCTTTCTCCGGCGAGTTGTCTTGTCACCCAGCTTCTGGAACAGACCCCATTCAACTTGTTCTTCTTCAATTTCCACACCGGCAAATACATCACGGTAGATTGTCCGTGAACCGTGCCACAAGTGACCAAAGAAGAATAATAGAGCAAATACAGCATGACCAAAGGTAAACCAACCTCTAGGAGATGTGCGGAATACACCGTCAGAGTTCAAGGTTTCTTTGTCAAATTCAAATATTTCTCCACCTTGAGCTTTGCGGGCGTACTTCTTCACATCAGCGGGATCTGTAAAGGTTTGACCATTCAGGTTCCCACCGTAGAAGCTGACTTTTACGCCAGTTTGTTCAAAGCTGTATCTAGATTCTGCGCGACGGAAGGGGATGTCAGCACGGATAACGCCATCTTTATCAGTCAAAATGACTGGGAAGGTTTCAAAGAAGTTAGGTAGACGACGAACTGTTAATTCCCGTCCTTCGGCATCTGTGAACACAGCGTGACCTTGCCAAGATTCAGCAATACCATCACCTTTCACCATTGCCCCTGTACGGAATAGACCACCTTTTGCGGGGCTATTACCAACATAATCGTAGAAAGCCAGTTTTTCAGGAATCTGCGACCAAGCTTCGGTCAAAGAAGCACCTTCGGCAACGCTTGTTTGCACACGACGCTGAATTTCTTGGCGGAAGTAGTCTTGATCCCATTGGTAGCGGGTAGGACCAAACAGTTCGATGGGGGTAGCAGCGTTACCGTACCACATAGTTCCGGCTACTACGAAAGCAGCGAAGAATACAGCAGCGATACTGCTGGAAAGTACGGTTTCAATATTACCCATCCGTAGGGCTTTGTAGAGCCTTTCAGGAGGTCTAACTGTGAGGTGGAATAAACCTGCAACAATACCGACGATACCAGCCGCAATGTGGTGAGCGACTATACCACCTGGATTATAGGGGTTAAATCCAGCCGGACCCCATTCAGGGGCTACTGGCTGAATACTGCCCGTCAGTCCATAGGCATCAGATACCCACATTCCTGGACCAAATAGTCCAGTCTGGTGGAACGCACCAAAACCAAAACAAAGTAAACCGGATAAGAACAGGTGAATACCAAACATTTTTGGCAAGTCTAGTGCAGGTTCACCGGTGCGAGGATCTCTAAAGAGTTCCAAATCCCAGAAAACCCAGTGCCAAACAGCAGCCAAGAATAATAAACCAGAAAGAACGATGTGAGCAGCAGCAACGCCTTCAAATGACCAGAAACCGGGGTCTACTGCTGTGCCACCAGTTACACTCCAACCGCCCCAAGATTCGGTTACGCCTAAACGTGCCATGAAGGGAAGTACGAACATCCCTTGTCGCCACATGGGGTTGAGAACTGGATCACTAGGGTTATAAACGGCTAGTTCGTACAGTGCCATTGAACCTGCCCAGCCAGCTACTAAAGCTGTGTGCATTAAGTGTACAGAAATTAGCCGACCTGGATCGTTGAGAACGACTGTATGTACTCGATACCAAGGTAGTCCCATTGACTAACAAGCCTCCTGGATAGTTATGTTTACAAAGCAATTTTCTTACTGAGGTTCTGCATGACGGAAAGCGTCAATTAGAACAATCTCTGAGTTTTTTTATTGCTGATTTTGAGTTTGGCAATACTGACGCACTACCATAGTTTGAGTTCTTTTGTCAAGAACTGGCTGTTTGAGTGTTTGGGTAATTGCTAAACAAAAATGAGAATATTTTAAAAAGTGTAACTATTGATGGAACGCTTTGCAAGCGTTTCTATTGCTGGAGTTACGTAGCTTGTGGCTTAAATATCGCTATCAGTCCCCAGAAATGCTGGTTATAACCTGATCTATTGGGAAGGCTGAAGTTTTTTAAGGCCACTATTCCAGGATAAAACTAAATTGGGGTTTTGTTCGGCGAACTGCTGGCAGCAGCGCTTGGCGATCGCTCATCGAGAAACTACAGATTTTATTTTAGACTTGCTATTCTTAAGTGTTTGCGGATATTTCCAAAATGTGACTTGCCTTTTTAATATCTATATGCTGAAATAAGTATTAATTATGATGTCTTTCATGGCAGCATACAAAATTTAACTGCAATTATTTTTAGTGGGACTTAATTTTTCCTATTCCCTAAAAATACTACACAGAACTGGATCTCAATTTCAGATATCAGTGTCCAACTTGGCTAGAAATAAAAGCAAGTAAAAAATTTAGGAGCTTACCAAACAATGGCAGTTTCGCTAACTAAAGGACAACGAGTATCACTGGAAAAAGTCGCCCCAGGACTTACCGAAGTATTTGTAGGTTTGGGGTGGGATGTTAAAGTTGTAGATACTGGCTGGGATTTTGACTTGGATGCCTCCGTCTTTATCCTGGGAAGTAACGAAAAACTAATTTCTGATCAGCACTTCATTTTTTATAATAATCTCACCAGTCCAGATCCTGCCAAATCAGTTCAACACACTGGAGACAACCTGACAGGTTTAGGTGATGGTGATGATGAAGTCATTAAGATCAATTTACAAAAAGTCCCTACGGATGTCCACAAAATAGTCATCACTGTCACTATTCATGAAGCAGCAGGAAGGCATCAAAACTTTGGCCAAGTGCAAAATGCCTTTATTCGGGTTGTCAATGCTCAAAATGAAAAAGAAGTTATTCGCTATGACCTAGTGGAAGACTACTCCATTGAAACTGCATTAATCATGGCTGAACTCTACCGTAAAGACGGAGACTGGCGGTTAAATGCCGTTGGTTCAGGCTATCAAGGGGGATTGAAAGCTTTATTGGATCGCTTTAGCTAGGAGAAATTAAAAATGGCAATTAATCTCCAAAAAGGACAAAGAATTTCCCTTTCTAAAGAAGCCCCTGGTCTAACCAAATTGATGTGTGGACTGGGTTGGGACGTAGTTAAACGCTCTGGTGGCGGATTTTTTAGAAGTTTTGGTGGTGGTGGTCATGACCATGATCTAGATGCCTCTGTAGTTTGCTTGGATGCTAATGGTAAATTAACAGACAAAGAAAACATCATCTACTTTGGGAATCTTCAACATTTATCAGGATCAATCGTCCATACAGGAGACAATTTAACTGGCGCTGGTGATGGTGATGACGAAGTAATCATTATTGATTTACCTCGCATTCCTGCTGATATTGCTAAATTAGTCTTCGTCATCAATATTTACGATTGTATTGCTCGTAAACAAGATTTTACTCAAGTTGACAATGCTTTTGTTAGATTGGTGAATGCAGCTAATAATAAAGAATTAGCTAGATATAACCTCTCTGGGAAAGAGTATAGCGGCATGACAGGAATGGTTTTAGCTGAAGTTTATCGCCACAATAACGAGTGGAAAATGGCAGCTATTGGTAATGGTGTTAGTGTGAATGGTTTAGCGGAACTTGTTACGTCTTATTGTTAAATAATGTCACTTTACGATCGCCTGAATTTAACCAAAAAAACTAAGACAAATCGTAAATTGCAAGTTCCCATCTGGGAACGGATTAACCTTGAAAGGACAGCAAAACCACGTTGTCAAGGTTGCCGTTCTCGGATTCAACTTGATTGGCGTGTGTGTCCATCATGTGGCACATTTTTAACTATTAAAGATCAAGAAATACGCCATTGTATCTGGGTAGATATTTCTGGAAGCATTAATACAAATGAAAACAATAGCACCATGCTAGAAATAATGGCGGATGCTTTGGCTAAAGTTTTTAGTGCTTTTAGGAGTGTTCATGTCTTTTTGACTTCAGATGAACCAGAAGAGAAAGAATGGCGGCGGAATTTTACTCATGTATATGTATTTGTAGATCAGCAACAGGTAGATTATTTAGGAATAGCCAGTTTTTGTCATCATCAAGTTACAGATATTGCTGGTGTTCGCATTGACCAAATTCTTCATACTTCCAATCAGGCTAATTTAAATTTAGGTCAATTATCTAATTTGATTGCTAATACTATCGCTCATGAAATTGGTCATACATTGGGATTAGATCATTCATTATTACCTACAGATGTCATGCACGATGGACTTGATCATCGGATTCACAGTTTAATGCCTCCTTCTTTTCATGTAGGACAGATTATTTCCATGAATAAAGCTATTCGTCAACATAAATCTAAAACTTAATTACAAATTATTTTCATGTGTATGATTTTGGCGGTGAATGAGTGCGATCGCGTGATCAACTTCTGCGGTTTTATGATTCCCCAACTTCAGCAAGAACGATTGCAAAACTTGAGTCAAGAATTACAATTTGCTATTAATACTAATAATCTCTCGTCAATGGAGTATCACAGTCAGGAAACTAGAAAAGACTGATGAGGTACAGCTAGTACAAGGTTGTATTCTCGCCATCCAACAAGCCAAAGCCGTTGCACCAAGCCAAACTAATGCCATGTCTGACAAAATCTCTCGGATGTTGAATGCAGCTACAGGTGATGATAGTAATGAAGCAGATCGTTTATGGCGGGAATTACAACCAGATGTATAACATTGGTTAAATCAAGAATTACCCAGTAATAGCATTATCACGGGACTTACACGATGAACACCAAAACTAAAATTGACTGTCCGGTTTGTGGGTATAAAGGAATTGAGAGCAACAGTTGTCCTCATTGTGAAACTGATGTTTCTCTAATCCGTTCTTTGGCAGAATTACCCCAGCGCCCGAAATCTTGGACAACAAGTATTGCCATTTTCATGCTGATAATAGGCATTACTATTGGTGCAGCAGGTAGTTTTTTTGCCCTGCAAACGGCTATATATACCGCAACAGTTCCTAAACCTACAGTTACTACTACTAATCTCACTCCTCCTGTAATTACTCCTGTAATTCCTAAACCAGCCCCACCACTAGCCACTTATACCGTAAAATCAGGAGATACTCTTAGTAGTATTGCAGGAAAATTTTGTAGTAAATCTACTGATTGGCAATTAATCGTTGCCGCTAATCCTGAATTACAAAAACGGGAAAATCAGTTAGATATAGATCAGGTGTTGAAAATTCCTAGTAGCTGTCAAAGGAAAAGCCCATGAAGATAGTTGAGGTCACTACTTTTCCACCCTTCGGGTTTTGCACGCACGAGTCGTTTTTCATCCCCTGTCTGTAGCACGAAAGATGGAACTGGAGTTCCTGTTTCTCAGGGGCTTTCAAACTTCCCAGTCTTTCTTGTAAAATAGGATTTCTCGACCGAGATTATTGACAATAGAATCAATAAGGGTGGAAATTGATATGTATCTTTTTATGTCTAAGTAGGTGAACACAATAAAACCAAACTGTGTAAAGAAACGTAAAATCACCCAAACCCTCTTCACTCTTGCCTCTTGCCTCTTGCCTTTTGCCTTGCCATAACGACAATTTTCAACGCCAACCTACTTAACAGGATTGAAATGGTTGCAGAGTTTTGGTTTCAAGGTACGTTGTCCCCCAGTTAGGTTTTTATACAGGTTGATTACCTTTCCTGTCATCTGAGATGATAACATCAAATATGATAAATTTATCACTGGGGGATAAATCCCCTCTTACAGCTTTCATCCCCGGCTGACAAGACATTGATACCTAAAAATTTTGGGGATTTTTAGGTATCAATTCCGGGGTTTTTAGCCTATCTTCTTATAAAATATTTAGAAGATTACTGTCAAGGTTGTCAAGAGCGTAATAGCCAAAATTATATTCAAGCCCAAATGTGGTTAATTAAAGCTTATCAAATGGGTGGACAATTACAAAGAGCGATCGCTCTGAGTCAAGTTTTGCATAATCATCCTCACTCCCAAATCAACACTTAGGCTAACAAAATTCTAGCTGTGCTATCTAAAGAGATTTCCCGTGCCTGATCTATCCCCCAACTATCTGATTAGCTTAGAATTACGAGAATTACTCGTACAAAAACTCGGCGTTCTGCAAAAAGACAATGTGTTATTACAGCAGTCTTTGAGAGAACAGCAAATTAAAACTACAGCCCAAACAGAAGATTTATTCTTGGAACTTTTAGAAGTTGCTGATGCCTTAGAAGCTTTATTAGACTATCTAGAAAACAATCCTAGTCCTAGTCCAGAATTTATAGAACGTCTACCCAGATCCATAGGTGCAGTTAATCGCAAGTTTCTCGGTGTTTTAGGAAAGCGCCAACTTTTACCTATAGAATTACAAAAAGGAACAGAACCAGATTTTAACTTATGTCGCGTCATTGACCGGGAAGAAAGAACAGATATCCCAGACCAAACAATTACTAAAATTGTCCGTCGCGGATTTCATTTAGGTGAAAAAGTTCTCCGTCCCACAGAAGTCATTACTGCTAAATCAGATAATGGTAATGGTGGTAATGGGTAATGGGTAATTGGTAATTGGTAATTGGTAATTGGGAAAATTCTTTCTCCCCCACTTCCCCCACTTCCCCCACTTCCCCCACTTCCCCCACTTCCCCCACTTCCCCTACTTACACTGTTAACTATGACTCCTCACAAAAGTGATATTAAAGATACTTCTTCACAAACAAAAATCTGGAGTAGTTGGCAGGAAAATTTAGTTTTAATAACTATTGCCCTGTGTTTAGCGCTTCTAATTCGGACATTTATTGCTGAACCACGCCTGATTCCCTCAGAATCAATGTATCCTACCTTGCACACAGGCGATCGCTTAGTTGTAGAAAAAGTATCATACCGCCTTCATCCTCCCAAAATCGGCGATATCATCGTTTTTAACTCACCACCAGAACTACAAAGACGTGGATATTCTCAAAACCAAGCCTTTATCAAACGAGTAATTGGTGAACCAGGAGCAATAATTAGTATCGCTCAAGGTAAAGTTTACCTCAACGGTACAGCCTTAACAGAAGACTACATTGCCGAACCACCAAACAGCCCATTTCCAGAAATCAAAGTCCCAGAAGGCGCATTTTTCGTGATGGGAGACAATCGGAATGATAGCAATGATTCTCGCTACTGGGGTTTTGTCCCCAGTCAAAACGTCATCGGTCGCGCCACGTTCCGCTTTTGGCCTCTGGACCGCATCGGCTTAACTTAGTCCACTGACCACTGACCACTGACAAAGGGCGCAGGGCCTGCGCCCCTACGAAAAGCGTAAATAATACATCAACTGAGCGATCGCATCCCCAGATAATTCTAAACGTTGTTGAAAATCTGCTAAACTCCGGTAAGAACCAGCAGCCACACGGTTTTCCACAACTATCTGTGCTAAAGATAAATCTATAAAAGGGATTTTGGCAAGACTTTCTACCGAAGCAGTATTAGGATTAATCGGCTGAGGTTTATCCAGGGAATTCTGATCATAATAATTAAAATTCAGCAAAGGTTTTAAGGGTTCTAATCGTTGTACTGGCAAACCCAAAGCCGCCGCCACATCTTCAATACAGTAGAATACCACACCAGCGCGAGAAAGTTCCACAAGCGATCGCCCTTGGTGAATTGACAACCCAGGTAACCGCAGCCAATCATCCACAGTCGCCTGATTAGCATCAACACCCAAACCCAACTCAGCCGCCATTTGCACCTCTTCCCAGGACTGCAAACGATAATAGGGATCATTTATCAACTTAGCGCGAAGCCTTTGCAATTTCAGATTTAAAGGTAGCCACTTATTCATTCTTAACCCGATCCTTTTACCAATCACCTAAATCTGATCCAACATCTGACGACGTTTTTGCTCAAACTCATACTCAGAAATTAATCCATCTTGACGGAGTGCTTCTAACTCACGCAAAGCATTAGCAACCGATTCCACTTGATTACCAACTGGTGGTGGTACTCTCATTACCGACTCACCCAAATTAAAATATCGATCAAAAGTTTCTTCCTCTTGAGTTAAATACCAAACCCCTTCAATAGCACAAGCCACCTTGGGAATAGGTGTCCAAGACAACAAAACATATAGAATTCCCCAAAGTGGCTGTCCCAAGTAAAATTTATGTAAACCCGAAACCGTTAATGTGCCGGAAAATGCTAGAATAGCAGCAATAGTACGGCTTTTTCGTTTAGTGAATATCATTTTATCTATAGCCATTCTACTCAATTCGTCAACTAATGGGTCAAGTTAAGTAGGTGAACACAATAAAACCAAACTGTGTAAAGAAACGTAAAATCGCCCAAACCCTCTTGCCTCTTGCCTTTTGCCTCTTGCCTTGCCATAACGACAATTTTCAACGCCAACCTACTTACATAGATTAGTAGTAGGTTGGGTTGAGGTACGTATCCCTGACGGGAGGCGTTAGCCATAACCCAACAAATACGTCGGGTTGCGCTGTCGCTTCATCCAACCTACAAAAAATAATCTCCGCGTCTTTAGACCGGAGAGTGTCAACGAACTCTATACTTGAAGTCAAGTAGTGAAATTCCGGTAAAAACCCCTACTTTAACCGAAGTAGTTTCCCCAGATGAATCTTCTACAATAAAATAAGACATAAAGGCAAAATTCGGAGCTACTCAACTAATAGCATTAAGTTAAAGAAAAGCAAAATGGGATTCTTCGACTCTGAAATAGTGCAGCAAGAAGCCAAGCAATTGTTTGAAGACTATCAAGCACTGATTCAACTTGGCAACCACTACGGCAAATTTGACCGCGAGGGCAAGAAGCTGTTTATTGAGCAAATGGAGTCCATGATGGATAGATACCGCGTCTTCATGAAGCGTTTCGAGCTATCAGAGGATTTCATGGCACAAATGACCATGCAGCAACTAAAAACTCAACTAGGTCAGTTTGGCGTAACTCCACAACAAATGTTTGAGCAAATGAACGTGACCTTAGAAAGGATGAAAGCGGAATTGGAAAAAACAAAATGACTGAGAACTGGAAGCAGTGACAGTAGGGGAGGATAGAGAACTTTTGACTGTTCCCTGTTCCCTGTTCCCTGTTCCCTGTTCCCTGTTCCCTGTTCCCTGTTCCCTCTTAATTTGATTTAGGACGTGGAAACTGAGAAGTAGACTTAAACTTTTCTACAGGTACACCCTTGAGCGCCTTTGTCATAAAGTCCCGCCATATAGGGGCTACCATGACCCCACCAGTTGCTCCACGTGCCAGTTGTTTGCTATCGTCTCTCCCTACCCACACAGCAGTAGTTAACTGCGGTACAGTACCGATAAACCAAATATCCTTTTCTGAGGATGTAGTTCCTGTCTTACCAGCAGCAGGGCGACCTATTGCAGCATTTTTACCTGTACCTTCAGTCATTACTGAAGTCATAATATCAATAGTAGCTGCTGAAGCCCAAGGATCTAAAACTTGTTTTGGTTTGGGTGTATTATCGAGAATCACATTACCAGCACTATCGGTAATGCGAACAATTACTGTGGGTGGTGACTGCCAACCATAATTAGCCAATGTAGCATAAGCGCTAGTCATTTCTAAGGGAGTAACACCAATAGCGCCCAAAGGTAGAGAAGTAACTGGTTCCATTGGACTCATAATACCCAAAGTCCGGCAGGTTTCAATGACTTTATTCATCCCCACCGCTTTACCAAGTTTAATGACCGGAATGTTGCGAGACTGGGCAAGGGCTGTGCGAATTGACATCGCTCCTGAGAAACTACCATCGTAGTTTTTCGGGTAGTACCAACCATTACCATCTTGATAACTAACTGGAGCATCTATGACTGTGGTATCAGGTGTATATTTACCAGTAGCAAAGGCGGCATAATAAACAAAAGGCTTGAATGAAGAACCTGGTTGGCGTTGGGCTTGGGTAGCTCGGTTAAATTCACTGAGTTTATAATCTACACCACCGACAAGGGCTTTCACGAAGTGAGTGCGAGGATCAATTGACACTAGCGCCATTTGATTCTTAGATAACCCTTGGGACTGAAGCTTTTCATGCCATTCTTTGACGGTTTCTTCAGCCATTGTTTGGAATTTAGCATCAACAGTGGTTTGGACGCGCATTCCGCCTTTAAGCAGGGAATCACGACCAAATTTTTTCGCCAGCTCTTGAGCTACAGTATTGGTGATGTAAGGTGAGGCACTACCCTGAAAAGACCTGATCTTACCCAGTTTAATTGGTTGTTTCAGGGCATCATCATATTCTTTTTTGGTGATCCAATTTAACTCTACCATCCGCCCCAGAACTTCTTTTTGTTTCTGTTTGGCAAGTTTCATACTCGCAAAAGGGCTAAACTCTTCTGGTGCTTGGATTAAACCTGCCATCATAGCTGATTCACCCAAAGTTAAATATTCTGCTGATTTATTAAAATAACTGCGGGCTGCTGTTTGCACACCGTAATTGTTATGACCCCAATAAACTTGATTGAGGTACATTTCTAGAATTTCGTCTTTACTGAGGATTTGCTCTAAACGAATTGCTAGGACAGCCTCTGCCAATTTCCGCGTAAAAGCCCGTTTTTGAGATAAAAATAGGTTTTTAACTAATTGCATGGTGATGGTAGAACCACCTTCTTTCACACCTCCCGCTACCATATTAACTACTATGGCACGACCAACACCAGTGGGGTTAATGCCATGATGCCCATAAAAGTGACCATCTTCACTAGCTAAGACGGCGCGTTTGAGGTTGGGGGAAACTTTATTGAGGGGTACTACTTCTCGGTTAGCTTCCCCGTGGATACCAGTTAAAAGTTTGCCTTTTATATCGTATATGTAAGTTGTTTCCGAGGGGAAAAAGTTTTTTATTTGTCTAACATCTGGTAAATTACGGAAACTAATGGCTAAACCTACTAGTGTTCCCGCAACAATAGAGCTTGTTAGGAGTGTTATAGATAGCAAAGTACCGCCAGTTATCTGACCTACTCCCTTAAAGAACTCAAATCCAGATGAAGCCTGCTCTTGTGGTTGTTTGTTTGCAAAAGTCCTAGACGACACGGCGATCTCACTTCCTCACTTGTAAATTTAAATGTAATTCATTAAATGGAAAAAGGCAGTTAATTTTTTGTAATTGTAGTAATCTGGCCGGAGAAAGGACAGATAATTGGTTTGTGAACATAACAAACTTAACTTTTAGAGTGGAAAGTATAGTTAATAGCGAATTTCTTAGTATGACGCAAAATTTCTCTTGGTTGCATCGTGGTGTGGCAGAAATTTTTCCGCAACCCCATGTTGGTGATAATGATCCGGAAAGTTTGGAAAAGCGATTACTCAATTCTGACCGTCCTTTAAGAATTAAACTAGGTATTGACCCGACTGGGGCAGATATTCATTTTGGTCATAGTATACCTGTACGGAAGTTGCGGGCTTTTCAAGATGCTGGTCATACAGCGGTAATGATTATTGGTGATTTTACTGCCCGAATTGGTGATCCTACTGGTAAATCTGAGGTGCGTCGTCAGTTGACAGAAGCTGATGTAGCACAAAATGCCCAAACTTATCTTGACCAAGTCCGTCCTATTTTAGATTTTGATACCCCCGGTAGACTTGAGGTACGTTATAACTCAGAATGGCTTTCTCGTCTAGATTTAGGAAAAACTTTAGAGTTGCTTTCGACAATGACTGTCGGACAAATGTTAGCAAAAGAAGGTTTTGCGGAACGTTATAAACAAGAGAGTCCGATTTTTCTCCATGAGTTCCTGTATCCACTGATGCAAGGTTATGATTCTGTGGCTGTGGAGGCTGATGTAGAATTGGGAGGGACTGATCAAAAATTTAACATTGCTGTGGGACGAGATTTACAACGCCATTTTGGTCTGAAGCCTCAGTTTGGATTGTTATTGCCAATTCTCATTGGTACTGATGGTGTCCAAAAAATGTCTAAGTCTTTAGGTAATTATGTGGGTTTAGGAGAACATCCTTCCCAAAAGTATCAAAAACTTCAAGGTATACCAGATAATTTACTGTCACAGTATTTTGAACTGCTCACAGATTTATCTTTGGATGGTCTGCCAGAAAACCCGCGCGATCGCCAAGAATTTTTGGCCTGGGAAATTGTCCGTCAGTATCACGGTGAACAGGTGGCTAATGAGGCGAAGGAAGCGGCAAAAAGTGGTGGGAAGGAGGGAGCATTACCAGAATTTTCTCTGGCTGCTGTTCCTCAATTTCCTGCTAAATTAGCTTTTATTCTTGGTGCTACCGGTTTATGTAAAAGTACAGCCGAAGGTAAACGGAAAATTCAGGAGGGTGGAGTGAAGATAAATGGTGATAAGATTGCTGATGCGGATTTAAGTTTTTCTACACCTGATGATTTATATGATAAGGTGTTACAGGTGGGTAAGAAGAATTTTGTGCGGTTGGTAAAGTAGCTGTCAGCTATCAGCACTCCAGAGTCAGTCAGGGAATCTATTCCCTGTCTAAAAATAAGATAGTCGGTAAATGTACCCAAATTTAAACCACTTACAGTCAATAACAAATTGGTCTCGTAAGTCAACTACTATATAACAATTCCCATTCAATTGAGGTACAAGCAGAAATAATTAAACGCAGATGGACGCAGATGGACGCAGATAAACACAGATAATTTTGTACTTCATTAGACTAGGAAATGCTATATCAATGACTTTGATGTTTTTCTTGATCTTATTTAGAATTTTTATTCTCATAATTTAGCATATTGGGTACTGAAGAACCATTAATATCTTGAGTAAAAAATATTTAATCGGTGGGTAATTTCATTAGTATTTCTTAAACCTAACCCGACTATTCGAGGTGTTGAGGGAAGATGTCCTCTATTTGCATCTAAAGTAAAATTATAATCTTCGTATTTTATCAATTCATTCTTAGCAAGATTTTCTATCCAACCACATCTAGCTGTAAACTGTTTATGATTTTGAAGAATCTGTTTTTGGATACTAAAACCAAACTTACCATCACTATATCTAACCCAAAGTTGATTAATTATATGTAAATCATAGCGGGGAAATTTTCTAATGTCTCCATCATCTAACCAACATACATTTTCACGTTCAGATATTTTCAGCATGATAGAATAGGTTTCTTTATCAGCATCTTTCCATTTTTGTGCAGATAATAATTGCTGTAAATTTCTATAATCCATTCCCGAAGCATGAGATACTAAGGTTAATTCATCTGTTAATTGCGACAATTGTAATTTTAAATTTGATAAAGCTTGTACAATAGTTGGTTGTTCTGGTTGTTGAATGTGAGTTTGTAATTGTGATATTTGTGCTTTTATCTCTGCTAATTCTTGGATAATTTGGGTATTTGCTTGTGGTTCATTTAACATTGCTTTTAACTTCTCTATTTCGTCTGTAGCTTGACTTAAATTACTCTTGGTTTCTGTGGTTATTTGTTGTGTTTCACGAAGTTGAGATTTTAATGTTTGTATTTCTGTGTGTAAAGTTTGAACAGTAACCAGGAAATTATTTTGAGTTTCTTGTAATTCTGTTCTCGCATTTCTCAGTTCTTCTATTGCTTTTTCGTAAACTCCTAAAGGTGTTTTCCAGTTGTTATCAGATGTCATCATAAAATTAACCCTCTTCTTACTTTATAGTTATTAATTACTTTTTAACATTTGTTGTGAATAACTACCCTGTAATTTCAATTGCTCTTGTTGAGCATAATCAGCTATTGTACTACGCCAAAATTCACATAATAAACCATATTTCATCCAGTCTTCAATTGCTCTACGTCTTAATTCTGGAGATTTTCTGACTAAAGCGGCCATCATTGCGGCATTATGTTGTAATTGTCCATAGGTTTCTAAAACTTGATCAATAGGTGTGTTTTCATTTAATTTACTGAATTCATAACATTGATTTAATTTATAAAGTTGCATATCGGAAATACTCCCACCAAATTTCCAGCCAATTCCTAGTTGTTGTCTACATTTATCTAAAGGGTTGGGTAAAGCATGGTGTAAATGTTTTTTTAATTCATTCCGAATAAATTCTAATTTACCATCTATTGCTTCATCTATTTTATCTATCAGTTGACTCGCATCTGCAAATAATTGATTTTCTAAATTTTCGACTCGTTGCAAACTACTATCTACACCTGCAATAGCTTCCATAACTGCTAATGAAAGTTGATTAATGCGATTTTCTAAATAAAAGTTTGTTTGACTAATTGTTTGTTGTGAGTCTTTAATTACTTGTTCTCTTAATTGATTAATTTCTTGTAAATTAGCCTTGACTTTATCGTTAGCATGATTCAGCAAGTTTTCAATATCTACCTTTGTCTGAGTTTCTAAATCTTCTATTTCTTGAAGACGTTGTTGTGATACATAGTCAAATTGATCAGCTAGAGGTTTGAGTTTATGATCAAATAAGTTGGATATTTCTTGACTACTTTCTTGAATTACGTCTTTTGCTGCACGTTCAAATTTTTTAACTACACCCCCAAACAACCATCCAATCACTTTTTTACATCTTTTCAGCACAAATTTTAATATTATATATATAACACTGAAATTACTAAGTATATAGTAATTTTACAAAAAATATTATATGAGCATGATTTTAATATCTTTGGTGATTCTATTATCATAAACTGTCTATTTTGTCAACCCACCCTTGACGTTGCTTTACAAAACTACATCAATGTATTTCTAAATTTGTCCAAAAAATTCTCCATCACTCCTGAATATTTTCCCCGTTCTCACTTTCCCTATTTCTCAAATACCTATAAATAAAGGATTTCCAGATTCTACTTCCTACAATTTTAGAAAATTGATATACTACGCCTAGATTTTGAAATTTTACCAAATCGCTGAAACTATTGCAAGATCGTTGATAAATAGAAATTATTCTCAATAAAATATTAAGAAAATATGAATATGAAGTTATATTAATTTTTGTAGGATAGAAATATTTAAACTATTTTTCAAATATCTATAATTTAAACTTATAAATTAAGGAAATAACAGGGTTAAGAGCAAAATTTTTGTTGTACTCTATTAAATAGTATTTATATGTTATTAAACACTTATAGGCTTTAATTAAGTAAGTCTAATTGTTAGACTACTGAAAAGTAGTCATATTAAACATCGCTATTGAAGTATAATAAATTGGATAATATGTAATAAGTAATAATCAGAATTATGAATGTTGATAAAATTATCGTTCCTTTAGATGTACCAGATTTAGACAGTGCGATCGCTCTTGTTGATGAACTTCCTCAAGTCACTTTCTGGAAAGTTGGTTTGGAGTTGTTTACTAGCACAGGTCCCAAGATTCTGGATATCCTCAAATCTCAAGAAAAGCGGATTTTCCTCGATTTGAAATTTCACGATATCCCCAATACTGTTGCTGGTGCTTGTCGGGCTGCGGCTAGTTATGGGGTGGATTTATTGACAATTCACACAACTTGTGGTAAAGATGCTTTAAAAGCTGCGGCGGAAGCGGTGCAAATTGGGGCGGAAAAAGCCGGGACAAAACCACCTAAGTTAATCGCTATTACCTTGTTAACCAGTATTTCGGCGCGACAATTGGCGTTTGATTTGAAAATACCTTTAGAATTGCCAGAATTTGCTTTAGAAATGGCACTTTTGGCGCAAGAGTCTGGTTTAAATGGGGCGGTTTGTTCTCCCCAAGAGGTGCAACAATTAAGAGCAAGTTGTGAAAAAGACTTTTTGCTGGTTTGTCCAGGGGTGCGGCCAACATGGGCTGAGAAGGGAGATCAAAAGCGATCGCTCACTCCCTCCCAGGCTATCACAGCCGGTGCAGATTATCTCGTTATCGGTCGTCCCATTACTGCGGCGGCTGTTCCTGAGTTAGCTTGGAATCAGATTGTTGAGGAGTTGAAGATATAATCTGATTATCAAGATAGTTCTTCCTCGTCATTTTCATGATAACAAATTCAAAATCAATTGTCAACCCTCTTAATACTATTTTTTTGCCTTTGTTGGGGGTAAGTTATTAAATCAAACCGGTTTTACGTTTTACGTTAATTAGACACCAATTGTAGCAAAGATGAGCAATGCTAAACCCTGACTGTAGTTTAGGAATTCCAGAGGAAAAAAGCAAAAGGAAGAAGAAAGTAAATTTCTCTCCTGCTTTTTGGTGCTTATATTTGATAGCCTGTAATTGCTGGCTGTTTATTTCTCCTGGATTTCATTACTCCGCTGATGCTAAAAATATTCCTCCCAAACCTGTAAATCCCAAAATTAGTAATTCTTGTTCTGAGCAAAGTTTAGAAACTTTAACAACTCAGCTAATGTTAGATTTACCTAGCTATACTAATCGTGTTATCCAGCGTGCGCGTATTCTGAACAGGAGTGTGGATACTTTTTCCTATATATTAGTTGCTGGTAAACCAGAATTTGAACCTTTACCATTAAATCCAAGTATTGATAATGGGGATAAGTATAACGCCGAAGGAGTAAAACAGGTTTTCTTTACTACCCTAGAACGGACATATATCCACAAAAAACCTGTGGAATTACAAGAATTTCACAGGCTATTTTTGACAAAAACGAACATTGGTTGGACTGTGGTAATGATGTTTACCCAAGACGGTAGTTATCCAGTCAAACCACCTATCGCACCACCGAGAAATAGTAGTAACGGGGCGATCGCTCAAGGTGTTAAACTGTGGTTACGAGATTGTCAAACAATTGATACAGGAAAATTCAGGAGTAGGGGCGCAGGGCCTGCGCCCAATCAGGATTCAGGCGTTTGATGTGTAGGGATTTAGCAGTGCTTATTGGTGTCAACTTAAGTTAAAAATGTCTTATTTATTGGCTTTCGCACCCGCCATGAAATGAATTTCATGGCTAATAGTCAAAGTTTATACTCAAAACGGCTTGATTGTTTGATTCTAAACGTAGGGGTAAAGAATCTCAGCGGCTAAAGCCGCTGAGAGTGTTAAAGAGTTTGGAAATACTTCTCCAAAGCCTCATGTACCAAATCAGTCATCGGTCGTTCTTGTTTTTCCGCAGTTTCCCTGAGTTGAGCGTAAAAATCATCCCGCAGACTGACACGGTGACGGGATTTACCACTGCTGGTAGAGTCTCCTGGGGTGTATTCAGCCACAAATTCCCGAATCGCATCAAAACCCAATCTGTCGCAAAAATCCCCAAAACTTTCTTTTGGCGTGCGGAACTTTTTAAAGAAGACAAAAATCGGTTCTAGGAAACTTTCAATATCATCATGGTGCAATTTTTCTGTAAAAGGTTGTGCTAACCGGGTTTGATGTGGTGAACCACCCAACCAAACTTGATAGGATTCTGGCGCACTACCCACTAAACCCAATTCTGCCATATAAGGACGAGCGCAACCGTTAGGGCAACCGGTCATTCTGACCACAAAATGTTGATTTTGTAAACCCAGTTTATCTAATAAAGCCCGGATTCTCGCTAAAATTCCAGGAATGGCTCGTTCTGATTCTGTGATGGCTAAACCACAGGTAGGTAAAGCCGGACAAGCCATAGCATATCTTGTTAATGCTGCTATTTGATCAGGGTCAGCAACAACGCCGCAGTTATCCAGAATCTCTTGAATGGCTACTTTATCTTCTGGTGCGATGTCGTAAAATAGTAGGTTTTGATTACCTGTGAGGCGAATTGGCAGGTTAAATTGTTCAACAATTGTCCGCAAAGCGGTTTTGAGTTGAAATGTGCCATCATCTTTGACACGCCCGTTATCAATAGAAATACCTAAGAAGAGTTTACCGTCTCCTTGTTCATTCCAGCCCAGGAAGTCCTTATATTTAAACTGGATTAGGGGTTTAAATGGTTCGAGTTTTTTGCCAAGGTATTCTTCTACTTGAGTGCGGAATTTATCTACACCCCAATCATTAATTAAGTATTTTAATCTCGCGTGTCGTCTGTCCGTGCGATCGCCATAATCTCGTTGTGTCGCAACTATAGCTTTTACAAGATTATATACATCAGCTTTGGCTACATAGCCAATCGGGTCAGCGGTTCTGGCAAAGGTTTCTTCTTTATTATGAGTTCTACCCAAACCACCACCAGCAAAAATATTAAATCCTGCTAATGCGCCTTTTTTATTGGTAATCACTACCAAAGTCAAATCTTGGGAATATAAATCAACAGAATTATCGCCGGGAACTGTGACGCAAATTTTAAATTTGCGGGGCATATAGTGAGTTCCATAGATAGGTTCTACGGAATCATGAACAATAGTACCATTACCGTTGCTGTGTCGGGCTGCTTTAACATCTGGATGTTCTTCGGCACTGACGGCTTTTTCCCCGTCTAACCAAATTTCGTAATAAGCACCGGTTTGGGGAGAAAGTAAATCAGCGATATTTTGGGCATATTCCCAAGCATACTGATATTCTGAGCGATTTTTAAAGGGGGCTGGCGGAGCCATGACGTTGCGGTTAATGTCACCACAAGCGCCCAAGGTTGAACCGAGATTTTCGACAATTGTAGCGATCGCCGCTTTCAGGTTCTTTTTCAGGATACCATGTAGTTGAAAGCCTTGGCGAGTAGTAGCTCTGAGGGTATGATTACCATATTCATCAGCTAATTTATCCAAAGCCAAATATAGCTCAGGGGGTACTAACCCGCCGGGATTTTTTGTCCGCAGCATCATTTGGTAATCTTTTTCCTGACCCTTAACGCGGTTATCACGGTTATCCTGTTGATAAGAACCATGAAACTTGAGAATCTGAATTGCGTCTTCAGTAAAGTGGGTGGTGTCTTGGAGGATTTCCGTCGCCACAGGTTCACGCAAAAAATTACTATTTTCTTTGATACCTTCAACTTTAGAAGGCTTACGATTAGTTACAGGAGAAGCAGCAGAGTTAACCATTACAGTAGATACTTGTGTCAAAAAATAAGGCGTAAGTTGAAGCAGGTAAAAGGGGGTAAGAGACGGATGCAAACCCCGAAAAATCGGTCGGAATTATGAATAATATTTTAATTTTAACATGGTGAGAGGCCAGCTTGATTCATGATGTAGCTTATCATTTTAGTTGACACTGAGATTAATATTTAAAATTATGCTAGATACCACTAAAATACTATCTGGTTTCATGGGTGTATGTGTGGGTGATGCCTTGGGTGTACCTGTGGAATTTTCTCTTCGTACTGAACGCATCAAGTCACCAGTCACAAAGATGTTAGGTTATGGAACATGGAACCAACCTCCTGGAACTTGGTCTGATGATAGTTCGTTGATGTTATGTTTAGCAGATTCTTTATGTAGTGGCTATGATGTGAATGATATAGGCAAATCCTTCTGTCGCTGGTACAGAGAAAATTACTGGACTGCTCATGGTGAGGTATTTGATATATTTAACGGTAAAATTGCCGCATTACCCATAGAAGAAATTAATTCTGGTGGTTATGTCATTGACACACTAGAAGCGTGTATTTGGTGTTTATTAAATAGCTCATCTTACGCTGAATCGGTTCTCAAGGCTGTTAATTTGGGTGGAGATACAGATACTACTGCTGCGGTGACAGGTGGGTTAGCAGGAATTTATTACGGGGTAGAAAATATTCCCCCGGAATGGTTTCAACAAACCGCACGGAAACAAGACATTATTGATTTATCTCATCGTTTTGCCGCAGTTTGATCAAGCAGAAGTTAGAGTAGTGAACTACTCTAACCAGCAAGTACCTGCATGACCTTTAAACTAAAGACAAAGAGTAGACTTGACCATCAATTAACAGTCTGGTAATCCCCTTAGCTTGTAGATGGCTACTAGCCTTATGGAGCATTTGACTATCGGGGACTTTAATCACGCGATCGCGCTTAGTAGAAAAGCGTTTAGCCACACGATGATTATCAAAAATCGGCAGTGTTTTCTGTTGATTTTCCAGACTCGGAATCAGACCCAAATCACCAAAGTCCTTGAGTGGACGGGTAATTAACTCCGCAGAGCGATCAATTACCAAATAGCAAGTTTTTGGTAAATGGGCAACCGACAATGGTAAAACCTGAACAGATACTTCCCCATTTCCGCGTCTGGTAACTAGGGGTTTTGGGGCTTCATAGTCTTCGTCCTCAAAATCCTCCTCATCCTCATACAAATCATCATCTAAATCGTCATCCAAATCATCAGGTTCATCCAGCAAATCCTCATCCAAGATTTCCGCAAACAAATTGGGCTGTGAATATGGAGATTCTACATCTATCTTAGATCTGGGGACAATTGGTGTTTCTGTCGGCTTGTGTCTGACAATTTCTAATTCTTTGACAACAGGAGTTTCCTTAACAACGGGAAGTTTGGGTTTTTCCACTGCTGAGGAGCGTGTTTTTACCCGTCTAATAACTGGAATAGGGTGAGTAAAATCAGAATCACCTTCTGGTTCTGGTTTTGGTTCTGGTTTTGGTTTTGGTTCTGGTTCTGCTGCTATTGTCGGCTGTTCTAGTTCTAGATCAGATAACCTCTCCACCGTATCAGCAGTGCTAGAAATTTCCACTGTCAATGGTGGTTGATTCAACAGCGGTAACTGCTCATAACTTACCTGCGCTCTGCCTTCAGGGGTTCTAGCAGCACGTTTTAAAGAAACGAGAAATTCATACTCTTCTTCTGGTAAGGTACTTTTGAGCAGTCGGCTAATTGTGGAATTACTCACACCATAGCGTTCTGCCAAAGTCGAGGTTGTTTCGGCAGTTTCTCGATATAGCTTGAGAATTTCTTGTTTGTCAGAATCTGTTAATTTTCTCACGGTAGACACCAAAATTTGTTAAGTTCGTTTGCGTCCACGGTCTCGGCGTTTAAGACTCAATGATGCGTCGTATTCTAGGACAGCACCCAGACCGAATAACACTCCACTAAACACCCAGAATACTTCTAGTATGTCTCCACTTTGATAATCCGGTCTTTGAGCGAATTTAAACCACATATCTGCAATGTAGAGCGAAAATGCGGCTGCGGCAATCATTCGCCAAGACAAGGAGACTTTACCTACCCAAAAAGCCAGTAGCATAGTTGTGGCAATCATTAGTAACGCCACATCGCTAACTATGTAAAACAAATTCAGCAAAAAGGCAATTTGTTCAGTTGATGCTTTTTCCTTTTGAGAAATCAACCAAGCTAGAAAACTGCCTAATGCTCCAACTGCCGCCACAATTAGCCACTGCCGTGCTGCCAGGTTAATTCGGCGAGAAACCAAGGCTAAAGCCATACCATTCCCTAAACATAAATATGTGAGGACAAAAAATATATCAGCAATAGATACATCTGGATCTTGTTTTAGGACGATTTCTGTATAGCCGAAAACGAGTCCACCTATAAAATAGGCAAACATTCCTAACCCGATTGACAGCCAGACTTTTCCACTACTAACCATTTGGGTACCCCGCCAGTTCCTCCAGCATAAGAGACTTGCGACCAAATAAGCCACAGCTTTAAAAATATTTGTGCCAATTACATACCACTGAGCGTGGACTTCTATTCCTCTTTGCACTGGGTCGGGGATTTTGGCACTAAACAACAAAAAGTATAACAATGCTAAGAAAGCCCAGCTAACACCAGCTAAAATAAGATTTTGAGTAGTTGATAGGGACTTAACGGGAGATGAATTATTGTAAGATTTACTCATAGAGACTAACTAAGTAAATGCTCTGAATGTAATATTTTTTGCACATTGAATAAAATATATACTGCAATTGGTTCATAGTTTAACCAAATATGAAACCCCTCTGGTAAACCTCTCCCCGCAACGGGGAGAGGCTTTGAACCTTGTTCTTTGTATGACAAAAAGTCCAGATTCTAGCCGTTTTGAGTATAGCAGATGGCAGATCAATATCACTTGCAGTTTATTACTAAAACTAGGAAATTAAAAATTTCCTCTTGCCTATTTAGACAATTTCAGATATAATGGTGAAGGTTTCATGGGTACGTAGCTCAGTTGGATAGAGCATCCGCCTTCTAAGCGGACGGTCACAGGTTCGAGTCCTGTCGTACCCATTCATTAAATACAGCAGAATTCAGGAGTCAGGAACTAGGTTGCTGTCTGGCTTTGAATAGAGGGCGTTGCTGATAGCCTGCGTGGCGAAGCCATATTGAGGCATGAAAATCAAAAATTCTATTTCTCAATCTCTTACTCTCTGCGACTCTGCGCCTCTGCGTGTTAGCGAAGCGGGGCGAAGCCTGATAAATTCACTAACGCCGAATAGAGAATTGTTGGTTTATTTACGCTGTGTTGTACTAGATTTAAACAAGAATAGTTGAGGGTGTTAGGGCTAAAGTTTTCGTTAAATCTGTCAGGAGAAAGCGATCGCAGAGTTTAAATAATTCTATCTCTGTAGAGGTGTGTCGCATCAGCCGCAGAAAATGACCGTCAGTATCAACATTCAAAGCAATGTAGTTAAGAAACATTTTCAGGTAGCCTATCCGCGCTCGTTCTGGCATAGTGGAAGCTGTAGGGGTTTGCCATAAGCGATCAATGTAATTGCGTACCTCTGCTAACGGCACTAGTGTGATCTGTTCTCCCCGTAAAGCCTGACGAATTTGATTAAACAGCCAAGGATTTCCAATCGCCCAACGTCCCACCATCACCCCCGCTGCACCTGTTTGCGAAAGCACTTCTAAGGCAGTTGTCGCCGATTTGATATTGCCATTAGCCAGCACTGGACAGTTAACCCGTCTCACCGCTTCCGCAATCAAATCATACTTAACTTCCCCGTGATACATATCTTTCACCGTGCGACCATGCAAACTCAATAAATCAATATTGTTATCAGCAATTATATCTAGGATTTTATAAAAGTTATCTGTATTTTCAAAACCTACGCGCATTTTCACCGTTAAAGGTCTATCATTAACCACAGAACGCAGTTCTCCCAAAATCCGCTCGACTTTTTCCGGTTCTCGGAGTAATCCACCTCCAACATTTTTGCGATAGATTCTCGGCGCAGGACAGCCCATATTTAAGTCTACTCCAGCGATATTATAGCCGCAGAGTTCCTTTGCGGTTCTGGCTAAATCGGGGATACTTTCGCCAATCATTTGGGCAAAAACCGGGCGACCTGTATCGTTTTCGGTAATTGCTGCCAGGATTTTCCGATTGAGTCGTGAGGTATCATTGACACGAAAATACTCAGTAAAGAAGTAGTCAGGGCTACCGTAGTGGGCAATGACTTTCATAAACCAGAGATTGGTTACATCCTGCATAGGTGCAAGGGCAGTAAGTGGTAAGTCTTGCTGAAGCGATTGGGGGAGCAATACCTGGGACATAGAGTTGCAAAGCGTTCAACGGTAATTGAGAATTAATTATAACAAAATCCTTACGGAGTCAGGTTTTGACTGTGGTATGCGGCATTTCTAAATCTAAGGACGGGCAGGATGCCCATCCCACAAAATTGGGTAATTTATTTTTTGGTGTTCCCTTGAGAGAACTATGAGCCTTATTCTGTCTGCATCTTAACTCTTTTTGTCATCCCGTCAGCTATCAGACAAATTGATTAATTCGTTGCCAAACACTTTCTAATAAATCAGAATTATCCATATTAACATATTCAAGATTAGGAGATTGTCTAAACCAAGTCCGTTGACGTTTAGCGAATTGTCTGGTATGTAAAACAATTAATTCTTTTGCTTCTTCTAAAGAAAGTTCACCGGCTAAATATTGCTTGATTTCTTGATATCCCAAAGTATTTAATAAAGATAAATCAGTACCATATTTTTGACAAAGATATTCAACTTCACCAACTAAACCATCTGCTATCATTTGCTCAGTTCGCTTGCGAATTCTCACGTCTAAATGTTCTGCATCAGAATCTAAACAAATTTGCAAAATTGGATAATCTGGTGGGTTTTCTCCTTGCTGTTCAGAAATGGGTATACCAGTTGTATAATAAACTTCCAAAGCTCTTAAAGTTCGCACCAAATCGTGAGCATGAATTTTTTGGGCAGCGATCGCATCAACTTGTTGTAATATCTGGTAAAGTTGAACTTGTCCTAAAGATTCTAATTGCGATCGCAATTCTGGTTGTGGTGAAACCCTGGGAATCTTCATTCCTTGCACAATGGAACGAATATATAAACCAGTTCCACCCACTAACAACAGTGTTTCACCCCCCAATCTAGCAATTAAAGCTTGTGCTTGTTCCTGATAATTTGCTAATGTCATTATTTCAGTTGGTTCACAGATATCTATTAAATAATGGGGAACTGATTTTTGTTCAACCATATTTGATTTAGCCGTACCAATATCAAACTCACGATATACTTGACGAGAATCAGCACTAAGAATTACAGAATTTAACCTTTGTGCTAAACTCAAAGCCAAACCAGATTTACCCGTCGCTGTCGCTCCACAAATTACAATTAATTTAGTCATTGGTCATTGGTGATTGGTCATTGTCTCTTGAATTCCCGTTAGGGTTACAACCCCTAATAAACTTCTCACAAAATTGCGCTACAGACGGCAGGAAGGCTTTTGTGTTATAATGTTGGGGTGATTTGACTTTTTTAGCCTTTTGGCGATATTAACCCCAAGCATCAGGAGAATTTTCATGACGAGCAGTTACAGTGCCGATCAGATTCAAGTTCTGGAAGGTCTGGAAGCCGTCCGCAAACGACCAGGGATGTACATTGGTACTACAGGTCCGCGAGGACTCCACCATTTAGTTTACGAGGTAGTGGACAACTCTGTTGATGAAGCTTTGGCGGGTCACTGTACCCATGTTGAAGTGGATATCAATGCTGATGGTTCTGTGACAGTAACAGATGATGGTCGGGGTATTCCCGTAGATATTCACCCAAAAACCGGAAAATCAGCTTTAGAAACTGTGTTAACTGTTCTCCATGCCGGTGGTAAATTTGGCGGTGGTGGCTATAAAGTTTCTGGTGGTTTACACGGGGTGGGGATTTCGGTTGTTAACGCCCTGTCCGAGTTTGTAGAAGTTACGGTTTGGCGAGATCACAAGGTACATACCCAACGATATGAACGGAGTTTCCCTGTTACGGAATTGGTAGCAACGCCTTACAAAGAAGATAGAACTGGTACTTCTATTACCTTCAAGCCAGATACACAAATTTTTACCACCAGCATAGAATTCGATTACATTACTTTATCAGGAAGATTGCGCGAGTTAGCGTACTTAAATGCAGGTGTCAGAATTACTTTTACCGATCATCGTTTAGAAATCATTAAAAGCGATACACCGAGAATAGAAACTTATGAGTACAAGGGTGGTATTAAAGAATATATCGCCTACATGAACCGTGAGAAGCAACCTCTCCATGAAGAAATTATCTATGTCCAAGGGGAACGTAATAACGTCCAGGTAGAAGTTTCTTTGCAGTGGTGTACTGATGCTTATACAGATAATGTCCTCGGCTTTGCTAATAATATTCGGACTATTGATGGTGGTACACACCTAGAAGGTTTAAAAGCCGTTTTAACTCGGACATTAAATGCAACCGCTCGCAAACGGAATAAAATTAAAGAGAATGAATCTAACCTCAGTGGTGAACACGTCCGTGAAGGTCTAACTGCTGTAATTTCTGTTAAAGTCCCTGATCCTGAATTTGAGGGACAAACTAAAACTAAATTGGGAAATACAGAAGTTCGCGGTATCGTTGATTCTTTTGTGGGGGAAGTTCTGACTGAATATCTAGACTTTCATCCGGCGATCGCTGATGCTATTTTAGATAAAGCTATCCAAGCGTTTAAAGCTGCTGAAGCTGCCCGTCATGCGCGGGAATTAGTCCGTCGGAAATCAGTATTAGAATCCTCTCCTCTACCTGGTAAGTTAGCAGATTGTAGTTCTCGTGATCCGGCTGAGTCTGAAATATACATCGTGGAAGGCGATTCAGCGGGAGGCTGTTTTCATGGTGATACATTAGTAGCATTAGTTGATGGGCGATCGCTCAGTTTTAAAGAAATCGTCGCCGAACAAGCAATCGGCAAAGAGCATTTTTGCTACACCATTCGTAATGATGGCACTATTGGGGTAGAACGGATTATTAACCCCCGCATGACTAAAGCCAATGCTGAAGTCATTAAGGTGACATTGGATAATGGCGAAACAATTGTTTGCACACCAGATCATCGCTTCATGTTACGCGATGGCAGTTACAAGCAAGCCGCATTATTAACCCCTGATGATTCCCTCATGCCTCTATATCGGCAAATATCTGATATCAGCAATCCAGGGATTACCATTGATGGTTATGAAATGGTTTGGAATCCCCGTTCTGATTCTTGGTTGTTTACCCATACCTTAGCGGATTGGTATAACCGTTATTTAGGTGTTTATCAGCTAACAGATGGAGAACACTGCCATCATCTTGATTTCAACAAGCGTAATAATAACCCTACGAATTTACAGCGGTTATCGGTTGAGTCACACTTAGCTTTGCATCGCGCTCATATTGAAAAAACATTACATCGTCAAGATGTAATTGAAAAGAGCCGGAAAACTCGTCAAGGTAAAGAATTTCGTGCCAAGATGAGTCAAAGAATGCAGCAGCCGGAAACGCAGCAAATTTTGTCAGCACAAGCTAAGGAACAATGGCAAGATGAAGCCTATCAAAGTTATATGCTGGGCAAATGGAGAGAGTTTTATGACAATAACCAAACTTATCGTCAGGAAAACCATAAACGCCTCAATCAAGCACAGCAAGACTATTGGAGTGATGAAGCTAATCGGTTAGCCCAATCCCAAAGAGTTAGCGCCTATTTTGCTAATAATCCCCAAGCCCGTGAAACTCAATCACTTTTGGCTAAGGAACAATGGGAAAATGAAGCTTTATTGGCATGGCGGCGAGAAAAAACACAGCAGCAATGGACACCTGAATTTCGCGCCCAACGTCATGCTACTTTGCAGCAAACCTACTATCGCAAAACTATTACTGTCCTCAAGCAGATTGAAGTTGAGCAAGGTAAGCTTGATTTAGAAGCTTATAATACGTACCGTCAACAAACAAAAGACAAGTCTTTATTACGGTTTGATAATTTTTGTCAACGCTACTTCGATGGTAATCCAGCGTTAGCCTATGAAGCTGTTGCTAATTACAATCACCGCATTGTCAGTATTGAACGTTTAGCAGAACAGGTAGATGTTTACGATATCGAAGTTCCGCAAACACATAACTTCGCTTTAGCCAGTGGTGTATTTGTTCACAATAGTGCCAAGCAGGGACGCGATCGCCGTACCCAGGCAATTCTGCCCCTGCGTGGTAAAATCCTCAACATTGAAAAAACCGACGATGCCAAAATCTATAAAAATAACGAAATTCAAGCCTTAATTACCGCACTGGGTTTAGGTGTCAAAGGTGAAGAATTCAACGCCTCGCAGTTACGATATCATCACGTAGTATTAATGACTGATGCTGACGTAGATGGGGCGCACATCCGCACGCTGTTGTTAACTTTCTTCTATCGTTATCAACGGGCATTGATTGAACAAGGTTTCATCTATATCGCTTGTCCTCCCTTGTACAAAGTCGAACGGGGTAAAAATTACCAGTATTGTTATAGCGAACGGGAATTGCAACAACATCTAGGTACTCTTCCCAGCAATGCTAACTATACCATTCAACGTTTTAAAGGTCTGGGAGAAATGATGCCAGAACAACTCTGGACAACCACCATGAATCCAGAAACCCGTACCCTCAAACGAGTGGAAATTGAAGACGCAGCCGAAGCTGATCGGATTTTTACCATTCTTATGGGCGATCGCGTTGCACCCCGCCGGGAATTCATTGAAACCTATGGTTCTAAACTGAATATGACAGATTTAGATATCTAAGGTAATGAGTAATGGGTAATGGGTGATTGGTAATTACGGATCTACCTCCCCCGTTCCCTTTCTCGATAAATTTTTCACTAAAAATCATAAATTTTCTCCACAAAGGGGGAAAGCATTTGCTATGCTTATAAAGCGCAACTAGATATTATCTACAAAGCAAAGCTTAGTAAGTATACACAAAACTTTTCATAACCAGATGACAGCCACCTTCTTAAAATCCGAAGTATTCATAACTACAATTGACATACGTTAATTTACCCAAATATATCTTTGGGCAACTTTAGCAGCAATATTATTTATCACCTGATTAAAATATCGTTGTATACCATAAGAACAGTTTGTCAAGTTGCACAGGGTAGAAATCTCAACTCTGCGCTAATGTGTGAATAAGGCTAAATCGAGAGAAATCTTAATTCATCTCTTACCTCGCTAAAAATATGCCATAACTTTAACTCCTTAGTTCAAGTTCTTGGTATAGCATATACAAGAGTTAGTGCCTGGAAACAAACACCAATCACTAGCTAATAGTGAATATGTACAATTAGTTTAACCAGAACTAATTTCTGTAAACAAATATCCGCCTTCGGACTAAGTTCAAGCAGAACATAAATACTATTTGTTCAGTTAGGAACAATTTGTATAAGTTTTATAAAGCAGCAAGTGTGCCTACCTTTTAATTTAATAAGAATGCCACTGACCAACCCAAAAGTTTTCGACAAGATTTAATGGTATTACCACCATTTTTAATGTCTTTTTGATAAAGGTGGCTTAATCTTAGTAAATAAGTTCATAAATAATGCACGAAAAGAGTGTAATTTTTGTGAAATAGGCTACAATTGGAACAGTATTTACAGTTAAATGTCATACACTGTATCCGCAACGGGAAACTTTTTGAAAAAGATGGATCTAGGTTTATAGATTCGGTTAATCAAAAGTGATATGTAGGATGATCGGGTATGACAATTAAAAAAAGCGGCCAATTCGCTTTCAAAGTGATATTTGCCACTTTTACTCAACAATCCTGCATCAAACAGGAAAAAAATCACCGAAAATATCTGAGGTTAACTAGCCAAAACCCGATTTTCGGTTCACAGATTACTCCACACTAAAAGTAATCGCAATGTCTTCAGTAACTGATTCTGCAAGGAGCATGAGGAACGCGGCATGAACCAGGCTAACAACGTACTCGATAATATTTATCAGCCTGACCTAGAAATGATAAATCCGCCTGAGATCGAATTACAAGCACTCTTAATAGAAGAAGAGGACTTATTGCTGACTGATGACGGCGAAATTGATGATTTTTTAGAGCCTCAGTCTGATGAGGACGACGCAAAGTCTGGAAAAGCCGCTAAATCGCGTCGTCGGACACCAATCGCCAAGAAAAAGCACTATACAGAAGATTCAATTCGTCTGTACCTGCAAGAAATTGGACGGATTCGTTTGTTACGCGCAGACGAAGAAATTGAACTAGCGCGGAAAATCGCTGAGTTACTGGAATTAGAACGGGCGCGGGAAAGGCTTTGTGAACGCCTAGAACGCGATCCTAGAGACAGCGAATGGGCAGCAGAAGTATCATTGCCATTACCAACCTTTCGTTACCGTCTGCACGTGGGACGGAGAGCGAAAGACAAGATGGTACAGTCGAACTTGAGACTTGTAGTTTCCATTGCCAAAAAATACATGAATCGGGGCTTGTCCTTCCAAGACTTGATTCAAGAAGGTAGTTTGGGTTTGATTCGTGCGGCTGAAAAGTTTGATCACGAAAAAGGCTATAAGTTTTCTACCTACGCTACATGGTGGATACGTCAAGCAATTACAAGAGCGATCGCTGATCAGTCCCGCACTATCCGTTTACCGGTTCATCTCTACGAAACCATTTCTCGGATTAAGAAAACCACCAAACTCCTCTCCCAAGAAATGGGACGCAAACCCACAGAAGAAGAAATTGCAACTCGTATGGAAATGACCATCGAGAAACTGCGGTTTATTGCCAAATCTGCCCAGTTACCAATTTCTTTAGAAACACCTATCGGTAAAGAAGAAGATTCTCGTTTAGGTGATTTCATTGAATCTGATGGTGAAACTCCAGAAGATCAAGTTTCTAAGAACTTGCTGCGGGAAGACCTAGAAAAAGTCCTTGATAGTCTCAGTCCTCGGGAAAGAGACGTTCTCCGACTTCGCTATGGTTTAGATGATGGGCGCATGAAAACTCTGGAAGAAATCGGTCAGATTTTCAACGTTACCCGCGAACGCATTCGCCAAATCGAAGCTAAAGCACTCCGTAAATTACGCCATCCTAATCGCAATAGCGTATTGAAAGAGTATATTCGTTAATTGTTAGGGGTGGGTTTAAGTCATTAATCTCTTAAACCTGCCCCCAGCATTAATTACATCTTGCCTTTCTGCATCACTTCTTGGAGATGATGACGAATTTCGTGCGCCTGTTCAATTTCCGATTGCCGTAATTTTTGGAAAAGTTCTACACAGGGTTGAGAATTAGCTTCCTTGGCATCTTTGATATAATTTTCATAAGCTTGAACTGCTACGGCTTTAGTATGCAGGACGCTGATAAAATCATACTCTAAATTGCTAATAGGTTCTTGAGTTTTAGTTTTAGTCATGTCTCTACTCCGTTACTTATTTAATTAACTTCTACTTATTTCTCTAGATTTATTCATCTGTCCAAAAGCTGAGAAAATATTGGATTAGTACCTGATGAAAGAGTAGAGACGTTCCCGATAACGTCCCTACCTACTTATTTAAGTTTTTCAATTGTTGTAATAACTCCTGGGAATTTTTCACCCACTGTAAATTACCTTGAATATTATATAAATCTTGAGCATATTGGAAGACTTGTACAGCTTCCTTGTATTGTTTCAACTGCATAAAAACTAATCCTGCACCATAATAAGCGTTAGCATAAGTAGAATTAGCTGCGGCTGATTTTCTGAAAGCTGCTAAAGCTTCATTTAATTGACCTTGATTAAACAAAATTGAGCCAAGATTATAGTGTGCTTCCGCATATTTGGGATTTATTTGAATTGCTTGATTAAAAGCTGCTTTTGCTTGTTCAGTTTTCCCTTGTTGCAAATAACAGATACCTAAATGATATGCTGGTTCGGGAGCATTTTGACTATAGTTTCTAGCTTTTTTAAAAGAAGCGATCGCACTTGCCCAATTTTTCTCCTGTTCCTTCAGCAACCCCATGTTATAATGGGCAAAACCCAGATTTGGATTTAACTTCAAAGCCTGATTTAAATAATCTTGCGCCAATTTTAAATTATTTCCTTCTAATAGCGCCCCACCTAAATTTGCAAAAGCTAAAGCAAATTGAGAATCAGCTTGGGTAGCTTGATAAAAAGCATCTGCCGCAGGTTGTAATTTTCCCGATTGTCGCAGTGCTAAACCCAAGTTATAATGCGCTGCTGCTAATTTAGGATCTAGTTTAATAGCTTGACGAAAAGCGGTAATTGCTGCTTCTATTTTTCCCAATTGAATCGCTTGTAACCCTTGATTTAAAGAATCTGTAGCCGCTTTACTATTTGTGGCTTGTGCCAGTATTAGAGTAGGGGGAGAATTGGAAAATACTGGTTGAATATTAATACTTAATAATAACAAATTGATTATTCCCAAGATGGGATATTTAATGAGTGATAATTGCATGGATTTATTTCGCGCAAAGGCACAAAGGATCAAAGATGCAAAGGAAGATATTGATATCTACATCTAGATAAACATATTAAAATAATAGGCGTTGCTGATTAAGGGTATGAATTTTAGTCTCACGCAAAGGCGCAAAGACGCACTGAGGTTTGAGTTTTAAAGGTTCAATTTGGGAATTTCATACCTCAATTCAGCAACGCCAAATAATACTACTTGTATTTAGCCCATGCACCATTACTCAAATTCCTCAATAAAGGTAAATCTTGAGTAGCCTTTATAAATATCTCCGTTTCTCCAAATACATCCTCAAGGCTTAATAAATGAATCTTTAGCTGTGTATTAATCTGCTTACTTTGAATAGCTTTATTTAAACGAGAACGAAATCCGTCTGTATAACCAACACCAGCTAACATTATGCCAATATTAGCTTCATGAATTATCATATTACCAATCAATTCTGCTGAATAAGAGGCATCTAAGATATTTTGGGATAATTTAGATTGAAAATAAATCATATCATTATTTAGTTCGGCATAACCATCTATTCCTCCATCACTTCCAGATTTTCCTGGTGTTAATCCCAGATAAGCAGCAAAACGTCTACCTAAATCTTGTTTTGCTGTTTCGCTAGAATAAATAATGCCGCTTACTAACGCATCAATTTCTAAGAAATCCATTTTTATTTTTCCTGATTAACAGTTTTAAATTCTCCAACTAATTGTTTATAAAGTAAATTTATACCAACAAACAAACATTCATTTATTCTATCTTTCATATCTAACTGTTCTATTTTGTCTGATGTTTCAGGTGATAGCCTAATTTTCCCTGAAAATCTATCACGGTCTTTTCTAGACATATTTTCTATGGGAGTAATTTGTTTTAACTCGGCTTGATAATTTTTTGATTCTTCATCAATTATTTTTTGGATACTTTCTTTATGCTCAGAGAAAAGAAAATGTACGTAACTAATTACTGATTCTAGGAATAGTTCTTTTCCTAACCTTAGTATTCTAGTTAGCTTCCCTATCTTTTCTAACTCAGAGTTGGTATATCTTAATTCTATATCTAAGTTTTGAGTTTCTTGTTTTTCTTCTTCTACTTCTTTTATGCCATTTTGAATGGCATTATCAACAAAAAAATTTTACTTTGAGTAGTTACTTTATCTTCTCTAGACATAATTCATCTCCCAACATTATCCATCTAATAAATCAACAAAGTAATCGTATAAATGTTCTAAACCTTCATAGTCCCAAATGTATTTTCATATCTTTCCCAATCTTTTAATTTTTCTGGATTGCGATCAATGTAAAACTGCCAAAAATCTGCCTGATCATCACAATCAACTAGAAGTGTACTATCTTGTCTGTTAATAAGAACACCAGAAACATGAACAGCAAGGGTAGTTTTTCCCACACCACCATCATTATGAGTACATAGAATAATCAATGGAAACAGCCTCCCTAAAATCCAGGTATTAAGACATCAAGAGAATAACATATCATCATTACTAAATTACCAAAAGACACACAAGGACTATCAATTTCTACTGCTGGAGTGAATGAATTACAAAAAGTGACAGTAGCACAATTAATTGCCAACTCATCAGGGTGAGTGCATTCTGATTTGATATAAAAAGCACACTCTTCACAAATAGTTTTATGTAATAATTGCATTATTATCTTGCGTTTATTGTAAATTGACAACAAAAGAGCAGTTACGAAACTGGACTTTATTAACTTATCTTGTTTTGATTAGTTTGTAGAATTAAGCTATTTTTGGTACATAGAATAAGTAGCCTACATAAATAATTGGCTTTTATCCCATACGTGACATCAAACAAGCGTGAGTGCTAAACGTCTGCCAGAAACTACTGCTCATGTGAGAGTTACCCGCCAATCTTGGCAACAAGGCTTTCTTGAAGGTGAAGTTAGCGCCGGTAATTTTCAGTGGCATTTCCAGTGGCATTTCCGTCGGGGAGAACTTTCTGTGAAGCCTTCCCAGGGTCGTGCTTTAATCAAAGAACCTCTAGGGCGGTTTTTAGAACAACAGGACTATCAGTTAGAACCTGGAGGGGATTATGCTTTTACAATTCGGGCTGAATTGTAAATTAGTTGTCAGTTAGTCGGTTAAGATATCGTTCAATCAGGAGAATGGCCACAATGTCATCTATTGGCCGGGGGGGTTGACGCAAACCCTTGGGTAATAGTTTAGTGATGCCTTGGGGTGGATACATCTGCCAATAGCGATCGCGTGCTTGTAAAGTGGAATAACGTTCATCAACTAAAATGATATTGGTGGGTTTGCTTAATTCCTGATTAAGTTGCTGTTTCCACTTTTTAGCCGTTGTTTGATCTCCCATCACCATTAAGGATACAGGGAATTTTTGCAGTTGTGTTTCAATATTAGCGATCGCCTCATTTGCCAAAACAACTTGATGATAAAATAGTTGTCTATCCAATCCCATCACCGCAATCCCGCATTTATCACGACCGGGATCAAATCCTAAAATTACAGGTTGTGTATTAGTCATTATTTACGTAGGGGCGCAGGGTCTGCGCCCAATATTGATTGTAGTAATTTTCAATCTTTAATTAAATTCTTCACGTACTAAAAAGAATTTGTCCATTCAAGAGGGCTACTAACTTGACTCTTAGCGGACCTACAGTATAAGTATTTTCTGCGGCTACAGCTTTGATTTCTACTTCCTGTTCCGTTTGCTGTAATTGGGTAACAAAGCGCGGAAAAGTTCCTTCTATTTGGACACTTTCGACAATTCCCGCATTGCGGGCGCGAAACTGGGAAGCGGAAATTAGTAAATCTAAGCGTTGACGCATTTGTTCAGATGTCATATTTTTTAAATCCGCTGTAGTAGTAGCCAGCACTTCCCCTGATGAAAATACGAGTTGATTTCTCGCTGCATCTGCAAAAAATTCTATTTGCTTTTCACCTCTGACATAGTTACCTGCGGAGAAAATTCGGACTACATATTCTCGACCATCTTTAATTTGTGCAACTAGTGCTTTAACCTGATCTTTAGTGACACGGAGTATTTCTTTATTAGCCGGAATAGCACCAGGTTCAGTTAATTGAATATTGGCATTGCGGTTAGCTTCCTGAAGAATTTGGATAATTGCCTGCTGTGCTGCATCAGGCTTGTCTACAGTAATTAATCCTGCCGCTATTACTTGGCCCTTTACTAAGGCTAGTTTACCCAAGCGGAGGTCACGATAGGACTGATAATATTTTTCTAGTCTGGCTACTTCCTGCTCTAAAAATTGTTGTTGTTTCTCTAATTCTTTTAAGCGAGATTCTCTAGTCATAATAACTTCTTCCCGCTGTTTAATTTCGAGGTTACGATTTTGAATAAGTTTATCTAATTTAACAATTTTGCGATCGCGTTTTTCAATTACCGTCTTCGCTTCATCAATTGCCTGTTTTGCTTCAGCGTATAATCTTTTCCGTTCCGCCTTTAACTCTTCTACTGCCGTTTGTAATGTTTGTCGCTGATTATAAAGAGTTTGTAATTCACTTCTTGCCTGTTGATACTGAATCACAATTCCACCAAGATGGCTTTGAGTTGCATTAAGTCGGGCTTGGGTTTTGGCTTGCTGATTAAGAGTGCGATTGAGTTGAGCTTGTGTGGTCTTTTGTTTAGTATTTGCTGCCTGTAATGACTTATTAATTTTCTGTAATTCTTCCTGTGCTTGACTTTGTTCTTGTTTGGCTTTATTTAACTCACTCTCAACCTGACTTTTTTGCGCTTCTGCGATTTTTAGTTGTTCCCGCTTGTTCCCCAAATCTCTTTGAATATCCTCTAATTCAAATACGCCCTTTCGCAATCCGCCATCAGCCGCAAAGAGAATTGCTAAAGTTGATGCAGAAATTAGACCGCCTGTAAAAATAGTCACAATTACAGCAGTTTTTTTCGGACGTAAATTGAAAAGTGAGAGACGAGCTTTGCCAACTCGTGTGCCGATGCGATCGCCAACGGTAGCAATTACGCCTCCCAAAATAAGAATTGCTGCAATAAGGATGTACCCGGTGGCCATTTTTAACTACCGCAATGCTGACAGATACAGCCTACTACGTTCAACCATTGTCTGTGAGTAAATGGAGTTAGGCAAAAGTAGGAATTATACAATTTTAGGACTTTCCTCCAAATTAACGGTTTAATCTCTATGGTAGTGACGCTACTTAGGGAGACCCTAAGACCGCATTACCTCAAAAATAGAAGCCGTGCCAACTCCATTTACCCATAACTTTTAAGTAAATTGCTTACTTAAAGCAACAGGTTTATGCACAGTAATCTTCTTTTTATGAATGGAAATCATTTTCTTCTCGCGTAGATCTCCCAGCAGTCTAGTGACTGTAACGCGAGTAGAGCCAATTGCCTCAGCGATCGCCTGATGGGATAACTTCAGATCAATGGTAATACCATCAGCGCAAGGAACGCCAAAATCTCGACAAAGAATCAACAAGAAACTAATTAACCTTGAACCCATATCACGGTGAGCAAGAGTTTCAATCATCATCTCCGTCTGCAAAATCCGCGAAGAAAGACCTCGCAGCATTAACATTGATAACTCTGGGTTTTCCTTCAGTGCCTGTTCAACTTGTTCAATTGGGGCTGAAAGCAATTCTACAGTAGTAAATGCCACTGCATGATAAAATCGATCAGACTTATTGCCTGTCAGCAACGACAGCACACCAAAGACGCTATTTTCTCGCAGCAGAGCCACCGTTATTTCTTCTCCTGCCTCGTACACCCTTGAGAGTTTCACAGCACCCTTGAGAAGAAAATAAACTCGTTCAGCAGGATCTCCCGGAAAAAAGATCGTCTTGTTCCGTTCAAATGTTTCCACTACCGGAGGAAAAGCCCCGGTCGCCATTTGACGAAAAACATTTGCTAGGGCTTTATCTTGTGTCACTATCATTTCTCCCTTCCCCTACCCAATGCCAGAAAAACAAAAACTAATTACCTAAGAATACACCCGAAAAATCAATAAATCACCATTAACCTTGCTGTTTTTTCCTATACCTAAACGCGGAATTCCTAGCCTTCCGTTTATAATGATACATAATTGTTGTTCCGTTTAGCTAGTAATTATTGATAAGTAGTTTCACCAATTATACTCCAAAAGTTTTGCCTCTAAAAATTGTCAATTTCTTGAGAATTTTTGTAAACATGGGCATGATTTTTTGGGGCTTACTGCTTGCTTATGGAGCATTTTGGAAAATCCCTAGCCCGATGCAGTCAAACTAGGCTCAGATTCTAGTATGCTCCTAATGATGAATTAAATTAGCAATTTCTATGCTCAATCTATCTGGAAAAAATGCCCTAGTTACAGGTATTGCCAATAACCGTTCTATCGCTTGGGGAATTGCCCAACAACTACACAAAGCCGGGGCTAATTTGGGCATTACCTACTTGCCAGATGACAAGGGTAAAATGGAAAAAAAAGTTTCTGAATTGGTAGAAACGCTCAGTCCTAGCCTATTTCTGCCCTGCAATGTTGAAAATGACGAGCAAATTCAATCTACTTTTGAAACCATCCGGCAAGAATGGGGGAAAATAGATATTCTAGTGCATTGTTTAGCCTTTGCAAAAAAAGAAGATTTGACCGGAGGTTTTAGTCAAACTTCTCGTTCTGGTTTCAATACGGCTCTGGAAGTTAGCACCTATTCACTGGTACAGTTAAGCGGTGCAGCTAAACCTTTAATGACTGAAGGCGGAAGTATTATTACTCTTACATATTTGGGAGCAGTTCGAGCAATTCCTAACTATAATGTCATGGGTGTGGCTAAAGCTGGTTTAGAAGCCAGTGTTCGCTACTTGGCAGCGGAACTCGGACCCGATAATATTCGCGTCAATGGTATTTCTGCTGGACCTATTCGCACCTTAGCGTCTTCAGCCGTTGGTGGCATTTTGGATATGATTCATCACGTCGAAAAAGTAGCACCACTCCGTCGCACCGTCACTCAACTAGAGGTAGGCAATACAGCAGCTTTCTTATGCAGTGATTTAGCAAGCGGTATTACTGGACAAATCCTGTATGTAGATGCGGGATATGAAATTATGGGGATGTAGGGGATGTAGGGGATGTGGGGGATGTAGGGGATGTGGGGGATGTGGGGGATGTGGGGGATGTGGGGGATGTGGGGGATGTGGGGGATGTGGGGGATGTGGGGGA
>NZ_JAAVWA010000021.1:0-93490 GCF_017355725.1 Anabaena sp. 54
TGAATTGCCTCCATGTTTTTCTCCCTTGCTGTCGCTTTGGTCGAAAAACTGTCGTTAATTCACGCGCCATTCATCCCCCACGCTGCCCTTCGGGTCAGTCGTGGGGCTTCTGTCGGTTAAGCTAAATCCTTTATTTCCTTGGGAACTCCCGCTGTTAAAACCTCATTTCCATCTGCGGTAACTAATACATCATCTTCAATGCGAATCCCAATCCCTACCCAACGGGGGTCAATTTCCGGTTGGTCTTCGGCGGGTTTGGTATGCGGTACAATATAAAGCCCTGGTTCTACGGTTAGCACTTGTCCAGGTTGTAAGGTTTGGGGGTTTTCTCCATGTTGATAAACGCCCACATCATGAACATCTAAGCCTAACCAATGACTGGTGCGGTGCATATAAAAGGGTTTATATTTTTCCTCTGCGATTAATTTGTCAATTTCTCCTTTGAGTAAACCCAGTTCAACTAATCCTTCTGTCAATATCCGCACGGCTGCATTATGAGGTGCATGGAAGGAATTACCCGGTCTTACTTCTGCTATTGCCTGTTTTTGTGCTGCTAATACTATTTCATATAATGCTTTTTGTTCTGGTGTGAATTTACCGCTGACGGGAAACGTGCGGGTAATATCAGAATTGTAATAACCATAAGCGCAACCAGCATCAATCAAGAGTAAATCATTGGCTTGCATTTGACAGTTGTTTTCTATGTAATGCAGTACGCAAGCATTCTTACCTGATGCGACTATGGAAGGATAAGCTGGACCCATGCCACCCCGTAAACGGAAAATATGTTCTATTTCGGCTTGGATTTCATATTCATAACGTCCTGGTGCGGTGGTTTTTAAAGCATAATTATGAGCTTCTACGGCAATTTCTACGGCTTGACGCATTAGGTCTAATTCTGTTTTGCTTTTATATAACCGCATGGTATTAATGACAGTACCAGGATCAGTAATGGATGTGGGTCCTGTACCGCGTTTAGGATAGGTTCGGAGTAAACTTTGATAATGTTTGAGAATTTTGTCGTTGAAATTGCGATCGCGTCCTAAATGATAATAAATACAATTGGCTTTTTCTAAATATTGGGGTAACTTCTCATCTAACTCCGCAATGGGGTAAGCTGCGTCTGCACCATAAAACTCCTTCGCTGCATCTATTCCACAACGATAACCACTCCAAACTTCCTTTTCTCGGTCTTTGGGTTGGACAAATAAGATAAACCGATGTTCTGGATGATGTGGTGCTAATACTGCGACTGCTTGGGCTTCATTAAAGCCAGTTAAGTAAAAGAAATCACTATCTTGACGATAAATATACTCGACATCGTTGTGCATTACTGCTGTTGGCGCACTTCTAAAAATCGCTGTACCACTGCCTATTTTCGCCATTAACTGCTCACGACGTTGCCGATATTCTGTTTGCATAGTTGATTTATTGATAGTGTTGTTTTTGGCTTTAACAATTCTAGACTACTGAGAAATGTTATCAGAAAAATTGTTAATTTTAGTTATTTTAACCAATTTTTAATTTCCTTGACAATCCATGAGGACTTTTAGGGATGAGATTGTCAACAAAACAGGATTTCATTTTTAAATTATGACATTGATAAACAGAAAATAAAATATTTTTTGATTGTTTAGATATTACTTTAAAAATTAAAAGTTAGTGTTAATGAACATTATGAAAATGTCTATAAATAATGACATTCAATCAAAACAATTAAACAAATGTTTGTTGTTTACAGAATCTTCATGAAAATCAACTTAAAAATGGATATTAATTACTCATAAAAACAAGTCATGCCTGATCAATTATCTTTAGATACAAGAAATTACGGTTTACAAGCTCAAAATAAAATCGAGCAAGCATCACCTCTTGAAGATTTAAATCCTTCATCTTTTAGCGGTAGAAGTTCTTCTGGATCTGCGAATGCAGATCCATTAGTTCCAACAAATCCATTAGCTCAAATCCCCATTGGCGGCAGTGCTAACCCTAATCCTAATCCTTATTTAACCAGTGCAGCCATTGTTCCTGATTTTAATGGTGATGGGAAAACTGATAAACTTTGGGTGAATGCTCAAACTGGTGAAATTTTAGTTCGCTTGATGAATGGAACTCAAGTTTTAGAACAGGCTTCTTTGGGTAGCTATGACTTAAATACCTGGGAATACAAAACTGCTGATTTTAATAGCGATAATAAGACTGATTTCTTATTACGGAATAAATCAACTGGTGATAATGTGATTGTGCTAATGGATGGCGCAAAAGTTTCCAGTTACTTGACTTTAGATCGAGTTGATCCAGGTTGGAGTGCGAATATTGGCGATTTTAATGGCGATCGCAAAACTGATATTTTCTGGAATAATGCCACTACTGGTGAAAATGCTATTTGGCAAATGGATGGCACAAAAGTAGCTAATGCGACTGTTTTAGAAACTACAGCACCAGGATTGACTGCTACCATTGTTGATTTTGATGGTAATGGTAAGAGTGACATCTTCTGGCGCAATTCCAGCACAGGTGCAAATACCGCTTGGTTTATGGATGGTAGCCAAGCCACTAAGTATGATCTCCAATCTCAAGATGCTTCTTGGACTTCTACTCTTGGTGATTTTAACGGCGACTTCAAGACTGACGTTCTGTGGCGCAATACCTCTACAGGCGAGAATAAGATTTGGACAATGAATGGCGTTTTTGTGACTGAAGGTGTTGTTAGCACATTGGGTACAGATTGGAGTGCGAGAATTGGCGATTTCAATGGCGATGGTAAAACTGACATCTTCTGGCACAATGCGACTAGTGGGGCAAATACTGCTTGGTTAATGGATGGTACAGCGGTAAGTTCTGAAGCTTTCCTACCTAGCAATACTCCTGGTTTGACAGCATCTTTAGGTGATTTCAATGGTGATGGTAAGACTGATATCTACTGGCGTGATCAACAAACGTCCGCAGATAAAATCTGGACTATGGATGGAACTCTAGCGACTGAAACTCCTGTTGCTGATACAGAGAAGTTGACTCCAGAATGGTATACAGGTTGATTTGGTAATTGATCTATGATCAATTTATATTAGGCGATCGCTCTTTTGATTTTACGAATAAGATCCCCGACTTCTTAGAGAAGTCGGGGATCTTATTGATCATCGCTTTTTTGTTGCTGTTGAAGCTAATTACCCATTCTTTCGCTAAGATTGTGTGGGTATTCTCATGATTAGTGATTAGGTGAATGATCGAAGTTGAGCATCTGAGTAAAATTTATGGTTCGACAACAGCAATTACTGATGTTACCTTTAGTGTTGAACCAGGGGAAATTTTAGGTTTTTTGGGACCGAATGGGGCTGGTAAAACCACAACTATGCGAATTTTAGCTGGTTATTTACCAGCTACAAGTGGGACAGCCAAGATTGCGGGTTATGATGTTCATGATCATTCTCTGTTGGTGCGACAGCGAATTGGTTATTTACCAGAAACGCCCCCATTATATCCAGAGATGACTGTGGAGGGTTTTTTACACTTTGTCGCTCGGATTAAGGGAGTTTCTTCAGGCGATCGCCCGACAAAGGTAACAGCAGCTATTAACCGTTGTAACTTAGAAGATAAGCGCAAAGTTATTATTCGTAAACTTTCTAAAGGTTATCGGCAAAGAGTGGGAATTGCCCAGGCGATCGTTCATGATCCACCAGCTATTATTCTTGATGAACCTACCATTGGTCTTGACCCTCGGCAAATCATCGAAGTGCGAAACTTAATTAAAAGTTTAGCAGGAACACACACCATTATTTTGTCTACCCATATTCTCCCAGAAGTGAGCATGACCTGTAGCCGAGTTGCCATTATTAACAGGGGGCAAATAGTCGCAACTAATACCCCAGAAAATTTGATGACACAGTTAACAGGTGGGGCGGGATATGAGTTAGAAATCGGTGGAGATGCAGCTTTAGCTAGACAAATGCTGCAAAATATAGCCGATGTAAGTTCAGTAGAATTAATGCCTAACCATCAGCAATCGTCAGACAATCATACTTGCCTCCGGGTAATATTGCAGCCAGGAACAGAACCAGGAAAAGAAATTACTGCTGCTTTAATTCGGGCTGGGTTTGATTTATATGAAATGCGACGAATCAATGCCACGCTAGAAGATGTTTTCTTAGAATTAACTACAGCAGAAAAGAATTTACCAACGGAAATAACCCCAGAAATTGAAGAAGGAGAGGCTGCGTAAATGGGTATAGTTATCGCCAACATTATTGCCATTTATCGTCGAGAACTACAGAGTTATTTTGTTTCGCCATTAGCCTATGGAGTAGCTAGTGCATTTTGGTTTTTAGCCGGGTTATTTTTCGTGATGATTTTGTTAGGACCAGAGGGAATTTTAGTCACAGTTTCTAGCTATGATTTACAAGGGCAACAAATGGGAGTTTCCGCCCCAACAATAGATGTTCCCTACGAATTTGTGCGGGCATTTTTAGATAGAATGGGGTGGTTAATGTTATTTGTATTACCGATTCTCTCAATGGGACTCTATGCCGAAGAACGCAAACGGGGAACTTTAGAACTACTAGCCACATCGCCGATTACCAACTGGGCTGTAGCTGTGGGTAAATTATTAGGGGTATTGACATTTTTCTTAACCATGATTTTACCATTAATGGGATTGGAGGCGATCGCATTATCCAATTCTAATCCTCCCATATCCCCCATAATTCCTATACTTGGTCATTTAGGATTACTCCTCCTAGCAGCAGCAATTTTATCTTTAGGAATGTTTATTTCCTCATTAACAGACAGCACAATCTTATCGGCTGTCCTCACCTTTGCCCTCGTCATTTTGCTATTATTTATTGATTTAATTGCCAAAGCCATTCCCGGACAAATGGGTGAAGCAGTGAGTCATTTATCCCTTCTCAAACATTATAACACCCTGATTCAAGGCATTTTTGATACTAGCAGCTTGATTTTATTTGCCAGTTACATTGTCTTAGGTATTTTTCTCACCGCCCAATCAATTGATGCACTCCGGTTTCAACGTCAGTAATTGTCAGTTGTCAGTTGTCAGTTGTCTGTTGTCTGTTGTCTGTTGTCTGTTGTCATCAGTAAAACTCCTCCCCCTACTCCCCTACTCCCCCTACTCCCCCTACTCCCCCCACTCCCCTACTCCCCCACTCCCCCCACTCCCCCCACTCCCCCACTCCCCCCACTCCCCCACTCCCCCCACTCCCCCCACTCTCCCCGCCCCCTACTATAAAGAATGAATAAAAATAAACTTTGGCAACTTGTATTTTGGCTAGGACCATTCTTTTTAACTTCCGGCTTAACCATTGGTTTAATATCAGAAAAATGGGGAATAATCCCTTTATTATTAACAATACTAGGTTTAATAATTTGTAGCCTCTGGATAATAATCCAAAGCCAACAAAGTAAATGGTGGCAAAAACGTTCCACCCAATCGGGTACTAACGCCCTTGTCGCCACCTTATCAGTATTAGTTATCTTAGGATTAATTAACTTTTTAGGTATTCGCTATCACCTGCGCCTAGATTTAACAGATAGTCAATTATTTACCCTATCCCCTCAATCAAGAGAATTAGTCAGTAACTTACCCGAAACCATAAAAGTTTGGTTATTTAGTAAAGACCAAAATCTCCAAGATCGAGAATTATTAGATAACTATCATCGTCAAAGTAATAAATTTAAATTTGAGTATATTGACCCTCAATTAAAGCCAGGAATAGCCGAAAAATTTGGTGTCAAAGATTATGGCGAAGTTTATCTAGAATTTCAAAACAAACGGCAATTAGTCCAGATAATTAATGAAAATGAACGTTTATCAGAAATAAAATTAACTAATAGGTTACAACAAATTACCAGTTCCACAACTGCTAAAGTTTACTTTCTTCAAGGTCATGGTGAACATCCACTTACAGCTAGTAAAGGGGCAATTTCCCAAGCAATTAAAGCATTAACCGATAAAAACTTTACCACATCAGCTTTGAATTTAGCAGAACAGCCGCAAGTTCCTGATGATGCTACTGTTATAGTTGTCGCTGGACCTAAAAAAGAATTATTGATAGGGGAAGTTACAGCTTTACAAAATTATCTCAATCGTGGTGGTAACTTATTATTGATGATTGATCCCAATACTGACCCGAAAATAGGCACTATTTTAAAAGATTGGGGTATACGCTTAGATAATCGTTTGGCTATTGATACTTCTGGCGAAAATTTACAACTAGGACCCGCTGCTATTCTGGTTACAGAATATGGACAACATCCTATTACTAAAGATTTTGCTAAAAATATTTCTGTATATCCCTTAACTCGTTCTTTGGAAATTGATCCTGTTTCTGGTATCGAGTCTATGGCTTTATTAAAAACTAAACCCTATCCCAACAGTTGGGCAGAAAGTGATCAAAAAAGTGAAAAATTAGAGTTTAATGAAGGTCAAGATTTAAAAGGACCTTTAACTTTAGGAGTAGCATTAACTAGAAAGTTATCAAATGCAATTCCCACAACTTTACCAACACCAATTCCCACAACTTCACCAACACCAATTCCCACAACTTCACCAATTCCAATTCCCACAACTTCACCAATTCCAATTCCCACAACTTCACCAATTCCAATTCCCACAACTTCACCAATTCCAATTCCCACAACTTCACCAATTCCAATTCCCACAACTTCACCAATTCCAATTCCCACAACTTCACCAATTCCAATTCCCACAACTTCACCAATTCCAATTCCCACAACTTCACCAATTCCAATTCCCACAACTTCACCAATTCCAATTCCCACAACTTCACCAACACCAATTCCCACAACTTCACCAATTCCAATTCCCACAACTTCACCAACACCAATTCCCACAACTTCACCAACACCAATTCCCACAACTTCACCAATTCCAACTTCCATAAATTCTCAACCTACTGCTAAAGAATCCAGATTAGTAATATTTGGAAACTCAAATTTTGCTGTTGATGGTTTATTTGAACAACAATTAAATGGAGATGTATTTTTAAACTCAGTTAGTTGGCTAAGTCAACAAGATCAACAACTTCTCTCAATTCGTCCTAAAGAACCGAAAAATCGCCGCATTGTTATATCAACTCTTCAAGCTAACTGGTTAACAATAATTGCTGTGTTTGTATTACCTTTAATTGGATTAACCACAGGATTTATTATTTGGTGGAAACGCCGATGAAAAATAAATTAGTAATTCATGATGCTAAATTCAAGCATTGGCTTTGTTTTCAAAATCCTGATGAAATTATCAAAGCTGATAGTATTGATCAAGTTGTTCCTAAATTGCAACTTGTAAATGATTTAATCGCCAAACATCAAATGTATGCAGCGGGTTTCATTAGTTATGAAGCTTCCACAGCTTTTGATTCCGTCCTAGAAACCCATTCTTCTGGTTCATTTCCCTTACTTTGGTTTGGATTATATAAAAAAACAGAAATTATTGAATTACCAAAACCAACCTTACCGACAGAATATCAACTCAATTGGAAACCTTCAGTTAGTGAAGCCGAATATCATCAAGCCATTAGTAAAATCAAAGAATATATTGCTTTGGGGGAAACATATCAAGTTAATTATACCTTACGACTAAATGCACCCTTTAATGGCGATACTTGGGAATTATTTCTCAAATTAGTGCAAGCGCAAAACGCCGACTATGGGGCTTATGTTGACATTGATAACTTTGCTATTTGTTCCGCTTCCCCCGAACTATTTTTTGATCTTGACGGTAATAATTTAACCTCTCGTCCCATGAAAGGAACAGCAGCTAGAGGTTTAACATTAGCAACCGATCATAATATTGCTAATCAACTACATTTTTCTGAAAAAAACCGCGCTGAAAATGTGATGATTGTGGATATGATTCGCAATGACATGGGAAGAATAGCTGATATTAATACTGTCAAAGTTCCCCATTTATTCAATGTTGAAAAATATCCCACAGTTTGGCAAATGACATCCACAGTCACAGCCAAAACTACAGCTTCCCTAAGTGAAATTATGAGGGCGTTGTTTCCCTGTGCGTCTATTACTGGCGCACCTAAAGCCCGGACTATGCAAATTATTCAGAAGTTGGAAAATACACCACGCCGCATTTATACTGGATGTATTGGATTTATTAGTCCCCACCGTCAAGCGCAATTTAATGTGGCTATTCGGACTGTATTAATTGATAAGGAAAATAGTCAAGCTGAGTATGGAGTCGGAGGAGGAATTGTTTGGGATTCTGTAAGTAGTGATGAATATCAAGAATGTCAAATTAAAGCCCAAGTTCTCACCTTAAATCAACCAGATTTTTCACTTTTAGAAACGATATTATGGCAACCTGATCATGGCTATTTTGTTTTAGATTATCATTTACAAAGGTTGCAGTCTTCAGCAATTTACTTTAATTTTAATGTTGATATCAATAGTTTGAAAAAACAACTTGATGAATTAACAAAAACATTTTTAAGTCAAGCTTATAAAGTGCGGTTGTTATTAGATTATTATGGTGACATTACATATCAAACTATACCTTTATCTCCTGTGAATAATCAGGAATTTGTTAAACTAAGTATGTGTTGCACAGCCATTGACTCTAATAATCCATTTTTGTATCATAAAACGACTAATCGCCAAGTTTATGAAACAGCGAAAGCTGCTTTTCCTGATTGTGATGATGTTTTATTATGGAATGAAAGAGGTGAAATCACAGAAACTTGTATTGGTAATATTGTGGTAGAGTTGAATGGAGAATTATTGACACCTTCGGTAAAATGCGGTTTGTTAGCAGGTACTTTTCGCGCTGATTTACTTGAAAAAGGAAAAATCAGAGAAGAAATTATTGCAGTTGAACAGTTACAATATATCAATCGCATTTATATAATTAACTCAGTGCAAAAATGGCGAGAAGCGGTTTTAATTTCTAACTAATTAGATAATTTAGTAATATTCAACATGAAATTACCAAAAACGACTTTAATTTTAATACTTTTAGCCTTGGGATTAGGTAGTTTTGTCTACTTTCATGAAATCAAAGGTAAAAATCAGCAAACAGAAATAAAACCCCAAAAACAGAAAATTTTTGCTTTTAATGCTGATGATGTGCAATCTTTAACAATTAATTTTAAGGAAACAATATTACAAATAGAGAAAAGAAATACAACTGAAAAACCCCAATGGGAAATAAAATCTCCCATATCAACACTAGCAAATGATGCAATTGTTTCTTATTTAATGGATTTATTAGTTGAGGGCAAAAGTGAAAGAACAGTATCAGTTTCACCCACTGAATTATCAGAATTTGGTCTGGATAAACCTGTAGCTACTATTGATGTTAAACTAAAAAATAAACAAAGCCATCAATTGATTTTAGGTAAAGGTGATTTTAATAATCAATTTTTATATGCTCAAGCTGATGGTAACAAAAATATGAATTTATTGTTAGTGTCTAAAGATTTTGTGAATGCAGTTAATCGAGATATATCTGAATGGAAACAACCAGCGGAAAAGATTGATGTACAGCCATTACCTAGTCTTCCTTCCCCAACTTCTCCAAATAAATAATGTAGAGACGTTCTATGTAACGTCTCTACAAAAATTATCTCGTTCCCAGTCTCTGGCTGGGAATGTCACTACAGAGGCTCTGCCTCTACTGTTATTGAAGGCAGAGCCTTCTAGAATTCATTCCCATACAGAGTATGGGAACGAGAAACGAGAAACGAGAATGGGAACGAGAAAACGAGAAACGAGAAAATTTACCTAACATCTAACCTTTAAAAACTCCAATGACAAAACAAACAGCAACTTTATTAATTTCTTGTCCAGATCAACGGGGATTGGTGGCAAAATTTGCCAATTTTATCTATGCTAATGGTGGCAATATTACTCATGCAGATCAACATACAGATTTTGAAGCTGGACTATTTCTAACTCGCATAGAGTGGCAATTAAAAGGGTTTAATTTACCCAAAGATGTAATTACTCCTGCTTTTAATGCGATCGCTCAACCTTTAAATGCAAAATGGGAATTACACTTTTCTGATACTCTTCCCCGCATTGCTATTTGGGTAAGTCGTCAAGATCATTGTTTATTTGATTTAATTTGGAGACATCGTGCTAAAGAATTTCATGCAGAGATTCCTTTAATTATGAGTAATCACCCTGACTTACAACCGATAGTTGAACAATTCGGTATTGATTACCATTACTTACCAATTACTAAAGAAAATAAACAAGAACAGGAAGCTAAACAACTAGAATTACTGCATGAATACAAAATTGATTTAGTTGTCTTGGCAAAATATATGCAAATAGTTAGTGCAGATTTCATTGAGAAATTCCCGCAAATTATTAATATTCATCATTCATTTTTACCTGCATTTATTGGGGCTAATCCCTATCATCGCGCCTTTGAAAGAGGTGTGAAAATTATTGGAGCAACAGCCCATTATGCCACTGCTGACTTAGATGCAGGACCAATTATTGAACAGGATGTGGTGCGGGTAAGTCATCGAGATGAGGTGAATGATTTAATTAGAAAAGGTAAAGATTTAGAAAGAATTGTGTTAGCAAGAGCGGTAAGATTGCATTTACAAAATCGCGTTTTAGTTTATGGCAATAGAACTGTAGTTTTTGAGTAAATTTATTTAATCTGAATTGATCATTTTAGCTATCGTTTCCATCATCAAAAAAAGCCGATGAGAATAATCAGGAAAGCAAATGAATTGATAATGCTCATAAAAAGAACGGGCTTTATCATCTTTGGCATCAACAACTACCGCAATTGTCGCAATTTCATTTTGCAAACTACGATATAGGGCATCCATTAACAACATTTCCCCTAAACCTTTTTGACGATGATTTTGATCAACTGCTAATCTACCTAAAAGAGTAGCGGGAAGTTGAGGATATTTTGGTAGTTTTTTAGTAATTTCTATCGGCAATTCTCCGATTTGAATACTTGTTGATGATAGTGTGTAATAACCTGCGACGAAACCAGAACTTTTTTCTACTAAAACAAATGGGGCTGCTATGCGTTTACGTGCATCTTGCCCAGCTTGTTTTTGGAAATATTTATCTAATTGATCAACTCCACAACAAAAAGCCGCCCGGTTATGCTTTTTTCCTAGCGGCTCTATTAAATAATTCTCAAAAGCATCAAAATTATCTGTTAACTGCACTTATACACCCATATTCTTTTTATAGCGTTGAGCCGCAAGCCGTAACTTGTTACTGGGTTCTGGCGGATTAAGCAGTGCTTCTACAAAAACTTCTTGGTCTTTTCTGCTTAAAACCATGATTTCATTTTCCTGAATAATCTGGTTTGCAGCACTGACAAGACTGCTAACTACAAAATCTGTAAGTGTTCGCCCTTGAATATCAGCCGCCCGTTGGAACAGTTCCTTATTCTGTGGACTGATACGGGCTTCTAATCTTTCTGATTTGGAACTCAAGGATTTTTCTGGGCTATTTCTAGCCACTGAGTGAGTCATGATACTTTCTACACAATAAATATGATGTGTAAATCTTTAGTGTACGGCAAATCTCCTAACAAATAATAGTGTACTGATTTATTCAACAAATGTCAACTATCCCCAGTCTCCAGACTTTCCACCTGTCTTACTGACTAAATGAATCGCCTCAATTTGAATAGACTTTTCTAACGCTTTAGCCATATCATATAAAGTTAAAGCGGCAATAGATACCGCTGTTAAAGCTTCCATTTCCACACCTGTTTCTGCTTTGGTTTTGACAGTGGCATCAATTTGATAACCAGGTAGTTGGGCATCGGGGATAATCTCAACGGTAATTTTTTGCAACTGTAAGGGGTGACAGAGAGGAATTAAATTCGCTGTCTGTTTAGCAGCCATGATTCCCGCTAACCTAGCAGTTGCTAAAACGTCCCCTTTGGGAGTGTTTCCGGCTTGAATAGCGGCGAATGTCTCAGGTAACATTCGCACCTTACCAGTGGCTACTGCTTGGCGAACAGTGGCGACTTTGCTGGATACATCAACCATTTGGGCTTGTCCCTGGGCATCCAAATGGGTTAGTGGAAAAGAATTTGGAAAATTAGCTTGCGTCATTGGGAAAGTATGTGCTATTATGAAATTCATGAGTCAAGGGTGTGTAGCTCAGTGGACTAGAGCACGTGGCTACGAACCACGGTGTCGGGGGTTCGAATCCCTCCTCGCCCATTATCTGATTTTAAATGCACAAGTTCCTTTTTTGGAGTTTGTGCATTTTTGATAATTATCAGTGCAGGATATGGAAGGGCGCAGGCCCTGCGCCCCTACGGTTATTTGACGGCGTAGATATCTTCTGTGCGACCAAGGGCAAAACGCAGAGATTGAGGAATATTGCGGCTAGACTGGGTGAGGAAGATGATCATGGCAATGACTGTTAAACCTGTAGTCAAACCAAACATATTTCGATAACCAAGTGTTTCGGCAAATGTACCAAAAATTGGCCCTGCGATCGCTAAACCGATATCAAATCCCATTAAGGAAGCACCAAATATTCTCCCGCGTTCGTGGGGTAAAGCCCTATCTGTCATCAATACAGAAATCATGGGGATAAGTGTACCAGAAGCAGCACCTTCCATGAATGCTCCCAATAAGAACATGAAAGAGTTATTTGCTTGCCAAATGCAGATGACAGAGAATGTATAAGCTATCAAACTCATGGTGACAAATAAACCCCTTCCATATCTATCAGAAGCTTTACCAGTAAATAATCTACAACTAAAACTGGAGACAGCCGCCGCAGTAAAAAATAAACCTGGATTTAAATCAACTCCGGTTGATTTAATAAATAGGGAGATGAAAGTATGCAAACTACCTAAAGTCAAACCACTCAGGAGTAAGACGATAGCGGGAATCCGCACCCGATGACTAGTTAATATTTGCCAAAAGTTATCATTTTTACTGTTAGTTGGTTTGGTGGCAATTGGTGGATTAATAATGGGGATGATACATAATAAACCCAAGGAACATAAAGCCGCAGATGAGAGAAATAATGGGGTATAACCAGCACTTGCTTGTAAAAACCCACCTATAGCCGGACCTATTCCCACACCTAAAGGATTCACCAAACTCATGTAACCAACGACTTCACCGCGACGGTGTTCTGGTGCTAAATCGCTGACTAGGGCAATGTAAGCTGTGGCAAAAGCGGCGATACTAATGCCATGAAAGGCACGAATTACCATGAGGGGAATAATTGATTTTACACATAAATATCCCAAAGGAGCGATCGCTGCTGCGGACATTCCAATCAATAATACTATTTTACGACCCCGAATATCTGCTAAAGTACCCATTGACGGGCGACATAGCAACATCCCAATGGCAAAGCTACCCATGACAATGCCAATTTCCTGTTTGCTTGCACCAATATGTTCAATATATAAGGGTAGGGTAGGCAATAATGAAGCCAAACCTGACCAGAAAAACAGACCCGCTGCAAATAACATGAGCAGGTTTTTTCGCAGATTAGCGTCAAAAGTATCAAAGGCTTTCACGGCAGATGCAATAATGTAAAAAGTATTATTTCTCTATTGTTACGTTACTTAACATTTTTTGCCACAACTTCTCGCACCCGATAGATTGGTCGTCCTTGAGATTCATGATAAGTTCGCATCAGTAATTCTGCCAAAAGACCGAAGCAAAATAACTGGACTCCTGTTACTAACAGCAACACTGCCAAAATCAACAAAGGACGGCTACCAATATCTACATGAAAAGCCAATTTGACGAAAGTTAAATATATACCTATTCCCCCACCAGCAATCATGGAAATCAATCCCAACAAGCCAAAAACGTGCATGGGACGGGTGAGAAACTTCTTCATAAATAGAATAGTTAATAAATCCATCAATACCCGGAAAGTCCGTGATATCCCATACTTACTTTGTCCAAACCGCCGCGCATGATGACGCACAGGTACTTCTGTAATTCTTGCCCCTTCGATATATGCCAAAGCAGGTAAAAAGCGGTGTAGTTCTCCATAAAGATTCATATCTGCCACCAATTCAGACCGATAGGCTTTCAGAGAACAACCATAATCATGAATATAGACGCTTGTAGCCCCACGAATTAACCAATTGGCAATTTTAGAAGGAAGCAACCGATTGACCGCCCCATCTTGGCGATTTTGCCGCCAACCACTAACTAAATCATAACCCTCATCTAGCTTGGCTAATAACATCGGAATATCAGCGGGGTCATTTTGCAAATCAGCGTCTAAAGTCACAATTACTTTAGCTGTAGCATAATTAAAACCCGCAGACATAGCCGCAGTTTGTCCATAATTACGTCGCAAAATCACCACTTTTAAATCAGTGCGAATTTGCGCTTGTTCCTTGAGAAATTCCGCTGTACCATCACTAGAACCATCATCTACACAAATAATTTCATAATTCAATTCACTAGCGGTGAGAGTCGCAGAAATGGCTTCTAGTAATAAGGGTAAACTTTCGACCTCATCTTTAATTGGGACAACTACGGATACATCTAAACTTGGTGATTGGTAATTGGTCATAAGGATATTAAGTAGTCTTGATTTAATTAGAGACAAAAATGTGGTTCATTCATAACTTTTCACAACTCTCCCAGCGCCGCGTAACTGTTGATAATAAGCCTGACTAACTTTGTTTCCCTGTTCCGAAAGTTGGTCAATACCAATACCGTTGCGTCCTTGTTCTTTTCCTGAACTGTGAATATAGCAATTATTACCCAAATATAATCCTACATGAGTAGCTTTTTCAGGAGTTCCAAAAAAGATTAAATCCCCTGGTTGTAATTCAGTAATATCAATTGCTTGGGTAAAAGCTTCTTGTTGATAAGCGTCTCTCGGTAGCCACACACCCACAGATTTAAATGCTGCTTGCATTAAACCCGAACAATCATAATTAGGTGCGACTGTGCCACCCCAAAGGTAATAATTATCTTCTGCTTTTGCTGCTTGGGTAAAAGCGATAACTGTGGGTATGTGCTGTTGAATTTCTGCGGTTGAGATGAATTGAGGTTGATATATTGTTTCTGTTGGTTGAAGAAATTGCAAATCTTGAAGTGATAACCATCCTGGATAGTCATCTTCACATAAACATACTGCAACTGCTGTATCTGGATGATTTGATGTTATTTGTAAATGTCGTCCGGTGGCGGCTTGGGTAGCTAAACGGATACATTTAGGGGAATCATAGATATTTAGGTTGGTGTTACAGAAATATTCTGCTGTTGGGGAATGGGGAATTATTAGGTTTATTGACATAAGTAAGTAGGTTGGCGTTGAAAATTGTCGTTATGGCAAGAGGCAAGAGGCAAGAGGCAAGAGTGAAGAGGGTTTGGGCGATTTTACGTTTCTTTACACAGTTTGGTTTTATTGTGTTCACCTACTTACGCCACGCTATGTCTGGTGCCTCCAGCATACTACGTGAACGCTATCAGGATTTAAGGATGAACAGGTTTCACATGATAGTATAAATCGCTTTTTATGGTAACACTTTCTTTAATAAATCCCGATGTAAAAAAGCCTCATTTACTAAGGATTGAATTTTATGAGGTGACAAAGCCACACCATTATTATAATAATCAATCCAAATTTTACTGATTAAATCTACATCATCTGGTAAATCCTTTAAATCCCAACCAGGTATTTCTAAATCTTCCATTAATCGGTTGACTTTGGGATCATAACTTAATGCAAAACAACGAGAACCTTCACTTGCTGCCATAATTAAACTATGGAGACGCATTCCTATGGACATTTCCACACCGCGAAATACACCTTTTAAAATTTGTGGATCTTCGGAACAAATAACTCTACTCACATCTGGTAATTGAGTATGAATTTTTTCCGCAATTCCTAGATCTTCACTTTTTTGAAATGGTAATAATAAAATAAAAGCTTGGGTTTCCTTCTGCAAATTAACTAAAGCTTGAGTTAAATTTGTTAACCGCTTTTCTGTCAATTGAGGATGATTTCTTAAAGTAACTGCAATTCTGGGTTTTGGTAAATCTACTAATTCCGGGACTGGCTTCGATTCCAATGCCCAAACCGGGTCAGGGGCAAGGATATGGGGTATACTCCAATCTGATAATAACCGAGAACTGGAGCGATCGCGCACACTCACTTGAGTACAACCTGCAAAATTCCCCTTTGCTAACCAACGAGTTTGGAAATGCAACAAAGGACCTATACCCTGTCCCCAAGCCACAGTTTTCAAACCCATAACTTGAGCTAAAGCCATCAATCCCCCATAATAAAAAGGGCTAATCAGACTGGTAGCATCTTGAATTAAACTACCACCACCCCAAACAAAAGCATCACAAGAACGCAAAGCCTTTAAGACTGAGAAAATCGCCATGCGGTTGTAACATTCCACACCATAATGCCGATGAGTTTCTTCAGGATTTCCAGAAAGCACCACAGGAGTAACATCAAGTGGTAGCATTTGCAGAAGTGTGGCTAACAAAGCTTCATCACCACCATTACCCTTACCGTAATACCCAGACAATAAAACCCGCATTTTCCCCATTTTAAATTTTAGATTTTAGATTAATTATGCACGCCCTTTCGATTCCCACCTGGATAATTCATATTTCTAGCGTCATTGAGTGGATAGCCGCAATTTGGCTAATTTGGATATACGGTGAACTTACAGAAAATCGGAGTTGGTGGGGATTATCCTTTGCCATGTTACCAGCTTTAATTAGCGCAATGTGTGCTTGTACTTGGCATTATTTCGACAATTCCGAATCATTAGAATGGTTAGTCACCCTACAAGCTACCATGACATTAGTTGGTAACTTTACTCTCTGGGCAGCAGCTTATCTAATTTGGCGTTCTACCAAGTCTACAAGCCCCATTGAGACACAATCTATCAAATCAGAACAATGATATCAAAAGAAACCCTCTTTGCCCTCTCTCTGTTTCCCTATCTGGGTTTCTTGTGGTTTATCAGCCGCAGTCCACAAATGCCACGTTTAGCCCTATATGGATTTTACGGCACATTGGTATTTGTCGCCATCACCATCCCCGCCGCCATTTACGCCAAAGTCCAGTACGGAGAACAACTAGCCAACGTAGACTGGTTACATGGCAGCGCAGAAGTCTTTTTAACCCTTGCTAACATCTTACTAGTCTTAGGTTTTCGCCAAGCAGTACAAGAATTAAAAAGCAAAAATTAAACTCAGTCTTTCTTCTTTGCGCCTTTGCGCCTTTGCGTGAGAAAAAAATTATTGTTTATCAGGAAAAAAATAAATGGAAGTCATCCCCGCAATTGATTTACTAGAAGGTCGCTGTGTGCGACTATATAAAGGAGACTACGAGCGATCGCAAGTATTCAGCGAAAACCCCGTTGAAGTAGCGAAAATGTGGGCAGACCAAGGCGCGACAAGACTACATTTAGTTGATTTAGACGGCGCAAAAGCTGGGAAAATCGTCAACTTAGCAGCTATTGAAGCCATTAGAAATAATCTTGATATACCCATTGAAGTTGGGGGCGGATTGCGCGATCGCTCCAGTGTTGTACAATTATTTAATCTGGGAGTAAATTGGGCAATTCTCGGCACTGTCGCCGTCGAACAACCTCAATTAGTCCAAGAACTCTGTCAAGAATTTCCCCAACAAATTATTATTGGCATAGATGCCCGTAACGGCTTAGTCGCAACTCGCGGTTGGTTAGAAACGTCAACATTATTAGCCACCCAACTAGCAGTACAAATGCAAGAACTAGGTGCAGCAGCCATCATTTACACTGATATCAACCGTGACGGCACATTAGAAGGACCTAATTTAGACGCATTACGAGAACTCGCAGCAGCAATTTCCATACCCGTAATTGCTTCCGGTGGTGTAAGTTCCGTCACCGATTTATTAAGTTTATTAGCCTTAGAACCCCAAGGTGTCACAGGTGTGATAGTCGGTAAAGCCTTGTATACGGGTGATATTCTCCTCAAAGAAGGATTACAAGCTATTGGACCGGGAAGACTGCAAGATATACCACCAGATTTCGGTATTTCTAGCATTGCTTAAAATGAATTAGCAATATAGAGAAACCTGTAGGGGCGCAGGGTCTGCGTCCTTGATTGTATTGATTATTGCTAGTATTGTATTAGGATTATATTTACTCAATAAATTAGTAGTTTTATGCCAAGAAAAGACCAGGGTTGGGTGACATTTCAAACATCTGAAGAAGAACGCAAGATATTAGAAGAATTTTGTCAAAACTCCCAGCGGACTAAAACAGAGATTTTGCGAGAATTAGTCCGGGGACTTAAACAATATTCAGCACCGTCCATATCATCATCAACTTCACTAGAACAAGCAGAAACAAAAAATATTGAATTTGAAATTGTTAGTCCCAAAAAAGCATTAAAAGTTAGTTCTCGTAATGTTTTAAAAGGAATTGTAAAACGAGTAACTACAGGCAGTATAAATACTGAAATAACTTTAGAAATCGTTCAGAAAGTTGAATTAACTTCCATGATTACTAGAGTTTCCGCTGAAGAATTAGAATTATCTGAAGGTACAGAAGCCTATGCTGTGATTAAATCTAATGATATTGTGATTGCTAAAGATTAGAAATACTTAACTTAGATTCCCGACTTCTTAAAGAAGTCGGGAATCTTTTTGTTTACTAAGCTTCGATTTTTACACCTTTCCAGAAAGCAACATAACCTTCTATATTTTTAGCCTTTTCCTTGGTGCTAGGATAGTACCAAGCTGCATCTTTGTTAACTTGTCCATTAACTTCAACACTGTAGTAACTAGCAACCCCTTTCCAAGGACAAGTGGTATGAGTGCTGCTGTCTGTAAAGTATTCCTTATTAATAGTGTCAACCGGGAAATAATGATTTCCTTCCACAACTACAGTATTATCGCTTTCGGCTAGAATAGCACCATTCCAAATTGCTTTCATGATTTGAGTCTGAAAAAAGTTAATAATTCATATTGTTACATTTAAAATGATAATTTACTAACGTGATACAGTGAATTCTAGTAATTTTTTTCAAAATACCACCTGTCAATCTCGAAATAAGTTTTATTATTTATAGTAGATTTATGAAACCAGAGGATTTTGCCACAACGGTGACTGATGATTGGGATGTCTTCTTGCCCAAAAACCATAAAAATCAACCCATAGACAATCAAGCATACCGCATTTTTGAACCCCAATGGCAACCAGTAATATTATCCTGGTTTGGACGCGAAGATGTACCCAAAGAGTCAAAAGAGGCATTTATTCAAGCTTTGGTCAATTTTGAAGATGGCTGTGTACCATATCAGGGTAAGGGTTTTTATGGTTATCGCGCCTATTTTTTAGCAGCAGCAGCGATCGCTCAATTCCCAGAATCGGCAAAAGCTGATAACATAGTTCAACAACTGGTTAATTGGAAATTAGATTATTATTGTTTCAATAGCATTGAACAGCAAGTCACTGTAGGACTTCAAGAAACCGACAGAACCAAAGCCATAGATACTTTAGTCCAATCAATCAACACATTACAACAAAATTTTACCCTTTTTCTCGCCATTACCAGCTTAGAAACAATCGGATCTGGTAGTGAAAAATCCATTTCCGCTTTAACCCAACTATTGAATACGTCACAGGATAAAGACATCCGTAGACGAGTAGTTAAAAGCTTAGGAAAAGTAGGCTATGGTAATGAACAAGCTATTTCCGCCTTAGTAAAAATTATAACTACATCAGATAATAATGATATCCGTAGGCAAGCGACTGAAAGCTTAGGAGAAATAGGCTATGGTAATGAACAAGCTATTTCCGCCTTAGTGCAGATTTTAGATACAGCACAAAATGATGCTATTTATTGGCAACTAGCTGAAAGCTTAGGTAAAATAGGCATTGGCAATGAAAAAGCCATTTCTGCTCTAGTACAATTACTAGATAAATCAGGCAATAAATATATAAGTGGATTAGGAAAAATAGACAATAACCACGAAAAAGCCGTTATTCTCCAAGCTGCTACAACCCCATACCAAATAGAAACTGATCACGAAAAAGCCATTGCCGATTTAATCCAAATCTTAAATGTATCAGAGAATGAAGAAGCGATTAGTCAAGCACTTTATACATTAGGAGAAATAGGCAAAGGTGATGCAAAAGCTGTTTCTGCTTTAGGGCAACTCTTAGATACATCACAGAATGAGCATATCCTCGTGCAAGTAGCCGAAAGCTTAGGAAATATACATCCTGGTAACGAAAAAGCCATCTCCGCTTTATTGCAACTTATAAATACATCAGAAAATGATGAAATTATTGTCTATGCACTAGAAAGCTTAGGCAATATAGGCATGAATAATGAAAAAGCCATTGCCGCTTTAGTGCAACTTCTGGATAAATCACAGAATGAGTACACCCATAAACTAGCAGCTAAAAGCCTAGGAAAGATAGTCACTAGCAATAAAGATATATTCTTGGTGGTGCAAGCTTTACGTCGCTATAAACTAGATAGTGAAGACTATGATTTGATTTGGAATTGCGCCCAAAATATGTCCTATCCAGAATTTTATCAAGCTTGGCATCATTCTTGATTTATCAAAAATATTTTCCATTTTTCTGTTTGCTGGGTTATATTTTCACACCCATAATTTTTGCTATCTTGTCTACTTCTACTAACCCTTGACGTTCTAATTCATAAGCAATAAATGGAGCTTTCCTTTTTAAAGAGTCGAAACTAGAATTATCTTCATAGTAAGTTTTTAGCCATTCTAATCTTCCGTCAATACACTTGTCATAATCATTTAATTCCAAGCGATTAATTGTTGATATTACTCTTTCTTTGAGCGGATATAAAAGTTCAGGATTAGGCTTGATAATAAGAGAAGGAAAATCTAGAATAAAACTATTTACAGGTAATTCAAAAGGGTCTATAACATCTAATTTTGTTCCTTTTTTGTGATTTAAAGTTAAACAAGCAAGACGAAAATTATGCCATTCATAAGCTAATTCAGGTTTAGCAGATTTAGGAAGAAAATGGTCAACCGTTGGATTACCTTCTGGACGGGAAATCCATTGAGCAGAATAGGCACAAATTTTATTATAAGATTTGTATAAATCATTTAACGATTCTCGCCAATAGGTAGCGTTTTTATTTTCGTAATCTTTATTTGTAGGATTAGGAAATTTACTTAAGAAAGCCAAACCTGGTTTTCTAACTTTCTCGTCAAAATCATCAGGTTCAGGCTGGGGTTTAATAGGAATCACAAATCTACTCCATGCTGTTCTGCAAAATAAACCCACCTTGGCCAAAATCTATCATCTTCTGATAAATACCTTGCCAAATCATTTGATACTCTTGCCACATCTTCCGAATTGGGATTATCTGATAATTGTAAAACTTTCGCTGCTTCTATAGCTTTTTCTGCTTCCAAAGAACGAGCATGACGCAATTTGAAAACATCAGACATTAACCAAGAATCTACCACACCTTGACGGATAAAAGGAAGTTCTTCAATTTGGACTTCATTCCCTAATGAATCGCTTTTCACCAGTTCTAAACTAAATAGCTTATCAACTGTTTGATCAAATCTAGGTTCTACAGATGCCATTACTAAAGGAGAATGAGTAGCAACCATAATTTGCACTTGTAAATCAGATGCTAAATCATCTCTCACATCTAACAAAGCAGGTAAAATAGCCCTTTGCCATTGGGGGTGAAGATGTGCTTCTAATTCATCTACTAAAATAACCATTCTCTTCTGTGGTTCTATGCGGATAAGTTTTGATTGTATTTTATGTTCTTCATAAGCCCAAACTATCAAATAAGCCATTGTAATTATCCGCTGTACTCCTGCCGAAGCATGAATAATGGGAACAGTTCCATAAGGATGTTCTATGGTGGGAATTTCTCTAGCATCATAAGGAAGTCTGACAGGTTCTCCCGGTTTCAAAATTCCTAAATCACCTTCTTCGGGAGGTGATAAACGTGCTAATACTTTTTCTAAGGTATTAAATGGATATTTATCTGGTCTACTTTGCCATTGAATCCAATCTTGTAATAATCCATTAATAAAAGTATTGCCATTTTCATCTTTTTGACCATTCCATAACTCATCTTTTGTAAAGACAAAAGGAAGTGGTTTTTTCTCAATATTTCTAATCCGTGAAGAAGATGATAAATATTGTTTTGCTGTGTCCCATACGGCAAAAGAACCATCTACTCTGGCATAAATTAAAAGACCTGGAATAGTTGAGCGATTTTTAATTTCATTCCATCTTTGAAGTTGCCAATCATAAGAAATACTCTCTGTATCAGATTCAGAATCTCCAGAAATTTTAAATGTAATTACAGGTTCATCTTCACTTGCAGTTTGCATTGGATATGCTGGTAAATTTGCCCACTGTCCAGTTAAAGCCCACCAAGCACATTCTAGTAAAAAAGTTTTACCCAGTCCATTATCACCTGTAATTAGGCTCAGTCTTTCTGCTGGTTCAAAACAAAGTTTTTTTGCAGCCCCTACACCTTGTATTTCTAAATAAGTTAAAGTACCTTCTTCCGGTAGAATATCTGGAGGTTTGCCAATAACAGTTTTTAATTCTTCCCAAGACACTACTTCGTCTTGAAAAAGTTGGTTTATATTGATATTTTCAGGTATAGAAATATCAAATAATTGATTAATTTCTTGTTCATTTAATAAAAATTCATTTTTGAAATTTTGAATAATATCTTCTGGTGTTGTTTCAGATGACCATTCTTTTTCACAATATATCCAGACAGCTAAATGAAAAGCAGGAATCAGTTGATTATCATACTGAGACAAACAGGATTTTAAAATTTCAATATAGTTATCTTTCCAGCCCCATCTGTCTTCATTTATGTTATTGATTAATGATTCTCTAAATATTGGTGTATGGATATCTTTATAAATCTCTCTATAAACATCTTCTATTATATAATTTACATATCTGTTAAGTTTTATCCATCTATTTTTACTTTTTGATAAACGGAAACATCTATAAGAAAATGTTGAGTCCTTATAGAGTTTATAGTTTTTTTCTAAAAAATCTTTAATTTCCGAATATAGAGATACTTCAACAGTATTACCTACTGGTAATTGTAATTGCTTGAATTTCAAAAAAGTAATTCCCCAAAAAGAATCTACCTTTTCCAAATATTTAAGAGACTCTCTAATCTGGTCAATACTAATAAACATGAGTTTATCCGGTTCACTTTTTTAAGTTAATCTGAAGAAATTACAGGTTAAATCCTTTCACAAGATAGCAAAATACAAAACTCTGGGTAATTTTTAAAACTAGCTTAACTAGTTTATGACAAAAAACTTCCAACAAAGACAATTTACCAAAACTAACGCAAAAACTCTCTAAAACTCTTCTTTCTTCGCTACCTTCGCTCCTTCGTGGTTCGTTCATCCAATATCTTATCATCACGAAGACAAAAAAAGCATATATCTACGCCAAGTTGGTTATTCATTACTTCATTATACTCAAACAACTTAGTTTTACCAAAATTACTCAAACCAATCTTCACCTCCTGGTAATTGTGATAAATAATTATCAATCATCTTTGCTAACTCTTTAGGTTGATATTCATAAGTTAATAACAAAAGGTTTTCAGCAAAATCAATTAATTCTTTTCCTTGTAATCTTTGAGAAACTTGACTTGGTTTTAACGTTCCGCCAAAAATCTCCGCACTAGCGGGACGAATTGCCATTTCTAAAGCTTCTGCTAAATATTCACCCCATGCATCAGATTTAATATAATAAGATTTTTGATTATCTTTAATATTCAATTTGGCAATTTGAATCACAGAATCAGAAATTGAAGCAATCCAAGAATTAGTTAAACGCTGTTCAATTTGATTTTTAATCAGATGAATAACCAACCTCACTAAAAAAGCTTCTATTTTTCGCAAAGTTCCCTGTTTGCTCATCTCCTCCAAATCATCAAGAATTTCCAAGGCATCATCATAACGCCCTTCTAATATAGTTTGTCTTAACTCCATTAATTCTTGCGTCATAGTTATTTTATTCTACCTAGTTGCAGACATTAGTTGATCTTGTAGTTTTGATGTTCTATAATAACCCAAATTGCTAGATATCTAGCTAAGACTGGGAATGGGTAATAGGTAATCAGTCATAAAATCCCTATTTTTATCCTGTTCATCCTTTAATCCTGGATATCCTGATTCTGACATTTTCCTATCTATAAATTCTAGCGTTCCCTCTACCAATTCCCCAACGTGCGTTAAAATTCTAATATCTTCATCACAAACCAGACACGCAGCAGCCATCTACCATGCTTCAGTACCCACACCTAGAAAAAGCTTTAAAACATCATTTTGGTTATGATCAATTTCGCCCTGGACAACGGCAAATTATCGAAGATGCACTAGAGAATCGTGATTTAATGGTAATTATGCCCACCGGTGGGGGTAAATCTCTGTGCTTTCAATTACCGGCACTTTTGAAACCCGGTTTAACAGTGGTAGTCTCACCCTTGATAGCTTTAATGCAAGATCAAGTAGAAGCACTGCGAACTAATAACATTTCTGCCACATTTCTGAATAGTAGTCTTAACGCCTATAAAGTTCGCTCCCGTGAAGAAGCGATCATGAATGGTAAAATAAAATTGCTTTATGTCGCCCCAGAACGCCTTGTTAGTGACCGATTTCTCCCCCTTTTAGACGTAGTTAAGGAAAAAGTGGGGATTTCCACCTTTGCCATTGATGAAGCCCATTGTGTCTCAGAATGGGGGCATGATTTCCGCCCAGAATATCGGCAATTAAGATTACTCCGAAAACGTTATCCTGATGTGCCTACAGTTGCCCTCACTGCTACCGCCACAGATAGAGTCAAGGCTGATATTATTGAACAATTAGGATTAAGACAACCAAGTATTCATATTGCTAGTTTTAACCGCCAAAATCTTTATTATGAAGTCCGGGCTAAAAGTAACCGTGCTTACGCCGAATTATTAGAAATAGTTAGAGAAAATGAAGGTTCGGGAATTATTTATTGTTTAACTCGCAAAAAAGTTGATGAAATAACTTTAAAACTCCAAAATGATAAGATTTCTGTTTTGCCTTATCATGCTGGTTTAAGTGATGAGGAAAGATCAAAAAATCAAACTCGGTTTATTCGGGATGATGTGCGAGTAATGGTAGCCACCGTTGCCTTTGGTATGGGCATTAATAAACCTGATGTGCGGTTTGTGGTGCATTCCGATTTACCCCGAAATCTAGAGAGTTACTATCAGGAATCAGGGCGAGCCGGTAGAGATGATGAACCTTCTAAATGTACATTATTTTTCAATTATGGTGATATTAAAACTATAGAATGGAGTATTAATCAAAAAACCGATCCTCAAGAACAATTAATAGCTAAACAGCAACTAAGACAGGTAATTGATTATGCGGAAGGGACAGATTGTAGACGCACAATTCAATTAAGTTATTTCGGGGAAAGATTTCCCGGAAATTGCGGAAATTGCGATAATTGTCTTTATCCCAAACCTGTTCAAGATTGGACAATTGAAGCCATGAAATTTTTATCTTGTGTGGCTAGGTGTAAAGAAAGATTTGGAATGCTGCATATTATTGATGTTTTGCGAGGTGGAAAAAATCAAAGAATTATTGTTAATAAACATGATCAACTTTCTACCTATGGAATTGGCAAAGATAAAACAGTAGATGAATGGCGAATGTTATGTAGATCCTTATTACATCAAGGATTAATAGAACAAACGGCTGATGGTTATTCAGTTTTAAAACTAAATGCTTTAAGCTGGGAAGTCATGCGAAAACAACGCACAGTTTCCATTGCTGTTCCTACAGTCAAAAAGATGACTTGGGAAGAGGAAAATGTCAAAGCAGCAGATGTGGAAGTGCTAATGCAAAAATTGCGATCGCTTAGGAAAGAACTCGCAGACGAACAAGCAGTACCACCCTACGTCATCTTCCATGATTCTACCCTCAAATTAATGGCACAAAGCCAACCAAAAACCTTAGATGAATTTGGCAATCTTTCCGGGGTTGGTAGTCATAAATTATCTCAATATGGCGAAAGATTCTTAGCAGAAATTCAAAAATACCGCCAAGAACAAGGGTTACAAGAAAAGACTATTAATCGAGTTAGTTCCTCACCTCATTCTCACTCACCTTCTGATACAGAATTAACAACATTGGAATTATATAACCAGGGTTTGAGTATTGAAAACATCGCTAAACAACGCAACGTTAAAACTGCCACAATTATCAATCATCTCTCCAATTTAATTGAGAAAAAACAACCTGTAGATTTAAGTAAATTAGTCCCCTTAGAACGCCAAAAGAAAATCTGGAACGTCTTAGAAATTGTTGGTGATATTGCCCTCACACCCATTCGGGAAAATTTAGGTGAAAGCTACAGTTTTGACGAAATTCGTTTAGTTAGAGCAAAATGGCGCAGAGAAAAACAAAAAACCATTAAAGATGATATTGATTTTTAGTTTTTTGCAGATAAAGCCAGAGATAGCAGCTTTGGTAAAACCAAACAAATAGCCGCATTCAATATTGTTAAAAATAGACCATCAATTAAACTCATAAATAACTCTCCCTGTGATAACTACATCTTGATTTTGCATTCTAAACACCATTTTTGAATTTTTGAATGTCTTTGACATTGCATAAGTAAATTAAATACTTGCAACTTTTCTATTCCCTGTTATGTATAGCAATCCTGTCTGATTTGTGAAAATTGATGTTTTTACCGAGAATTACAGCGGTTTCCGCTCTTATGAGGGACAAAGTTGAATCATGAAACTCTTGTAGTGCAGGCATCTTGCCCGCTAGATATGTACCTCATAACACCAGGAAGTGCTGTATGAATAGCGCAGAGAAGAAAATAAATAAATATATTCACAAATAATTGAGGATTGCTATTATTCGCTAATATTCTCTTTAATTAGGAGAACATTGGGAACAAAAATTCGGACTAAATTTACAAGATTGACTACCAGTTAATCCGTAGGCTGTACAATATGGGAAACTGGTCATTGCCATTTTGGCGGATTTGCAACTAGGAGTAAGGGCAAATGGTTGAGATTGTTGAGGTTTACGAACCAAAACCATAGATAGCAGCTTAGGCAAAGCCAAACAAGCCCCTGCATTGATGACGGTGAGCAATAATACATCCATCAAATCTATAGGGAATCACCCCCAAATGAAATTACATGAACACAGTTTGACTAAAACTAAAATATATGGCAATGTCCTAAGACTCAACCATAGTATTTAGTTTATATAAAATCAGTTTAGCATAGATTTTTATATATGGAACGGTGATAATTCAGTAATTGTGATCAATTAATGTGTAAACTAAAGATTAAATAATTGGTTATTATTGGATTTAACATCAGTATTTAAGTAGGTGAACACAATAAAACCAAACTGTGTAAAGAAATGTAAAATCGCTGAAAACTTCTTTACTCTTGCCTCTTGCCTCTTGCCTTGCTATGACGACAATTTTCAACGCCAACCTACTTATGACAAAAACCCAATCTGCAACTTCTTTCTTAGCTAACATTTCTGAGCGGGAAAGCCTGGCTTTACAGAGTTTAGTAGATTACACAAACGTCGAGTCACTACCAGAAATTTGGACTTTAGCTGCCAGGAAATTTGGTAATATTGTTGCCCTGCATAACCCCCACTCCAAACCAGAAGTAAAAATTACCTATAGTCAGTTGTCAGGGCAAATTCAACAATTTGCCGCCGGTTTGCAAAAGTTAGGCATCAATATAAACAATAGCGACACTCTTCCCTATGGTGAACGGGTTTCCCTCATTGCTGACAACAGTCCCCGCTGGTTTATTGCCGACCAAGGTATAATGACCGCTGGAGCGGTAAATGCAGTCCGTAGCGCCCAAGCAGAACGAGAAGAATTACTCTATATTATTTCCCATAGTGGCAGTACCGCATTAGTAATTGAGGATCTCAAAACTCTAAATAAGTTAGGAGAAAGCTTAAATGAATTGCCGATTAAGCTGGTAGTTCTCCTTTCTGATGAAGCACCACCCACAGAACGTAATTTTCCAGTGGTGAACTTTTCCCAATTATTAGATATTGGTAGTAACAACACTTTAATAGCTACCAAACAAAGCAGCGAAAGTTTAGCAACTCTAATTTATACCTCCGGGACTACGGGAAAACCCAAGGGTGTAATGCTATCTCACAAAAATTTGCTGCACCAAGTTAAAAGTTTGGGGGTAGTTGTCCAACCAGAAAAAGGAGATATTGTTCTGAGTATTCTGCCCACATGGCATAGTTATGAACGCAGTGGAGAATATTTTTTACTTTCTCAAGGTTGTACCCAAATTTACACTAATTTGCGTTCTGTGAAAGGGGATTTAAAGAAATTTAAACCCAATTACATGATTGCTGTTCCTCGACTATGGGAATCAATTTATGAAGGAGTGCAAAAACAATTCCGCGAACAACCAGCTAAAAAACAAAGTTTGGTCAAATTTTTACTGGATATGAGCCAGAAATATGTTGAAGCGCGGCGTATTTCCCAGAGATTGAGCTTAAATCACATTCACACCTCACTTATTGAACGTTCCCAAGCCAAAATAGCAGAATTAGTCTTGTTACCACTCCATATACTAGGTGAAAAATTAGTTTATGCCAAAGTGCGAGAAGCCACAGGTGGAAAAATTAAGCACGTTATTAGTGGTGGTGGGGCGCTACCTGCATATATAGATAACTTCTTTGAAATTGTTGGTGTGGAAATTTTACAAGGTTATGGTTTGACAGAAACCTCACCAGTAACTAATGCTCGTCGTCCTTGGCGAAATTTACGGGGTTCTTCGGGACAACCAATTCCGGGTACGGAAGTAAAAATTGTCAATCCTGAGACTCGTCAACCTCTACCAGTTGGAGAACGGGGTTTAGTCCTGCTCAAAGGGCCACAAATCATGCAGGGCTATTATCAAAATCCCGAAGCCACAACCAAAGCCATAGACACAGAAGGTTGGTTTGATAGCGGTGATTTAGGTTGGGTAACTCCTGAAAATGACCTAGTATTAACAGGTAGAGCAAAAGACACCATTGTCTTAACCAACGGTGAAAACATCGAACCACAGCCTATAGAAGATGCTTGTTTGCGATCGCCCTATATTGACCAAATCATGTTAGTAGGACAAGATCAACGTAGCATTGGCGCTCTGATTGTTCCTAACCTAGAAGCCTTAGCAAAATGGGCAGAAACTCAAAATAATAGTGAAAAGATTGACTTAGAGAGTAAAATAGTCCAGGATTTGTTTCGTCAAGAATTAAATCGGGAAGTCCAAAACCGTCCCAGCTATCGAGCCGATGATCGTATTGGAGCATTTAAACTCATTGAGGAACAATTCTCAATTGAAAATGGACTCATGACACAAACTCTGAAAATCCGTCGTCACGTTGTCATGGAACGATATTGCGATATTATTAACAAGATGTTTGCTAAATAATTTCCTAATTTCCCCCTAAATCTTGGGCGGGGAAACCCCTACTGACTCCTCTCCACACTACAAACTATTTAAGAGTGAACGTACAAATTTTATGGATGTCTCCAACCCTCAATTGCTTTTAAAACGCCCAATTAATGTCAAAGCCATAGTTACTAGTCTCTGGAAAGAGGAAGTACAACAGCAACTCCAAGCTCAGATTAATCAAGTTGATCAACAACTACAACAACTAGACGTTGAAGGACAAAGAGCAATTAGCGCCATTCAAAAGCAAAGTGTTCAACCACCAGGACCCCAAACACTCCAACAAATTGACAATATTCAACTGCAAGTCAATCAAAAGAAAAGTGAACTCCTAGAGCAGAAAAACCAAATGCTGCAAAACCTCCAGCAAGTACAATTGTTGGAATTAGATCAAGAAGTCAACCAATTTCAAATGGAAAGCTTTTTCCGCATCGAACTGGGTGATAACTTGATTAGTAAAATGCAGGTGGAAGTCGTCCTGCGTGATGGCATTGTTGAAGAAATTCGCGGAGATATCTAAATAACTTAATCCTCGACTTCTTGGAGAAGTCGGGGATATTTCTTGAAGCAGGGGGAAGCGATCGCTTATTTGATAAATAAATGAAATAAATGACTATATTGAATCTCTAAAAGATAAATATTACTAATAATAGCTAAAAACCGAAATTTTTGACACACTACCAATTTATAATCAATTAGATAGTTTGGCTTTGTTCCTGCTAATTAATCTTATTATCAGTTTTTTGGCTATTTTTTAACAAAGTTACATCAGCCTACCGATACCGCTATAACGGTTATCTTTAATTTATAACATAATTTAGGGCGTATAATCTACGCTACTACAAAGGTTATAATTCACTGACTGTATCTCACTCAAGTGCATACCGCTATATAGCATAAACAAACATCATGAACATGAAGAACATTAGAAAAAGCATTAATTTCTTCTTTTTCTCTTTAGTCAGGAATTTTATCAAATTTTTCCGTCGGGTTAAATTAATAGGAATCTCATTTAAGAGTAGTGATCTGACTGGTCTATTACCAATCATCGGTTATGCTCTTGTGATTATGTCATTCATAGACTTTATCTATGTTCTTTCTGAGTTCCAACTCCAAAACTTTGAAAGTGAACTTAATTCTATTAGAGCATTCACTGAACACAGTTGGATTTTTTTGATTGGTTTGGGGTTTATTTTTACTCGTTATTTTAGTGAAAATCAATATGACATCCGCTTTCCAGAAATTATTTTTCAAAAAATTATTCGCTGGATAATCCTATTGATGGGAGTCGCATTTTTCCTGGCAATTCCCCTGGTTTTTGTAAATACAGGACGTTTATTAAAATCAGTAAATAATCAGATCATCGAACAGCAAAAGAGCAATATTGAACAAATAAGCCAAATCGAGAGGAGTCTAAATTCTGGGGTTAGTACAAAACAACTCAAGCTTTTTGGTAAGAATATCAACCTGAGTCCAAAGGAATTAAATTTACCAGATCCTCAGATCAAAAATGCAATTACACAAAACTTACTCATTGCCAAAAGAAGAATTTCCGAAGCGGCAGCCCAAGCTAAGCGACAGCAATATAGAAATAGATGGAAAAATAGTTATAGAACAATTATTGCTCTCTTTATTCTTGGTTTTACCTTTGTATTTGTTTGGTTCAAAATAGGCCAGGCTTTTTAGAATGTTACAGATAATGTTAGCAATTAAACGTAAAATGGGAAGATTCAGGAAAGTTAACTTACTCAATCATACTGATCATACTTTCCTGCTCCTATTCATCTTTGGGTTGATTTCTTCAATTAACCTAACACTCTACTGGCGAGTTGAACAAGATTTCAATCAATGGTTCTTGGAACTAGCGCTATATACAAGTATCCTGGGGCATCTTTACCAGAAACGCTATGACCTCACCTTAGTTAGCCGATTTCCGACTAATTTTATTGGTTGTTGTTTGATAATCATTCCCTACCTCAATGCAAATTTTTCATTCCAAGAAATCTCTATTTTCTGGTATTTTCTGCCATTAATCAGTTCCATAGGTTTCGCTTTATTGGCATCAGGATTTCAGGGAATTAAACAATTCCGGCAATATTTAGTAATTATTGCCCTATTTCCTTTAGTTATTATCTTGGTAAAATTATTGGGAATGCTGATGCAGATTACGGTCATTTCTGCCAAATTCACCTCTTTTCTTTTATGGTACTTGGGCTTTGATTCTACTACTCAGGGCGCTCTTGTTTCTGTGAATAATGGGACAATTGATGTTTTGTCAGAATGTACAGCGATACCACTGCTGATATTGCTATTAAAAGTTTCTTTGCTGCTGGTCATTCTTTTTCCCGGGTTCCTGAAAAATATTTATTTGCCTTTTATCCTTGCAGTCGTTATTAGTCTGATTTTTTCCATTATCCGATTGGCTATTATCGCCTTCGTAGTCACAGATAAACCTGCATTTCATTATTGGCATGGTTCTCAAGGTGGTAATATCTTTGCTGTACTCTCGTTCCTATTGTTTGGGACTGTGATTCTCTTACTATCACCCAATAACCAAATTCCATCATCACTATCATCACTGTCAGAAGTCACCCCTCAGAAATCCCAGCCAGTATCCTATTCAAGTGTACTGATAGGTATCAGTTTAGTCATCATTTTATTTAATTTTTGGGTCTATCCCAGAGCGGGCTTGAGTGAAGCCGCCGTCTATCGTTTTCCACAGCAAATTCCTCTCCCTGGGTGGCAATTCACCGCTAGTGAACCTCTGTCTCTACCGCAAAAGACTACAGATATGGAAGCAGATAAGAGGAAGGATGTCTTGGCTGGACAAATTTATCATTACCAAAAAGCCGGACAGAGTTTAACTGTCAACTTCTACTACATCCCTATCAGTTTAGGTGATATCCAATCTGAATATGAGCAATTTAGTTATCTACCTGATTTACCTAAGCTAATAAAGCCTCTGGAAAAGGTCAATCCCAAAGGTTATCATTTACAATTCTCCTCTGAGCAAAACCACTATTTGACAGCCTGCATTAATTCTATGGGAAAAAGTACAGTCACAGCGTCTCAATTCATTGCCTATTTTTATCGTCCTTATTTAAATCCCTCTCAATGGTTGAATCTCTTCAACGGTAAACAGACTCTCCGTGACAAACGCTGTGTCTGGGGGCAACTCTCCTTAGCGAAATCTGATGGTAGTGATGCTGAATTGGAAGCTGTTTGGCAGACTTTATTGTCTTATTGGCAGGGTAATTTCCCTAAGTTGAAAAACTAGACAAAAAGATTTACTCCCATAAAAACGCCAAAATAGAGTATTAGGGGGTTGACAAACGATTTTGGATTTGTTATCGTAAAACCGATAAGGAAGAACTATCTTCTTACAAAAATCTATTCAACTCCCCAGAACCGCTGACAATGAAGTAGGCGGTTGTGTTTTGTGCAAAAAAAACAGATAGTTTTCATCAATCTGATTTTTCCAAAAAATCACCCACTTGATCACAAAACTGTTAAAATTCGTAGATTGAAGTCCATATATAATTGATTCTGAAACCACCATATCATGAGCATTAACGAAGTATTTATGCCGGCGCTGAGTTCCACCATGACCGAAGGCAAAATTGTCTCCTGGGTCAAGTCGCCGGGAGATAAAGTAGAGAAAGGCGAAACGGTGGTGGTTGTCGAATCAGATAAAGCTGATATGGATGTAGAAACCTTCTATGAAGGATATCTCGCCCATATTATTGTTCCTGCCGGTGAAACCGCACCAGTCGGCGCAGCGATCGCTTACATTGCCGAAACAGAAGCAGAAATAGCCACAGCCAAGTCCCTAGCCAACGCAGATAACGCTGCTGCCCCCTCGACACCTGCTCCCACACCAGTTGCAGTTGCCGCAGTTGCCGCCCCTGTCACCGCATCTCAAAATGGTTCTAACCATCAACCGGGCAGAGTCGTAGTTTCACCCCGCGCCCGTAAACTAGCCAAAGAACTCAAAATAGATTTAAATACCCTCACAGGTAGCGGTCCCTACGGTCGCATTGTCGCTGAGGATGTAGAAGTTGCAGTTGGTAAAGTTCAGCCAATTGCTACCCCTGTTGTCACTGCCGCCCCAGTACCAGTACCAGTACCAGTACCAGTAGCCGCCCCAGCACCTGTGCCTGTAGCAGCACCAGCACCTGTGCCTGTAGTTAGTAGTGCTGTTCCCGGTCAAATAGTACCATTCACTACCTTACAAAATGCCGTAGTTCGGGGTATGGTAGCCAGTCTATCCGTACCTGTATTCCGTGTTAGTTACACAATTAGCACCGATGGACTCGATAAACTTTACAAACAAATTAAGTCTAAAGGCGTAACAATGACCGCGCTACTAGCCAAAGCTGTAGCCGTGACATTGCAAAAACACCCCATCCTCAATGCCAGCTACTCAGACGAAGGAATTGTCAATCATCCTAATATTAACGTTTCCGTCGCCGTAGCCATGGATGATGGTGGTTTAATAACACCCGTTTTGCAAAATGCAGATACAGTTGACATCTACTCTTTATCTCGCAACTGGAAATCCTTAGTAGAACGCGCTAGAGCGAAACAGCTACAACCAGCAGAATACAACAGCGGTACTTTCACCCTCTCCAACTTGGGAATGTTTGGTGTAGATACCTTTGATGCCATTTTACCACCTGGACAAGGTTCTATCTTAGCCATTGGTGCATCACGTCCTCAGGTAGTAGCCACAGCCGACGGCTTATTTGGTGTACGTCAACAAATGCAAGTAACTGTTACCTGTGATCATCGCATCATTTATGGTGCTGATGCCGCCGGATTCTTGCAAGACTTAGCAAAATTGATTGAAACCAATCCTCAGTTTTTGACAATGTAAGAGATTAATACCCAGATTCCCGACTTCTTAGAGAAGTTGGGGATCTATAAAAAATATAAACATATACAAATTACAGATTCTAAGAACTAACATTAAAACAAACAATTAATTAAAAACTGGTGTGTTATGACCATTAAAAAACAATTCAACAGCTTTGAAGAAATGCTATCTGGTTCAGATGTACCCGTATTGGTAGACTTTTATGCTGACTGGTGTGGTCCTTGTCAAATGATGGTGCCAATTTTAGAACAAGTCAACAGTCAATTGAAAGACCGTTTGCGGATTGTCAAGATTGATACAGAAAAGTATACAGAATTAGCCAGCCGATACGGCATTGAGGCTTTACCAACCTTGGTACTATTTAAACAAGGACAGCCTGTAGATAGAATCGAAGGTGTTATGCAAGCACCACAATTAGTACAACATCTGCAAGCAAAGCTTTAACCTTTAAAATAGTTACTGTCTTCAATTAGAGATGCCAAATCCCGCGTCTCTATGACAGCGGTTTTCCGTGTATTTCTTCCTTTGCCCCTTTGTATCTACCCCTGCGGGATCTCTAAGAGAGATTGTGCGAAACAAAATCATGAAATTGATTCTGGAAAATCCACCAGGAGATTGCGGGAAGGCTGGTACATGAGTGTATTACTCAATTTACCTGAATCGCTACCTGAAGTCACAGAAATTGAAACTGTCAAATCAGCGGTGGGTATTGACGTAGGAATTAAGTGCGATTCGTTGTTAGTTGAATCACGGTATCCAGCCCGTACATAAGCTAACCAACCCAACTCTAGTAATAGAGGAAAGGTTGAACTCTCGGTCTGATATGGGTGTAAGTCCCATCTACCAGACTCAGGTATGACTCCCTATCTGCCTACGATGACCCGACTCGGTTTCGGGAGGTCGAAGCTAGGAACAGGGCGCAATCAGACATCCGTTGTGGGGTGACACTGGTGCTAATGGGGAGTTCCCACGGTGAAACAGAGCCTAGAAAAGCGACTAACTACGAAGCAGGACACAACATTAAAAATCCTGACTTAACTGGAATTAATTCCCGCCGCATCTTTAATTAATAGCGGCAAGAGTCTAGGGATTCCAGTAGTTGAAATGGCTACACCTAAAGGAACTAACAATCTAACCGAGGGAACGAATAAAAACGGATTGAGGGTCTTAGGGAGGTCGAACCCTAAAGTAGGCTAGACGAGCAGCGGAACTCCTTCAATTCGGGTAGGACAGACCGTAATTGGTCTGAGGTGTTCAGAATACACAAATTGGAGCAGAGCATGATTAGACACAGAGAAAACTCTAGTGAATCCTGGAAAACGTTACCTTGGAAGAAATTCCGCCGTAACCTATTCCGCCTACAAAAACGAGTGTACAAAGCGGTTCAAGTTGGCGACAAGCGCAAAGCTAAGTCCCTACAAAAGCTGATTCTGAAATCAACCGCAGCAAGATTACTGGCTATTCGTCAAGTAACACAGCTAAATGCTGGGAAAAAGACAGCGGGAATTGACGGGAAAACCGCGCTCTCATTCGAGCAAAGGTTTGAACTAAATGAAAAACTTAGAACAGAATGCAATAACTGGAATCACCAGGGATTGCGTGAAATACCCATCCCTAAAAAGGATGGTAAAACCCGGATTCTCAAAGTCCCCACTATTGCCGATAGGGCGTATCAATGCCTTATCAAATACGCATTAGAACCAGCGCACGAAGCAACCTTCCACGCATACAGCTATGGGTTTAGGACGGGGCGTTCGGCTCACGATGCCCAGAAAATCCTGTTCAACAACCTACGCTCATTTTGCAATGGAATAGATAAACGAGTTATAGAACTCGATATTGAAAAATGCTTTGACAGGATAAACCATACCGCCATCATGGATAAACTTATCGCTCCTAAGAGTATAAGACAGGGAGTATTCCGCTGTCTCAAAGCCGGAGTTAATCCAGAGTTTCCTGAACAAGGAACACCTCAAGGCGGGGTGGTAAGTCCACTTTTAGCTAACATCGCCTTAAATGGGATTGAAAGTATTCACAGATATCACCAGATGTCAGGCTACAGAATCACAGACAAGACCCCAAAGGAAAGGATTATTGAGCCATCAATTCGCTACGCCGATGATATGGTAATAATACTCAGACCACAAGACGATGCAACTGATATACTTGACAAAATCAGTCAGTTCTTAGCAGAGCGGGGAATGAAAGTCAGTGAGAAAAAGACAAAGTTAACCGCCGCGACAGAGGGGTTTGATTTCCTCGGCTGGAATTTTAAAGTCCAGAAAAACGGGAAGTTTAGATGCGTCCCATCAGCGGACAATTTCAAAGCTTTCCGCAAGAAAGTAAAACACATCGTCAACAACTCGAATTATGGTTCTACCACAAAGGCTGAGAAATTAGCCCCTGTAGTTAGAGGTTGGAGGAATTACCACCGCTTCTGCAAGATGGACGGGTCAAGAAACTCGTTATTCCACATCGAAACTAGAGCATTTAGGGTATTCAACAAGGAAACAAAGCAGAATCGCTACACTAGTAAGCAATTACTAGATAAGGCGTTCCCAGCAGTCCCTTACTCCGAAAATAAACATATCAATGTCAAAGGTGAAAAATCACCCTACGACGGAGATATAACCTACTGGAGCGAACGCAACAGTAAGTTATATGACGGTAACACCTCTAAAGCCCTCAAACGGCAAAACCATAAATGTGGTAATTGTGGGTTAAAAATGCTCAGTGATGAGAAGGTACACTTACATCATATAGATGGAAACCATAAGAATGGTAAACCTAAAAACCTTCTAGCAATTCATGAAAGCTGCCACGATTATATTCACATGAGCAAAAGCGAAAGCTAAGAACATCGGAAGCTGGATGCCGTGAAAGTGGCACGTCCAGATTTAACAGAGAGGGGCGCGGGATAATACCCGCCCTCGACTCTACCTAAATTAATTTCTTTGTCGGATGGTTCATTTATTGAAAATCCTAAATTTGCAACTAACAAAAAAGTCCGTCGTCAATTAAGAATCAGACAGCGCCGGGTTAACCGTAAAGTCAAGGGTTCTAATAATCGTAAAAAAGCCGGGAAAAGAGTCGCCAAACTACATAAAAAGATTGCAGATAAACGGAATGATCATCAATGGAAAGCAGCCAATAAAGTTGTTAACACCGCTGAGGCAATTGTCCAAGAGGATCTAAATGTTAAGGCGATGAAGTCCCGCTGCAAACCTAAACGGCAGAAAGGGCGATTTATGCCTAATGGTCAATCTGCAAAACGTGGGTTAAATCGCTCTATTTCTGATGCCAGTTGGGGTGACTTATTTTCTAAAATCGCTTGGCTGGCATTGAAGTCTGGTAAGCCAGTATTATCCGTTAATCCTAAATTTACTTCTCAAGAATGTTCGGCTTGTCATCATATTAGTAAAGCTAACAGAGATGGCGAAAAGTTCATTTGTGAAAACTGCGGTCATATTGACCATGCTGATACTCAAGCCTCCCGGACAATTTTACGAAGAGCTAATTTAAAATTTGTCAGCAAAGACATTAAAAACCTACCTGCGGACTGCGGGAAAGTTACGCTTGTCAGAGATGATTCTGCCAGTAATGGCAAACAGGATCAGGGCAAGAACCGTACATCTAAGGTAATACCTGAAAAGCGGATATTATTCGAGCAGTTGTCTTTACAATTATTCGATTAAGAATCCCCGCGTCTTTAGACCGGGGAGTGTCAAGCTATCTTGAATAAAGAATATCCAAGGAGTGCATCTTTATAATGAAAGGCAAACAAGTTTTACTTACAGGTGGCACAGGGGGACTCGGTTTAGGTGTCACACCCGCAGTTATCGCCCAAGGTGCAGATGTAACTATTCCTTATCGTAATCCTCAAGATGTAGAACGGCTCAAAGGAATTATTTCGCCGGCGGATTTTGCGAGAATTCATTTTATTCCTGCTAATTTGGAAGATGAAGCCTCAGTAGAGAAACTGGTCAGCCGCATGACAAAAGTGGATGTGTTAATTCATTTAGTTGGTGGTTTTTCTATGGGAAAAACTCACAAATACAGCTTTGATGATTGGAAACAGCAAATAGACTTAAACTTAAATACAACTTTTTTAACTTGTAAATATAGCCTTGAAAGTATGCTAGAAAATGGTTATGGGCGTATTGTGACTGTAGGTTCTCGCGCTGGTGCTGAACCTGCGGCAAATTTAGCGGCTTATTCTGCGGCCAAAGCTGGGGTAATAGCCTTAACAAAAGCGATCGCTCATGAAACCAAAAATACTAATATTACAGCTAATACCATTCTCCCCAGTATCATTGATACTCCCAGCAATAGAGCCGCTATGGGTGCAGAAAACGCTGATAAATGGGTAAAACCCGAATCTATCGCCCAAGTTATCTGCTTCTTAGCCTCAGAAGCAGCTATTGATATTCGTGGCGCAGTCATTCCCGTTTATGGTAGTTTGTGAAATAAACCACGACTGAGAAAGAGAACGATTATGAGAGTGGTATCTGTTTGTTACTCAGCAGGTATCACTTATAATTATTATTTAAAGCGATCGCAATTGACTTTTTCCGAGAATTTGCGGTAATCTTTCATTAAGACTAAAACTGTGGAAGTTCAGTTGGATAATCGAAATTTTAAAAGCTAAAATACAGGTATTACTTAACTACAACTTAGTATGAAATTCAATGTTACGATTGATCGAGATGAAGATGGTGTCTGGATGATTGAATGTCCTAGTATTCCTGGTTGCATTAGTCAGGGAGCGACAAAAGAAGAGGCTTTAGAGAATATTCAAGATGCAATTTTTGCTTGCTTGCAGGTTAGGGCAGAGATTGGCTTGCCATTGACTATTGAAACTAAACAAGTAGAAGTCTTAGTATAGTTATGGCATCAAAACTACCTGGTCTGAGTGGACAAGAAGTAAGTAGGTTGACGTTGAAAATTGTCGTTATAGCAAGGCAAGAGGCAATAGTAAAGAAGTTTTCAGCGATTTTACGTTTCTTTACACAGTTTGGTTTTATTGTGTTCACCTACTTAGTTCGTACCTTTGAAAAGCTGGGCTGGCGATTTGCACGCCAAAGTGCAAGTCATATAATTTTGGTCAAAGAAGGTGAAATGGTAACTTTGTCTGTTCCTGATCATCATGAGGTGGCAAAAGGGACTTTACTCGGTCTGATACGAACTGCTGGGTTAACAGTAGAAGAATTTATTGCCAATGTTTAAATATATTGTATGTATTATTTGTAGTATTGGCGATCGCTACGCTGACCTTCTGAATCGCCTAAGCTCCCATTAGAATCCTTAACACCCAGTTTAAATTTCTAGATTTGTAGAGATTAAAATCATGGCGCGATCGCATATCTCTTGACGGTTGACTAGTTTGGCTAACTCATGGGGTTCATAGCGTCCTTCTTCAACCTCTAAGGAGGCGCGATCAACTGCTTCTGTATAAGCTTCAGAAATTGCTAGGCTTAATTCATCGGTATTGAGGTATGTTCCGCCAGCTTTACGTCGCTGGTTTTTGGTTTGGATACCGCGTATACAGTTGCGAATTGATAGCTCCCACGATTTCGTAGTGCGATTTTCTGCTTTTTGCTTGATTAGATGTATGAGCAGAATTACTGCATAGCTACGAATGTTGTTGATTTTATCGTCTCTGCTCATTTCTTCTAATTCGTCAACAATTGCCAAAGCTCCAGTCATATCACCTTTAAGTAGTAATTCCCTTAATGTCAAAAGTTCTTCCATATCTTTAGTGATGTGAGAATGGGATATATAGTAGTTATAGCATTAGTTACTATATCCATTAAGATAAGAGGCGATAGCGAAGCGCGACCTAGTAATCGCTACCCTGACCTTCGGATAGTATAATCGTAAACTTGAGAATTTCACTTTGATGCTAAGAAATGAAAATTTGCTTTCTTTGACTCCCGCACTAATCTTGTTTCGGTTTACTAATGTTGTTCTTAACACTAAAAATTATTAATTACATAATCTGCCAAAAAAGAGTATTCTTGGTTCATTCTTTTCATTAGTTCTTTTTGAAAACTTGACCAAGATGAAAATATTGTTGGTTTCCATGAAGATAAATCGCTAAGAGGTACATTTAACTTCTGAATTTCAGCAGCCATTGTATTTAAGTCTTCAATTTTTGCGGCAGGTTCAGGTGTGACGAAGCTAGGAAGACAAGAGTAAGAAGAAATTCCATTTAGTTTAGGAAAGAGACTATTTCTCATTGTGTCCAATATTTGATCAAGATGAAATTTATGAGATCCGATTTCTTTACGTTCTTTCGTACTGGTGTATATCGTTGTATCAAACCCATTAAATATCCAGCCGCCAAATTTAGGTTGACCTTTTAAGGGTATAATTTCATCGTATTTATTTGAAGCTTCATACCGCTTTCTGCCTTGATTCCAATCTTCGATAAAAGATGGTAAAACTTCCCCAATTAAATTAACACAATAGGAAGAAAATGAGTCGGGAGTACAAGGCACTAGAAAATAATCGGAACAATACAATGCAGAACGTACTAGAGTATTAAAAGAAGGAGGCAGATCGATTAAGACATAATCGTAAATCTTCTTTTCTTCTTCTTTAAGTTTTTCTACTAGAAGAAAAGGGATTAGAAATTTGTATAGCCCTGAGCCTTGAACAACATCTGTTCCAACAGTTAAAACGTCAGCAAAACTATTTAGCCAAAAATCACCTGCTATAACATCTATTAAAACTTGACCATCTATGGTTTCCATTTGGTCATGAAGACAGCTTAGTTGGTATTTAGGCTGTGTTACATGGACTTTAATACTTTGAGTCGGTTGTAAAGATGGTTGAGCAAAAGCTCTAATAGTTTTTCCAAAAGGATACTCTTTTGTCCTTTTAATATAATCTGAAAACTCGTCGTAACCAATTGTAGCAATTGAAAGATTACACTGAGGATCAAAATCAATTAGAAGAACTTTTTTTCCTTTTCTTGCCAAAGAAGCGCTTAAATTAAAAACAGTAGTTGTTTTGCCAACACCACCTTTATTGTTGAACAAAGAAATTATCTTAGTCATTTGCTATCTGTGAGTATGTAGATATCTTGCTGATAAGCCCCTATTGTATCATGTTTTATGAGGTGCTTTCCACAAGACATGATACTATTAATTAGCATAGGTCTTAATATATGCCGACTTCTGATCATTTGCGATCACACTCCAAAACACATCACATAATTTGAAAGTATTTGTTGTTGGATGAAATAGCGATCGCCTCCAGTAAACTTTAGAAAAGAGAGGAATCATGTGATCGCGAAGTACTCCGTAGGAATCTCTTATTGCCGAACGAAGTTTTAATCCTGTTAATCCTTTAATCCTGGATATCCTGATTCAGACAATAATCTTAATTTAAAATCGCCTAATTCCCTGTTCCAAACCCTCAAATACACCCGTCAAAAAATCTAAATCCAAAGTGGCAATAGTGTCACTGGGTTTGTGATAATGAGGATTTCGCATAAACGCCGTATCTGTCACCATAATTGCCGGATAACCCTCATCCCAAAAAGGTGCATGATCACTTAGACGAGTTTGGGGAACTAATAAACCCCGATTTGGTGCTGGTAGCCATTGACTAAATATACCAGATTGATCAATACTTTTACTTAAACTAATTAAATCACCCAAAGTCCTTAAATTGCCAATTAAAGCTATAAAATCACCACGATTGGGGTAAAAAAACTGTAAAGGAAATGGGTAATTTTGAGAACCAGGAGTAGAATCTCGATATCCCAACATTTCTAAAGATATCATCAAGCGAAGAGGTTGCTTTTGTTCGTGCAACAAAGCTGCATAATTAGCACTACCTAACAACCCATATTCTTCCATGTCAAAAGCCACCAACCGCAAAGGATATCTCGCGGGAGTTTCGGCAAAACTTCTGGCAAATTCTAATAAAACTGCCACCCCTGTCGCATTATCATCCGCTGCTACTGTACCAGGGACACCATCATAGTGAGCGCCAATTAAAATAGGTGGTAAATCTGCCTTTTGTTTTGTGGTTGCAGCGGGTAAATTTAAAATTAGGTTTTTACAGGTTTTGCCTCTGACTTCAAAGGTGTGGATTTCCACACTTCCCCATTGTCCTAATTGCTGGCGAATGTATTCTTGAACAAAGAAATGCGCCGCACTGTCCATGTATGGGTTGCGTTCTCTGGCTACTTCCTGAAGATACCTGAGTTCGATGTAAATAAAAAGTCTAAAAGTACGTAACAGCAACAGTTCTGTCAATAAGTATTGGTTATTGAGAATTAAAGCCCACGCCAAAAAGTTCTCAAAAAATTAATTTTTTGAAATGTATTTACTATTAGGTAATATTGATATTTAATTGGTAATTAAGCTAATAAAACTGGTAAGGTTTCAATTTCATTTTCATCAAATCTTAAAGAAGGTTTTTTAGGTTGCCAAGTATAAGCTATTATTGCAGCAACAACATTAACCATGAAATTAGTAACACTTCGATGTCGAGAATGAGCAAGTTGTGAAATATTTTTGAGTTGGTCATTAACAGTTTCAATTAAAGAGCGTTTTCGGAGCATTAATTTCTCCTCCAGGGACAAGAGCTTATTCCGCATATTTTTCTTGAAAGGAGTGATTAATTTGAGTCCATTAGACCAAAGTTCAAGCCAGAGTTTTTGAGAAATATATCCTTTGTCTCCAAATATTTTCCCAAATAAGTTCTTAGTCAAAGTGGGAACAGGTTTTCGGTCATCTGTATTTCCAGGAGTAATTTGAAACGCAAGTAACTCTCCTTGATCATTAATAATCAAATGAAGTTTAAACCCAAAATACCAACAAATAGAACTTTTCCCCCAGCCAGCTAAATCTTTAAAGACCTTATTTGTCTTGGCTCTTTTAGAATGACAAATGGGAATAGAGGTACTATCAATAAAACTTATACCTGTATTGAGTCCTTTTCGTGTATTCAGATAATACATCAAGGGAATTAAAGCATTTGGCATTAATTCAACAAATCTTTGATAACTCACTAAATTGGGAAATTCACCTTGGCAATATTTGAAGATATGTTTCAGGTAATAATCTTTAAAATTGCGGTAACTAGAGCGATGAAAATACACAATTATTGTCATAATTTCACTTAGACATAATCGGCTGGGTCTAATTCTTTTTTTTATTTGGGATGGGATAAGTTGAGCTTGAAATATTGGCTCAAAATAGGTACAAAAATCATCAATTTCACAGAAAATAGTTTCTAATTCCATGAGTTATAATCATTAATTTTCTTTAATTAAACCTCTTCTATTGTCCCTAATCTGAGGTACTTTGAGTTTGTATTCAAATAGTATTCGTAATATAAATTTAGATTTTGTTATGAAAATTTACTTAAATCTAGGCTGGTTTCCTATTAATTCTCAATAATTAAGGCTTATTGAGAATATAGGCTCTTTCCAGAAAAGCCTCTAACCCTTTTGAATACTCATTTTTAGCTGGTTTTCTTACATCGAACTCAGGTGAAGATGGGTTTCTAACCGCTGTTTTAAATTCAAAGTGGATAAAGATAATGTTTAATGGGCAAGAGTAAAGATCAAAATTTCCTTTTCCAACTGACCACTGACAACTGACAACTGACCTAAAATGCTATCCTAGTTTAGCAAGTAGCACTGCTGTTGCTAAAATGCCTCTAATTCCTGATTTAATAATGATGACTATTATATTATTGGATTGTTGACCTGATTTAGCACCAAGCTAAAAGCAGTATTATTATATCATAATAAATTTATAAAACACGCAACAGGAGACGAGTAACGCATGGGCAAGGTAGTTGGCATCGACTTGGGTACAACCAACTCAGTAGTCGCCGTCATGGAGGGTGGCAAGCCGGTGGTGATTGCCAATGCAGAAGGAATGCGAACAACCCCCTCCGTCGTTGGCTTTAGTAAAGAAGGGGAAAGGGTTGTGGGGCAAATGGCCAGACGGCAAACCGTCCTTAATCCCCAAAATACCTTTTTTGCGGTAAAACGCTTCATTGGGCGCAAGTATGGCGAATTAAACCCAGATTCTAAGCGCGTACCTTACACTATCCGTAAAGATGAAGTTGGCAATATTAAAGTTGCCTGTCCTCGGCTGAATAAGGAATTTTCTCCAGAAGAAATTTCAGCTATGGTGCTGAAAAAATTAGCTGATGATGCTAGTCGTTATTTGGGTGAACCTGTTACCGGGGCTGTCATTACTGTTCCGGCTTATTTTAATGATTCCCAACGCCAAGCTACCCGTGACGCGGGCAGAATTGCTGGTTTAGATGTGTTACGAATTCTCAACGAACCCACAGCGGCATCTTTGGCTTACGGATTAGATCGAGGTTACACAGAAACTATTCTCGTGTTTGATTTAGGTGGGGGAACTTTTGATGTGTCCTTGCTCGAAGTAGGTGACGGCGTATTTGAGGTTAAAGCTACTAGTGGAGATACTCAACTTGGTGGCAATGATTTTGATAGAAAAGTAGTTGATTGGTTGGCGGAACAGTTTTTAGAAGCAGAGGGTGTAGACTTAAGACGCGATCGCCAAGCTTTGCAACGGTTAATGGAAGCCGCAGAAAAGGCGAAAATAGAGCTTTCTGCCGTCAGTGTCACCGATATTAATTTACCCTTCATTACCGCCACGGAAGATGGTCCAAAACACCTAGAAACTCGCCTGACGCGATCGCAATTTGAAGGTTTATGTGTAGACTTATTGAGTAGAATCAGAACACCAGTCAAACGGGCGTTAAAAGATGCCGGACTTTCTCCTGTAGATATTGAAGAAGTTGTCCTCGTTGGTGGTTCTACGAGAATGCCAATGGTAAAACAGCTAGTTCAAGACTTAATTGGCATTGAACCTAATGAAAACGTCAATCCTGATGAAGTCGTCGCTGTAGGTGCAGCTATTCAGGGCAGTATTCTGGCTGGTGAACTTAAAGATGTTCTCCTCTTAGATGTCACACCCCTATCTATGGGCTTAGAAACCATCGGTGGTGTAATGAAAAAACTCATCCCCCGGAATACAACCATCCCAGTCCGTCGTTCTGATATTTTTTCTACTTCTGAAAATAACCAAAACAGTGTAGAAATCAATGTAGTGCAGGGTGAAAGGGACATGGCTACAGATAACAAGTCCTTGGGACGGTTTAAACTCTATGGTATTCCTCCAGCCCCCAGAGGTATTCCTCAAGTTCAAGTATCCTTTGATATTGATGCTAATGGGATTCTCCAGGTAACGGCACTAGATCGTACCACTGGCAGGGAACAAAGCATTACTATTCAAGGTGCTTCTACTTTGAGTGAATCAGAAGTTAACCGGATGATTCAGGATGCTCAAAAATACGCCGATGTTGACAGAGAACGGAAAGAACGAGTTGAAAAACGTACCCGTGCCGAAGCGTTAATATTACAAGCAGAACGGCAACTGCGAGAAGTGGCTTTGGAAATGGGAATGCAATTTGCCCGTAACCGTCGTCAACGCATTGATAATATTTGCCGAAATTTACGAGAAAGTTTACAAGCTGACGAAGATCGGGGGATTGATCAGGCTTATGCTGATTTACAAGATGCTCTGTATGAACTGAATAGAGAAGTCCGTCAGTATTATGCTGAGGATGAAGATGAGGATTTATTTGGCGCTATCCGGGAAATCTTCGTGGGTGAAAAAGAAAGAGAACCGGAACGGGATGTTTACAGAGATAACTATCGCCAACGAGATTCATCTAACCGAGGTGTTAACAGAGATTATGGCAACCCAGGGCGTTCTCCCAATTATGAAAGTCGTCCCACTCGCAGCAAACGCCCCAGCTACCAGGATAACTGGGATGATGACGATGATTGGTTATAATTCGATTTTAGATTTTTAAATTGGGATTTAATATCTTTCCCAATATTGGATTTGCAGGGTCAGTCACAAGTAGAAACACCACTGACCACTGACCACTGACCACTGACCACTGACGTTTAAATATATGCAAAATTTGCAAAATTTTCGGGATTATTACGAGATTTTAGGAGTTTCTAAAGATGCCACAAGCGAAGAAATTAAAAAGGTTTATCGGCGTTTAGCTAGACAATATCACCCTGATCTGAACCCAGGGAATAAGGAAGCTGAGGAGAAATTTAAAACTATTGGGGAGGCTTATGAAATCCTTTCCGATTCTAGCAGGCGATCGCAATATGACCAATTTAGCCGCTATTGGCAACAAAACGGCTTTGCTGGCAATAAACAAACTCCCAAGCCTAAAGGTTGGGATAGCCGTCCTAACGGGCGTTCTAGTCAGGATGTAGACCCCAGCCAATTCAACGATTTTGAAAGTTTTGTCAATCAAGTGATTGGTGTCAGCAACCGTAAAGATCCTAAAAATAGTCCGGGAAGCACCACCACTAGCGACCCCTTTCGCACTCCTAGAACTAAAGTGGCATATACTGTCAATACTCCACCCCGTAGCACTCGCAGGGATATCGAAGCCAGATTAACTTTACCATTGGAAAAAGCTTATCAAGGTGGGAATGAGAGAATAAGGTTAGAGGACGGGCGATCGCTCGAAGTGACAATGCCCCCAGCTATGGTGACAGGACAAACCATCCGCTTACGAAATCAAGGAATTAGTGGTGGTGATTTATACTTGAAAATTACCGTTGATCCTCATCCTTTGTTTAAGCTGGAAGGGGCTAACATTTTCTGTCAAGTCCCTGTAACTCCCAGTGAAGCAACATTAGGCGGACAAGTTGAAGCACCTACCCTTGATGGTCCAGTGAAAATGACCATTCCCCCTGGTGTCAGGTCTGGACAAAGATTCCGTCTTGGTAATAAAGGCTACCCTAGTGAAAGCGGTCAACGAGGTGATCAACTGGTAGAAATTCAGATAGTAACTCCCAAAAATATTACTCCCCAAGAACGGGAACTTTATGAAAAATTGCGAGAAATAGAAACCTTTAAACCTCGTGCTGATTTAATTTAATTGTCAGAATCAGGATTTCCAGGATTTAAGGATTAACAGGATTAAAAGAACAACGTAAATGTTGATATTTGTAACCATTAACAATGAGAGGCTGAGAAATTGAATTTTCCACAATAATGGGCAGTAAAATATGAGGATGACAACTTTTTTGAGTATCTGTTACCATAAAAATAGATCCTCCACTAACTTGCAGCTATGACCGTCACCCAAAATATTGAACCCGGTTTGGATGTAATATTTCCACCAAGTAATCTAGAAAGTGACGAACCCCCTTTGGAATCATCTTTACATCTACAACAAATGCTACTACTAATCCAATGTCTCAATTGGTGGTGGCGAGATATAAATAAAATTAATGACTATTTTGTTGCTGGGAACATGACTATTTATTACAGTCCTCGGCAAATTAAAACCAAAGATTTTCGTGGTCCAGATTTTTTCCTAGTGCTGGATACAGAAAACCGCGATCGCAATAATTGGGTAGTCTGGGAGGAAGATGGTAAATATCCTAACTTAATTATAGAATTGCTTTCTCCCTCCACTGTTTCCACTGATAAAGGGTTAAAAAAACAAATTTATCAAGATATTTTCCGCACACCTGAATATTTCTGGTTTAATCCGCAAAATTTAGAATTTGCTGGTTTTATCTTGTTTGGTGGAACATATCAACCCATAGAACCTAATCCTCAAGGTTTATTATGGAGTCAGCAGCTAAATTTATATTTAGGTGTCCATGACGGTAAATTGCGTTATTTTCTGCCAGAAGGACAGTTAATGCTAACACCAGAAGAATATGGGGTACAAGCAACCCAACGTGCAGAACAACAAGCTCAACTCACAGAAGAAGCAACCAAACTTGCAGAACAACAGGCTCAACGTGCAGAACAACAGGCTCAACTCGCAGAACAACAAACACAACGTGCAGAACAACAAACACAACTCGCAGAACAACAAACACAACTTGCAGAACGTTTAGCTGCCAAACTCAGAGAATTGAATATTGACCCTGACATTTTATGAAATAACACACTTTGTGCAGGTTGGGTTGACGCAAGGAAACCCAACATTTAAAATATTCAATTAATTTTGCACAGTTAGCTATCAATTGTCAATTGTCAATTGATAATTCATACTTGGCTAGTTTGGGAAAAGTGGATCGTAGGATATCAAAAAGTTTGTCAGCAGATTAGATGACTGTGCCAAACGCTACAAAGGCTTTTGCGAGCGATATAAACCACCAAAAAAGAAACAAGAAAAATGTAGTTGGGGTAGTCGGTTTTTGACGAGTTTAGGCATCAGCAATAGTAGTATACCCAAGGTCAGGACTGAACACAAAGCGTCACCCCAACAATTGTCCCTGCCGTTTTCGATTAAAAATTTACAGTCATTGCGAGCGAAGGGAAGCAATCACAACCCTTGCGATTGCTTCATTTTACTTCGTTCCATATGGCTAACGCCACGCAACGTTTACGCAATGACATTGTGTAATTAATTCTGTCTCACTACTTACTATACTGCAATCGGTTCATGGTTTAACCAAATATGAAACCCCTCTGGTAAACCTCTCCTTTGCACCTCTCCCTAACCCTCTCCTAAGAGGAGAGGGAAAAGGAATAATATTTAATACTGGAGAGGCTTTGAACCTTGTTCTTTGTATGATAAAAAAGTCCAGCTTCTAGTACAAAACGGCGTAAATAAACCAACCATTCTAAATCCTCCAAAAGCCTATACTGTCTTCATTTTGACTTTTGACTTTTGACTTCCGCCTTGCGGTACTAGCAGTTTTGAGTATAACTGGAATTTTTAAACCTGATTAATCAAGTGGTAGAAATTGACTTGACAGATTATTATATTAATAATATCAGTAAAATTCTCAGTATTTTATCTAGTATCGTGATGGAATAGGTATTGTATATGCTTCCGGAGTCAATTACTGCTGAACAAAGAACGGTTTTATATAACGTTAGCTGGGAAACCTTTGAAGCCTTGTTAAGAGATACAGGTGAGGATAGGGGTTCTCGGTTTGCTTATGACTGCGGTACTTTAGAAATTATGACTCCACTATTTGAACACGAAAATCCAAAAATTCAATTTGACAGATTGATATTTTCCTTAGCTGAAGAATTAGATATAGAACTTAGAAGCGCTGGTTCTACAACATTAAAACGTAAACTCTTTGCAAAGGGAATAGAACCAGATAGTTGCTATTATATCCAAAATGAAGCAGTTATGAGAGGTAAGGAAACTTTAAATTTAGAAATAGATCCTCCTCCAGATTTAGCAGTTGAAATTGATATTACTAGCAGTTCTGTGAATAAGTTTAATATTTATGCGGCTTTAGGTGTGGCTGAACTTTGGAGATATGACGGTGAAGTTTTGAAGTTTTATCAATTGGTGGAAAATCAATATATTGAAATTAAGTTTAGTATGACTTTTCCTCTAGTTTCTGCTGGGGATATGAATAGATTTATCCAGCAAAGTAAAACTATGGGTGAAATTGCTTTGTTGAAATCTTTCCGCACTTGGGTAAAAGGGAAGATAGGGTAGTTTACTTACCGCAAAGTCAAGGAGGCAATAATGTTTGTATCAAAATTATATACAGACAACTGGACGGGAAACAGAAATGAAGAAAACTTCATTGAAAATCCAAATTTGCAACAAATTAAAACAGCTATTTGTGATTTAGATGGTAATACTAAAACTTTAGTCAGTTTAGAAGTAGACGACGAGAGTTATATGATGATTGGTGGTGGTAATGCTGGTAAATATATTGTTACTGCAACCTTAGATGATGAGGTTTTTTATTCTCTCTTATATCCGGTTAATTATGAAATAGCTAAATCAGATGTCTATGCTAAAAATAATAGTGTGAATTCTGATAATGAGCCAAAATTAATTGTTGGTGGACAAGCGGGGAATTATGCTGAGAAAGTTTGTGTTAATTTACCTCAATGTTTAATAGCTGCAATCACCTTTACTGAATCTGGTAAACTTGAATCTTTGTTTTTTTGGGAAGAAGATTAATTTTTAGTTATTGTATTATTATCCAATAAAGTAAAACTTTTTCTTCCCAAAAGATAACGATAAATCAACTATAGTAATCCTTCTTAGTGCTATGTAGTTTTATATTTCCCATTGTTTTTTAATGCTTTTAATGCTTTCTTTATAGAACTTTAATTTATTTTCGTGAGTTATGCGACCATCTATTATCTTTTTCCACTCAGCACCATTACTACCTGATGGATGAGGAAAATATTTATGTTTAATTCCTAAGTTTATTTGATTGACCGCATCTTTGGCTTCTTTACCCCAAGTAATTAATCCAACTGGATTAATTATATTCAATTCCCGCTTTAACAGTTGAATAAATCTTTGTCGATCTTTTATTCGCAGTCGTCTTCTCTCTATTTTTTGCTTTGTATGATCCCCAACCCATATCTTGTAAGCATCAGTTAAATATACCTTACAATTCAGTTCCTCAAGCAGATTATAAATTATTTCAAAATAAAATACTGTTTCAGGAGGATATTTTTCACGGGAATCTTTATGATGTAGCCCAAAAGGTGTACCAACTATTACATCTTGACAAAGGTCTTTACCGTAAGGATCTTGAGCAATAACAGCAATTGTTGGTTTATTAACAGAATCGTTTTTCAGTTCCATGAGACTAGGTAAGTCAACAGCAATCACAGGTGATTTTTGATAGTAGTCATTATGAAATTTTTCGTCCTGAGATTTGAAGAAATTCCTTTCTGTGAATTGTTTTGGCCAGCCGTCAATGTGAAAGTTATCATGAATTTTTTTGTATAGTTCTGCTAATTCGGCTGGAGAGGTTTCAAACACATTAGAAATTTCTTGACATAGTTGATTAAATTCTTGGGGTTGGAACTTGGAAAATAACAGATTTGATGGAGTTTGCATACAATACCCTGATGTAAAATAAGTGACTATATTTTACCTTTTCTAGTACACAAATTCAATAACTATTGATTATTGTTATATATCCCTACTCTGACAGAACAGGGATAACTCAAAAGATGTCAAGTGAACAACGTATCTCTATCAAAATTCATCCGGGACCTAACAGAAAAAAATTAATCAGCTTACTGCTTACGAATAAATTCCAAAAAGAAGATGTAGATTATGTCCTATACCCTGAAGATCAAGAATAAACATAAAATAATGTTTTGATCCAAAAAGCCGGAGGTTGTTTTTTTGCTTAACCTAACACTATTTTTTAAACAGTATCTACTAATTCAAAACGGATTTTCTTACCAACAACTCTAGCAGCTTTATCAATTGTCTCTAAAGTAATAGAAGAATTATCAGGATCTAAAAGTCTATCAACAGATGATCTACTTGTTTTCATTTTCTCAGCCATTGCTGTTTTAGTAAGATTTTTCTCAGCCATTGCTTCTTTAATCTGCCAAGCAATCACTCTTTTAATAGCTATTAAATTGATTTCATCTAACATTCCATCTTCTTCCAAAAAATCATCAAAAGAAGAACCAATATACGCATTCTGTATCATAGTTTATGCCTCCAATGTGTGTTTACGTTTCAAGGCTAATTCCAATTGCTTTTTTGGAGTTTTCTGACTTTTCTTAATGAAGCCATGCAGCAATATCATTTTACCTTCATAAAAACAAAATAATACACGAGCAATTTGATTTTGTGGTAAATTTGTTCTCACTTCAAATAATCCGTCACCCATTGGCCGACAGGTTGGCATTCCAATTGGCCAACCAAATTCAACTGTTTTGATATCAGCACCAATCAAAAATCTTTCCTCTTTAAGTAAACTTTTTAACCAATCACGGACTGGTTCAGTACCATTCTCGTTTCTATAAAATTCAGCCGGAACTCTTTTATCTGTCATACATCTAACCTAATTAAATGTATAAGTTAGAATTAGGTATTCTGTATACCTTTACTCAACAAATACATACATTAGATTTGATGCTACACCATATTGTACCTTTTTTGGTACATAAAGTCAATAACTATTGATAAATCCGCATAACATTAAATATCCAATAACCCATATCGTTTTTGCAAAGCCAATAACTTCATCCTCGCTTCTCCAGCATTATCAGCTAAATCTGCAAATTCCACAAACCGCCGTAATTCCTTCTTTAATAAATTTCGTTCCACTTCAATAGTTTCTCTATCCAAATCTGGCGGTAAAACAATCATATCAAAAATCGTTGCCCGTTCTTTGCCAGGGTGAGGACGTAAAACCCGTCCCCGACGTTGGATAAATTGGCGGGGATTTCCTGAACTTGATAAAATAACTGCGGTTTGAATTGCGGGAATATCTACACCTTCATCTAAACAGCGAATTGCGACTAAACCCTGTAATTCTCCACTTTCAAATTGCTGGCGTAAAGTTTCTCTTTCCTCTAAAGAAGTATTTGCTGTGTAGGTACTGACTTTATAACCTAATTCTCCTCCCAAAAGTTGAGAAACGGCTTTGAGTTGACGCAGAGAATAACGTTGTCCGATTTCTTGAGAACCATCACTACAATAAAAGAGTGTATGGGTGGTTTCTCGACGAGTTGACATTAATTCTTTTAATGCTATTAATTTATTTTCTGCTGTGCCAATTAACCGCGCTCTTTGCATTAATAATGATTTGATATCTTCGTTGTCTTCAAAATCTCCTGCTTCCCCCATATCTCGATCTCGATAAAGAAGAGAACGCCCAATTTTTTTGGTTAATTTTAAATAAGCGATACTCTCAGTTTCCGTCAATTCTACCAACACCGGATTATAGATATAATGAACTAATGCACCTTGAGAAATTGCATCCTGTAAACTAAATTCAGGTTGAAGAATATTCCCAAAATAATCTAATAAAGATTCTGTACCATCATCATCAAAATATCTTTCTGGTGTGGCTGATAAACCTAGACGTAAACCAACTTTTCGGGGTAAACTTTCTTCTAGTTTTGGTGCGCCTAAATTATGGGCTTCATCGCCAATAATCAATGTTTTTGGTGGAAAATATTTAAGTTGTGTTTGAAAACCATCACCAATTAAAGTCGAGTTAGTGGTAATTACCGTGACGAAATCTTGAGAACCAGCAGACAAATTATAGATTTGCGTAGAAAGTTGACTTTGCCAACTGCGTAAATTATCAAATGCTAAAATCGGCTGTAAGTTAAATTTCTCACATTCCCTGCCCCATTGGGTGACAAGATGACGATAGGGACACACCACTAACAAGACTTGTAAACCAATTTGCTGATACAATTCACAAGCGATCGCTAATGCAGTAATAGTCTTACCACTACCAGTAGCCATTTTTAATGTCCCCCTACCATGATTAGCAAACCAGCTAGTCACAGCTTGGCGTTGATATCCCCGCAATTGCAGAGATAAAGGCATTTTTGGACATCCCGGTAATGATTTATTAATTTGATAACTGCCTTTTTTCTCACCCGCATAAGGTAACTTGAGCTTAAAAGTAGGCAATTTCGGTACTGCATTTTGCGTTAGGTACATAAATTGGTAATTATTAGTAGGAGTAAAGTAAAACCTTAGTTCCGCAAGGAACTTAAGTTCCTTGCTAATAGCTCAAGTCATCTAAAGATGACTAAATAATTTGAAGAATCTATGGCTTACGTTACGCTTTGCTATCAGTCTACTTTAGTACACTTTGGCTATTAGCCCGGAAATTCATTTCTGGGCGGGTGTGGCAGCTTACAGATGAGCCATTTGCAGCTTAAGTTGACACTCATGAGCATTGCATTTTACCCCTACAAACTGACAAGAGACTTCCAAGAAATAAATTATCCCAAGAAACGAACCACAGAGGCACAGAGTACACAGAGAGAGAATTTTTGCATCAGTTTTGGGACATTTTTTTATTTGGAAGTCTCCAAATGACATCCTTTAGTTATAATTACGCCAAATACCCACCAAAGAACCTTGTACCTCTACTTGCATTGCTGATACTTCTATCGGGTGATAATTACGATTTGCAGGTTTAAGGGTGACAAGATCATCATGGCGATAAAATCGTTTTAAAGTTGTTCCATGTCCTTCCACCCTTGCCGCGACGATAGTTCCATTTTTTAATTGATTTGGTTCGGCTACAGGGCGCAAAAATACGACATCACCATCTGCTATTAAATCCTCAATCATACTATCCCCCGCGACCCGTAAAGCATAGCTTTGAGGAGGTAATGATAAATTAGCCAAATCTAAATGTTCCACCGCATCAGTGAACGGTTCAATTAAACCACCAGCGGCAATAGTTCCTAAAATTGGTACACCTTGTTTAACAGGATGAACTATCCGCAAAGTTCTTGCCCTGCCTTCATTCCAGCCAATGTAGCCCTTATTGCGTAAATGTTCTAACCGACTTTGAATGGGTGCGGGAGATTTCAAATTCATCCCTTCCATCATTTGGCGAATTGATGGAGAATGTTGATTCAACCTGATATATTCTACCAACCATTCGTATAGTTCTTTTTGGGGTTCTGTGAGACGTTCCATAATTTTTTTGGGAAGTAAATAATAAATGTCCCTAGAACATTGGTACTACAAAATTCTTCCCTTAACAAGCTTTTATTAAAAATTTATGGTAATTAGTAACTAATAGGGAATAGGGAACAGATAATAATTTCACTAATTACCCATTACCCATTACCCATTACCCATTACCAATACTGTTATTTTGCCCCAAGAATACTTGCAAGTAAAGCTTTTTGAGCGTGGAGGCGATTTTCTGCCTGATCCCAAACCCGTGATTGTGAACCTTCAATTACCTCTTCAGTAATTTCTTCACCGCGATGGGCTGGTAAGCAGTGTAAAACAATTGCTTCTGGATCTGCAAGACTTAATAATTGTTGTGAAATTTGATAAGGTTGAAAAACAGGGAAGCGATTATTGGCTTGTGTTTCTTGCCCCATGCTTGCCCAAACGTCAGTATAAAGTACGGATGCACCTTTTGCTGCTGCTTCAGGATCGTGAGTCAAGATAACTTCAGTTTTTTTATTAGCTATTTCCCTAGTTTTTTCTACAATTTCTGCATCTGGGGCATATCCTGACGGAAAAGCGATTCTGACATTCATTCCCACCAAAGCACAACCCAACATCAGGGAATTAGCGACATTATTCCCATCACCGACATAGGTTAATGTTAAACCCGCCAAACTGCCAAATTTTTCTTGAATGGTGAGTAAATCTGCCAATATCTGACAGGGGTGTTCTAAATCCGTGAGGGCATTAATTACAGGAATTTTCGCATATTTGGCAAAAGTTTCCAACTCCTGTTGAGCAAAGGTACGAATTGCTAAAACATCCAAATAACGATCTAACACCCTAGCAGTATCCTGGATAGGTTCTCCTCGACTCACCTGAGTGACATTAGGATGCAGATCAATTACCTGTCCGCCCAGTTGGTACATTGCGACTGTAAAACTGACTCTAGTGCGTGTTGAAGCTTTGGAAAATAACAAACCTAGAACCTTGTTACAATGCAACTTCAGTTTTTCTGACTTGAGTTGAGTAGCCAATTCCAGAAGTTCTTGCAGTTCCTCAGAACTCAGATCCGCTAGACTTAATAAATCTCTGCCTATCAATGCTGCCATGCTTGATTATCTCTAAAGAACAAATGTTCCTGCGCTTTGGTATAGCCGTGTCACCAGGAATACTCCAATTGCACTGTACCAAATATTTTTGCATCAATCTACAGCACGTCCGCTAGTTTTACTGATTCTTGGCAACTGGAAAAATATTTTGTTTACCCTCTAGACAAATGATATGCCTATGCTATAATATGAAATCGGTGAGGCAATTAAAAACGTTCTTACCCAAACCGCCAGCATAGCACAGTGGTAGTGCATCCGACTTGTAATCGGAAGGTCGTAGGTTCAAATCCAACTGCTGGCCTTTATTCTTAAACACATATTCTCTTTTGTTAGTGTGGTTTGCGATCGCTTCCCTAGATAAAGGTAAAGCTGTAATTCCTGTCTGACTAGATGTTATTTATCAACATTTATCTCTGGAGCTAGGAAAAAACTAAGACTCTTATATATAAAGCAGATACACTTTACTTTAAACTGTTCAGGATGCGATCGCCTACTGTACTGACAATATATGGTTAATAAAATATGCAAGATAATTAGCCTTGTAAGTTAAGATAAAAGAGTGTAAGAAACCATAGTTTAAAAATGACCCTAGAAAACTTAACAAACAAACCTCTTGTCGAGGCAATATTTGAGATTAGATGGTATGTAGAACAACCACAATTAATAGGTGGTGATCCTAATACTCAACTAATACTTGGCAGATTATTTGACAGAATAAATGAGAATTATCCCGTATATGAACAATTGCCCTTTGCTTCTATTCCTGAGCAAATGGCAGAAGGTATTATTAAACATAGATTCAAGAGTAATCAAGGTTGGCCTCTAGTACAATTAGGTAATGGAATTTTAACAGTTAATGATACAGAAAATTATATTTGGCAAGATTTCAAAAAACGAATCATTGAAGTTGTAGATAATTTGTATATAGTGCATCCAAGTAAAGATAAATTTCGTCCACGTCATCTCATATTAAAATATATTGATGCTATAGATTTAAACTTAAAAGAAAATGAATTTTATGAATTTTTAAAAAATAGAATGAAAATAGAATTAAATTTGAATCCTTTACTTTTCGAGAAGACATTAGTAAAAAATAATCCCATACAATTAGATTTACAATTTGCCTTTAACTCTGAAAATCCTAAAGGAATTGTAAATTTCAGAATTGTTAAAGGGCAAAAGTTGGATAATCAGACAAATTTACCCAGTGATGCTTTAATATGGGAAATTACTATTCAATCAATTGCACCTGATTTACCGGAAATTCCTGCCAACTTAGATAAATGGCTGGAAAATGCTCACTCAGTTTGTCATAATTGGTTTTTCACATTAGTTGATGGTGATTTATTAAGGAGTTTTGAATAATGACTAACAATGGTAATTTTCACATTGATAATAGGAGAAATAAATTAAAGGCATTAGAGAGAAATGTTCACAGCCATTTCTCACTTGGTCTATCTACAAACAATAAACTAAAACTTAATCCATCTCCAATATACTGGGATATAGAAAATGAAACAGTAGAGTTAGCTGCTTGTTTGTTATATAGAGACAAAAATCAGAATGAACACCGTACAAATCCTTCCATAGAAAGCATACAAACTAACTTATTAGCAGGTTCTTATTTTTCAACAGACATATCTAATCACGTAATTAATAATAGTTCTGTTCCTTTATTAAATAATTTTTTCAGTGAAATTAAAAATCTATACACTTTGATTCATCCAGGAGAAATATTGAAATATTTGCATGAAAAAACAAATTTAATTCATTTATTAATAGAAGCTCATGAACAAATCAAAAATATTTTTAATAATGAAAAAAGTGTACTGAGGGTTGCCTATGATCCAGAAATTATTGGTTGGCAAAAATTAATTATTGATATTCACACTAACCTTGATGTAGATGAAGCATTTGATAAATTAAAAATGCTGGATAACAGTTGGTGGTTAGATGTCTCTTTTAAGTTCGGTAATGATTTAGAAATTAATATTAGTTTTGATGAAATTTAATTGGGCTGAATATCTTGAACTAGCCAAAGAACTAGCTGATATAAATTCTACCATTTCTAGTGATTCAGAAACAGATTCTAAACCCACAATATCTGAAGCAAAACTACGTTCATCTATAAGTAGAGCCTATTATGCTGCCTTTTGTATAGCTAGAAATTATTTACGAGATGTTTTACATGAGCCAAGATTGTCAAAAGCCAGAACTGGTGATATCAATGAACACCAATTTGTGGCAGATGAATTTAGATGTAATAAATCAAAAAATAAAAAAATGATAGAAATAGGAAATGATTTAGGTCGGCTTAGGCAATCTAGAAATAAAGCAGATTATGATGACACTATATATACTTTAGAGAAAGAGGTGAAATTTTCGTTGAAAATAGCTCAAAATATTATTGAAAAAATCACAGAATTAATTCAAGATGCAAGTAAGTAAATTACTATTTTTAGTATTGACTTTTATTCAGTACCCATATCATTCAATAAATATTTTTAAATTTCAGAATATCAAAAATAGCTGTAGAACAAACAATCAAACCACATTGCCGAATTTTGCACCATTTGAGAAATTCAAAAAGTGGGCATAGCTGCTGGTTATAGACTATGCTGCACTGAGGGAATAACGAATCATTATCCCTTTATTTTGTCAGCATTGACGTGAAGCGATTCCTTGTGTGTGGTTTGCGATCGCATCCCTAGATGAAGGTAAGGCTGTGATTCCTGTGTGGTTAGATGTTATTTATCAGGGGTTAATATCAAATATCAAGTGATCACTAAGGGTAACTATTGTGCTGGGTGAGGAAATTTTTGACGATCATGATCTCAATGAAGCTGAAACCATCGCTAAATTAATCAATCCAGGACTTTATCAAATAGGTTGGAAAGAAAACTTTATTAAGCGAGAAGTGACAGCAGGAGCTATTGTCATTGTCAATGGGCTACCTAAACGCAAAAGAGGACGAGCAGATATTGTTTTACGGCTGCAAATTATTCTGAAAAAACAGGCGATTAATGTATCAGTAATTGAAGCGAAAGCCGCTAAATTCTCCCCTAGTTTGGGACTAGAACAAGCTAAAGTATATGCGGAAAGGCTTCATGTTCCTGTGGTTTTTTCTACTAATGGACATCGCTTTATAGAATTTGATCGGATGACGGGAATTACTTCTGATCCTCAACCATTATCGAAATTTCCAGATAGAGAAAATCTGCGGTTACGATATGAAAAATGGGTGGGTTTTAAATTAGATCATCCGGCTGCACAACCTTTATTAACTCCTTATGTAACAGGTGATGCAACTGTTAGATATTATCAAGATGCAGCGATTCGGGCGGTATTAGAAAAAATAACCCGTTGTGAGGTAACAGGTAATCCGAAAAGGGCTTTATTATCTTTAGCTACAGGAGCAGGTAAAACTCGGATTGCGGTACATTTATTAAAACGAATTGCGGATACTGGACAACGAGTAAAGGCACTGTTTGTATGTGATCGAGTTGAACTGAGAGAACAAGCATCAAAGGCGTTTAAAAATGTTTTTGGGGCTAATGCTGCTGTGGTTGATTCCAATAATTCTCAAACCAGAAATGTTGAATAGCGTAATAAAACTTTACATATTGAAATAAACTTAGCCTATAAGTGCTATTTTTCATCTTATCCAAATAAGTTTTCTAAACCAATGAACATAACTTATTTCCTGACACATATAGGACTGAAGATAACGGAGCTTATCTAATAAAGTTTTGCCAAATTCTTGCGGTATTTCTATTAGTTGCAATATCAAATAAGCGATTAAACAGCACATTATCTGAATTCTAATTCCATTCTCATTCTTTGTCATAAGTCTGTCTAACTTGAGGTGCATTTTTAAGAATTTCCATAACAATTCAATTTGCCATCTTTGTATGTAAATTTCCATAATCTCTTGATTACTAACTTGCTCTTCTCCTTCATTTAATAAGTTTGTTGCTAAACGAAATTCACTCTTAGTTTCTATATCACAAAATGCTACTACTCTAATTTCCACTTCTCTTTCATCTTTGCCAACTTTACAATTACCATTTTCTAGCATTTCTAAAGTGACATTATTTTTAATTCTTAAGACAAAAGCTTTATTTTTTTGTTGTTTTAATTCAGATATTCTTTCGGAGGATGCAAATCCTCTATCCATTATCCCTACTCCTTTTGACGGAATTGCTTCTACTGTTTCTTGTCCATATTTATGGTCATGTCCTTGCCCAAAATGAATCACCATTCCACCAACTTCTGATGTCAAACTATCTAACCCACAAAATAGTTTTACTTGATGATATCCTTGACTCCATAATAATTTACTTGTTAATGTAATAATTGTTGAATCTATAGGAAATAATGCTTGGGTTTCTTCCTTTCCTTTTTTCTTTCTCAGTTGATTGTTTAATTCAGTTATTATCTCCAAAAATACTTGAGTATCTCTCTTTTTACTTGCCTTGGAAAAATTTGATATTTTTAAATCTATCCCTTGATTATTTAGTCTTTGAAATAAATCTCTCATACTCACTATACTTTTATCCATGACATACTGTAACCACACTGATACAAATGAAAATGTGTCCAGAACTGGATAATCTTTTTTGGGCAATGGTTTCAATATTGTTTTGACCACTTCTGGGAAATTCTTTAAGCGCATAATTTGATAATTCTTTATCTAGATTTTTTTAGATTGTATCAAATTATGGTACTTTTTTTTAATCTTTTCCTAACATTCAACACTTCTGTTCTCAAACCAATGCTCAAGTTTTGATGTTTATATACCTATAGAAGAAGCAAAACGAACTTTTGATGAAAGTGATGTAATGATAGGTCGCTATGGACCACCAATATTTCAAATTTTGCGTGGTCTATCAGGTGCTTATAATGTTGCTCTAATTAAGACAATACCAAAAAAAAATCTGCAAAAAGACTATTTATATTATTTGTTGCAAGAATCTCACATACAAAGTGTCGTTACTTCTCAATCTCAACGTTCTGCTGGTCAGACTGGAGTACAAAAAGAGTTTATTGAACGTCTTCTCATTCCCCTTCCTTCACTAGATGAACAAAAGAGAATTGCTGCTATTTTGAATGAACAGATGGAAACTGTGGAGAAAGCTAGACAAAATGCGATCGCGCAATTAGAAGCAGCAAAAGAATTAACCTCAGCTTATCTCCGTGATGTTTTCAATAGTCCAGAAGCACAAAAGTGGGAAAGAAAAAAATTGCGAGATTTAGCATGGGTGTCTGGTGGAATTCAAAAAACTAAAAATCGTACTCCTCAAAATTTCCACCGTCCATATCTAACAGTCCGTAACGTTCAACGTGGTTGGCTGGACATATCAGATATTGAAAGATTTGAGATAACATCTAATGAACTTTCTCGCTACCAATTAAAGTGGGGAGACATTTTAATTGTAGAAGGTAATGGCAGTGTAGATCATATTGGACGTAATGCTATTTTTCGTGGCGAAATTGAAGACTGTATTCATCAAAATCATATTATCCGCGTTCGTCTAGACATAGAAAAAGTAGATCCAGAATTTATAAGTCTCTACCTTAATAGCGACATTGGTAAAACTCAAATGATAGAAAAGGCACAAACAACAACTGGTTTGCATACACTAAGTGTGTCTAAGGTTGAGGATTTAGAAGCTGCTATTCCAAAGCTTGATAAACAAAAATACATAGTTACAACATTAACTGAAAAATTAACAGAAACAGAACGATTATGTAAAACCCTAGAACAACAATTAGAAACCATCAACAAACTACCAGCCGCATTTCTTCGCCAAGCACTCAACGGTGAACTATAAAAAATCCCAAAAACCTGTAAAAACTTCTCTTTTTTCTCTTTCTTCTCTTCGTGTTCTTCGTGTCTTCGTGGTTCATTAAAAAAGATTTATTAAAATAGAGAAGATCACTATATAATAACCTTTGCATGAGAAACAAACCCAAATATTAATTAAATCTATGCCAAAAACCAGCAAAAAAACTAACAATCAAAAATATTCCAGCCAACAAAGCCTAGACAGCTATATATATAGTATTTGTGATATAATTCGCCGCTCAAATTGCGCCGGTGCGCTGCAATATATCCCCGAATTAACCTGGATTTTATTCTTACGTATTCTTGATGAACAAGAACAAAAAGAAGCCGAAAATGCCGAAGCATTAGATATAAATTTTACCCCATCCTTAGAAAGTCCTTACCGTTGGCGTGACTGGGCTGCAACTTATGATGAATCTCTATTTAAGCTAGATGAAAAACAACGTCCACAAGGTTGGAAACGCAAACAAATCACAGATCATACCCTGGAAGTTGAAGAACTAGATAAATTTAGAGAAAGTGGAATTAATTTATCTGAACCCTTCAAAGTCTGGGTAGATTTAGTATTAATTCCCCATCTCAAACAACTCAAAGATCATGAAAATTCTACCCCCAGACAAAAAGTAATTAGCCAAGTTTTATCCGGGGTAGAAAGAGTCAGAATAGACACTCAAAAAAACCTGCTTGATGTTTTAGATAAAGTCCATGAAATCAGCAATGCAACAGTAAATATTAACTTCATTTTTCCCCTTTCTCAAGTTTTTGAAGGGTTACTATTGAGAATGGGTGAAAAAGGTAACGACGGCGGACAATTCTTTACACCTCGTCCCATTATTTCGGTGATGGTAAAAGTTATTAATCCGAAAATAGGCGAAACAGTTTATGATCCGGGACTGGGAACAGGTGGATTTTTAGCCCAGTCTTATGAACATATCAGAAGTCAAAATGGTGGACAAATTACCTCAAAAGATTTAGAAATTCTCAAACGCAAGACATTTTATGGACGGGAAAAAGATAATTTAATTTACCCCATTGCGATCGCTAATTTAGTATTACATGGAATTGATGAACCCCATATCTGGCACGGAAACACCTTAACAGAAAGCGAAACCTATGGAGGTTTATTTACAAATGCACCAGATTTACATGATGTTATTTTAATGAATCCGCCCTTCGGTGGTAAAGAAAGTAAAGAAGCGCAAATAGGTTTTGATTATCAAACCAGTGCTACCCAAGCCTTATTTTTACAACACGCTTTTAAAAGCCTCAAATCTAACGGACGCTGCGGTATAGTATTAGATGAAGGGATTTTATTTAGAACTAATGAAACTGCATTTGTTTCCACAAAACGCAATCTTTTAGAAAATTGTAATCTTTGGTGTATCATCAGTTTACCAGCCGGAACATTTGTGGCTGCTGGTGGAGGTGTGAAAGCTAATATTTTATTTTTCACTAAGGGAGAAACCACCGAAAAAATTTGGTATTATGATCTTTCTGATATTAAAGTTGGGAAACGCACACCTTTAACAGAATCCCATTTTGATGAATTTTTCCGCTTACTTCCCACCCAAGGAGACAGCGAAAGAAGTTGGACAATAGATATAACTGAACGTAAAGCTGTCGCTGAAGAAAAATCTGCACCTTTCAAACAAAAAGCCGCAGTTATTGAGGAAGAAATTAGAGAACTTAAAGACAGACTAACAGCATTAAAAAAAGCTAAACAGCAGGATAGTGAAATATATACAGAACTAGAAAAAACTGTTAAAGAACAGGAAAAGGAAGCAAGAGAGTTAAAATCTCAAGCTGAAGCCATTGATAATGCTGTATATGATTTAAAAGCTGTGAATCCTCATGTAAAAACTGAGGAAGATAACCGCACACCGGCAGAACTGCTAGAGTTTATTGAAATCAAAGGAAAGGAAATAAATACAATTTTATCGAGTTTAAGGAACAAGGGATAAAAATTATTTCTATCTTTGTCATGTGCGGACACTTTTGACAAAACCTGTAATGAGTAGAACACAGGCGAAAGCACCCCAAAAAAAGAAGCCCAGAAACGAATTTCCGGCTTCTGATTTCCTATATTTAGGGTGCAAGGGCGTTACCACGAATTAAACTACCAATGGTTTTGGCAGTAATTTTTAACTGGGTGAAGGGGTTAGCGGGAACTACAGTTTTATAGAGATAACTATCAAAAGTTAGCTTTTGTACGTCCAAATCATCACACATTTCTACAAATGCTTCACGGGTAGCATCGGAACGATAGAAGACGTTTTGAAGAATGTCTAACACTTTGTAGGTGAGTCCGTATTTCTTATCCCAACGCTTGATGTACACTTTGAGGTCTCGTTCTGTGGGAATCCGCGCCCCACCGTTAGCGGCTTCCACAATGGCTTCAGCGCACATTCTGCCAGATTTAGCAGCGAAGTAGATACCTTCCCCAGAGGACTTGGTAACATAACCAGCAGCATCTCCTACCAAGGCTATGCGACCGACAACGCGACGGGGGCGGGGATGTTCAGGGATGGGGTGTGCTTCTATTTTGATGATTTCACCGCCGGCGAGTTTTTCTGAAGCACGGGCGCGAATACCAGTTTGAAATTGTTTGATTCTGGCTTTGTTGATGTGCATTGTGCCAGTACCGACGGCTACGTGATCGTGTTTGGGGAATACCCAAGCGTAGAAGTCGGTGGAAACATCATCGCCAACGTACATTTCGGCGAGGTCGTTGTAATAGTCCATTTTGTCTTGGGGAAGACGAATGCGTTCTTGGAAGGCGATCGCATAATTGTAATCTCCAGCGCCCATATCCTTGGCAACGCGGGAATTTGCCCCGTCAGCACCCACGATTAAATCCACCTTTAGGGTTTTGGTAACGCCTTGCGCCCCGTCCCCTGTATGGTCAACGTAGTGAATGGTATAGGGGTCGGTATTGTTCCCAGGAATATCAACTTTATGAACAGTGGCGTTAATTAAATTTGCCCCTAATTTTGCCGCTCGGTCCCGCAAGAAACCATCCAGCACTTCTCGGCGGCACATTCCTATATATTCTTCTTCATTTATCAGATTGATATCAACTTCACGATTAGAAGGAGAAATCATTTTCATCTTCCGTACCCGACGGTCAATAATTGCCGGAGGTAAGTCAAACTCACTCACCATGCACAGGGGAATAGCGCCCCCACAAGGTTTGGCGTTATCTAACTTGCGCTCAAACAAATAGGTTTCAATCCCAGCTTTAGCTAGGGTTTCGGCAGCGCATGAACCCGCAGGTCCCGAACCCACAACAGCAACCCGTAGTGTCAAAGGTTTTCTCCTAATTATGAATATTTTCCCAAAGTATCCTATCACGGACTTTTGGCTGAATTTCCTTTGTAGCTCCAGGTTTTGATATAAATACAATATTCCTTAATATTTCGACATAAAAATCGGCTATTATATATCTTATGGACGTGGCTGAATTGAGGTATGAAAATCAAACATTCTATTTCTCAAACTCTTACTCTCCGGGACTCTGCGCCTCTGCGTGAGAGAAAATCATACCTTCATTCACCAAAGCCCAAAATTCGGCGTTGCTAATTAAGGGTATGAATTTTAGTCTCACGTCAAGGCGCAAAGACGTAAAGGTAAAAGTTTTAAAGGTTCAATTTGGAGACTTCCAAATAAAAAAATGTCCCAAAACTGATGCAGAAATTCTCTCTCTGTGTACTCTGTGCCTCTGTGGTTCGTTTCTTAGGATAATTTATTTCTTGGAAGTCTCTTGGGAATTTCATACCTCAATTCAGCAATACCATATGCAAAATTCTATATTTAATAGTTTTTCCCGGCAAATCAGTGTAACAGCAAATACAGGATATCAAAGATACATTATGATTATTCTTGATTTTCATTGCTTTGGGTAAAATTTACCTGTTCATATATTTCACTTAAAGCAATCTGAAAATCTATAGTTTGTAATGTTAAAATGTCTGATTCCGATTCTAACTCTGTGAATATCCATTTACCATCATTTGTTTTCACATATTGCATGACATGATATTGATATTGATTGATTAAAATATATTCTTTAAATTCAGGTATAGAACGATAATACATGAATTTATCACTTTGGTCATAATTACTAGTTGATTTAGATGAAACTTCAGCAATTAATAAAGGATTCATCACAGTGGTAGTATTTTCAGTAGCATAAATAGGTTCTCCTTGAATTATCATCACATCAGGGTATGTATGTTGACGATAACGCGGTATCCACAAGCGGACATCACCAATATAAACGGCATAGTTTTTCTTTCTTAATCCGTATTTTAAGGAAGCTGCGAAATTAAGAGCTATTTTATTATGATTTGTTGTTCCTCCAGTCATAGCTATAATTTCTCCATCCCGATATTCGCTTTTATACTCTGCTTGTTCTTCGAGTTCTAAGTATTCTTCTGGTGTGTAGTATCGTGTTTGTGTTTGCATAATATCAACACAGAGTTAATAATTGTGATATTAATAAGATTCTATCATGATCTAATTTTGTGACGGTTCAGCAGTCCTAAACCCCTACTTCTCTTCCTGCATACTTCTGACAATCTTTGTGACAAGTTTTCTAGGAATAAACCTCACACATTTTGACATCATTTTATTCATAAACCCAGGAATAACAATTGTCTTTCCTCTCATTAACGCATCATAGCCCATCTGAGCCACAGTTTCCGCATCCATCATATTTTTCCCCTTCAGCATTTTAGAATCTGCCATGCCGGTTCTTTCATGAAAAGCAGATGCAGTTGAACCTGGACAAAGAACTGTGACGGTGACACCTGTACCTTCTAATTCATTAGCGATCGCTTCTGAAAATGATAAAATATAAGCCTTAGTGGCAAAATACACCGCCATTAACGGACCTGGTTGAAATGCAGCCGCAGAAGCAACATTTAATATCTTGCCATGACCTTGTTTAACCATTTCTTTGAGAAACAACTTAGTTAAATGGGTCAGACAAACTAAATTTACCTGCAACATTTCCAATTCAGTCTTGAGATTAGTTTCATTAAATAACCCATAAGTACCAAATCCGGCATTATTTACCAGAATATCAACTTTAATACCAGATTCTTGTAATTCTGTGAAAATTTCTTCAGGAGATGTAGATATAGATAAATCTTTAATAATAGGTTTAACAGAAATTCCAAATTCTTCTGCAAAATCAACAGCTATTTTTGTGATTTTTTCTTCTAGTCTATCTACCAAGACTAGATTATAATTATTATGAGCAAAAATACGAGCTAATTGATAACCGATACCATTAGCTGCACCCGTAATCAAAACTGTTCCCTGACGTTTTATGTTCATTTTAAGAAAGATGAGTTAGCTGGAGTTAGCATTGATAAATTGTGCCAACACCCTTACATTATAACAAATAAAAATTAAGCTGCATATAATAAGATTTCCAGAATAATTGACCGCAGATAAACGCAAATGAACGCGGATAAATACGGATAAATTCTGGATTTCATAATTATATGCAGCTTAACCAAAAATTGATATTAAGCAAGACTTAAGAAACCAGTTTGTACTAGGTAAGATGTGTAAGTCATCAACAATTGAGAATCAATGGGAGGACAAACAATGGAACTGCCTTTGAGTGCTTCTAGAGTTGCTTCACAACTGATAATTGGTCTTCTTGCTTGTAAATACAAATCAGGAATGGTGATTTGTTCATCAGACCAACGTTCTAGTAAAAATGGTCGCAAAGTATATAATGGATTGTCTTGAGAAGTGACATTATTAATTAACTCTGCTTGCCATTCTTCATAGGGAATCATCTTCAGTGAAAATCCAAAAGAACGCACCCAATCAACTAAAGATTTTAAAGAAGCAGGTTGAGGATGTTGTAAATGGAAAGCTTTACCTACAGATGTTTCTTGTCGAGAAAGATAAACAACAGATTTGCTCACATAATCAACAGGAGACATATCCAACATATAATCTACATCAGGGAAAGAACCCATTTGCAGACAACCTTTAATCATCAAATTGATGAAATCATGGGTATTACAAATCCCGGTTTGGCTATCTCCAGAAATTAAAGGAGGTCTATGAATAGTAATAGGTAATCCTCGACTACCAGCAATTTTTACTAATTTTTCTGCCACCCATTTAGTTTGGGAATAACCGAGGAAAATACCTTCCCAATCATGAAAATCATCATCTTCTTTAACTAACTTACCAGCATAAGCACTGGATTCAAAAACAGCCACACTAGAAACATAATGCAATGGCTTAACTTTAGTTTGACAAGCCAAACGCAAAACTTCCTGTGTACCCAAAACATTAGCTGTTTTTAATGCTGAGTAAGGATAAACATAATTCAGTAAAGCTGCACTATGATAAATAGTATCAATATTAGCAGCTAGATTTTGAAATTGTTCTCCATTAATTCCTAAATGTGGCTGTGCTAAATCCCCAATAATGGGAATAATTCTGCCACTATAATGATCTTGCCAAATGCCATATTGTTGCAAATTATTTTCTAATTTGCTTTTACCTTCTTCCAAATTACTAGCACGGACTAAGCAATAAAGAGTTGCGTCCGATACTTCTAGTAATTCCTTGATAATGAAAGCACCTAAATAACCTGTTCCCCCGGTTAAAAAGATGTTTTTAGGGTTAGTAACAGAAACAGCAGTGCCTATGGGTTGAATAGTGGGGTCTAGAACAGCTTCCGCAGCCAAATCTAGAAGAGGAGGAGCAAAACTAACAGGGGAATTTGTTCCAGAACCTGCATCTTGTAGCTGAGAACCATTACTAGATTCTTCTGACAATCGTTGGGAAAGTGCCGCAATATTAGGATAATGCCAAAGTAAAATAGGAGAAGGTTTAAAACCTAGTAATTCCTCTAATTTACTAATGATCATCATGGCTTGAGCAGAATCCAAACCATAATTTTCTAAGTTTTCATCAACATCAATTTCTGCGGTTTCAACTCCGACAACTTCCGCGAGATGGGAAACTAGAAATGATTGAATACTTTCAGAAGTACAAGACTGTTTTAAACTCATTTTTACTTCTCCAATGTAGAAGGAATTGGTTGATATTGACTGTAATAAGTAGGCATTTGTAAACCCTGCATTTTTAAACTGTGACTACGATATAAAAATGCTGTCCCCCTCATAATTTGGTCAGCAACATCAACAACATGACGCTGATTATATTCTGACAAATATGAACCACGCACCCAGTCATTGAAACCACCCATAGCTGGACCACACCATATTTGATAATCAACTTCCCGACCTTTTTCACCAGTGCTAGACCACCGAGAAGATAATCCTAAATACCAACGAAAGATGACAGCCATTTTCAATTTAGGATTATTAACAGCTTTACCCAATTTTTCAGGATTTTTTTGGGATAAATAAGCCGCTGCACCTTCCCAAACTTCCGCAAGACTTTTACGGAAAATTTGTTTTTCTAGCTTCTCTTTTTCTGCTGAGGGAATCTGTTCAATAGAGTCGTAAGTGCGATACAATTCATATAGTTTTTGCGCTCGCATGGGAAACATTGTCCCCCGTTTGAGAACTTGTAATTTGACTCCCATTTCAAACATATCGGCTGCGGGAGCCATTGTCATATCTGCCATTTCTGCTTGTGCTAACAACTTTTTAGTATGTTCACAAGCGCCAGATTCCACACAAGATTGATTAATTGAACCAGTCATTATATAAGCAGCACCCATCATAAAACCAGCTAATGCTGCTTCTGGTGTACCAATGCCTCCAGCCACGCCAATTCTAATAGGAACTGAGTAATTATATTGCCCTTGAATTTCATCTCTGAGGGCAACAATTGATGGTAATAAACATACTAAAGGACGATTATCTGTATGCCCACCAGAATCAGCCTCAACGGTAATATCATCAGCCATTGGCACTTGTCTAGCCAAATTAGCTTGCAATTCGGTAATTAGTCCTTGCTGAAGTAACTCTTTGAGAATTCGTTCCGGTGCTGGTTGTAAAAATTTAGTGGCAACTTCTCGACGGGAAACTTTAGCTATTACCTTATTTCGGATATCAATTTGATTAGCTGCATTTAATCTTAACCCAGCAACTCGATAATAAACGATATTAGGAGTTAAGTCTAAAAATGCTGATGCTTCTACAGTTCTGACACCATATTTCAGATATAAATCTACAGCGCGGCGTTCAATAGCTGGTTCGTTAGGACTGTGAATTAAATTGAAAGCATAAGGACCACTAGGTAACGCTTCTTGAATAGTATTAATCGCAGTTTCTAAGCGTTCTGGAAGTAAACCACCTGCACCAAAAGAACTTAAAATTTTCTCTTTTCCGAGTGCAATTACCATTTCTTCAGAAGCAATACCCCCAGCCATTGCTCCTGTCATATAGGCATATTTTACACCATAAGCGGCGAGAAAACTAGGGTCGCCAAGTTGTTGTAAACGTAGGGGAGGGAGTGATATTAAAAGTTCTGCTTGTCCAGATAAAGCATTATCAGCAGATGATAAATAACCATCATTAGTAGCACCGATTTTCCCAGCTATTTTAATAATATAACAAGGTTTATCTGATGTTAATAGTTTATCTTTGATAGCACTTTTTTCAAAGCTAACACAATCTAATGAACCCTTCCAAATTTGGTTTTGGTGATTACAGGTGAAAAAACCCAGTCCATTATCATGTTTACTTAGTACCGTCTCGATTGTTGTCACGGTAATTATTCCTCAATTTATAAGCAAAGGATGTGAAATGAAGAATCTAGCTCACGCAGAGGTACAGAGAAAGAGCATTAATCTTTTTACGTCTCAGTTAAGCATTTTTCTTCCCTCTGTGTCCTCTGTGCCTCTGTGGTTAGTTAAAAAAGAGTTTTACACTTAACACTAAGTGAATTATTTCTCTTCCTTGAGTAAGTTTTGAGCGCAAGCTAGTTGCAATTGAATAATTTCGCTCATTTGCTGACTAAAATCCTGTCTAGCTGCTAAGAAGTTTGTGTGAGTTTTAGTTAATTTGGCAGTATTGTTACTCAAGTTTTGATACTGAGCTTTTTTTAAATCATTCATGCTAATTTTTTCACCAGATTCTTGATTTATGTTTTGCTTAATGATTTTTGTTGACTCAAAGAATTTTAGTTTCTTTGACAATTCCAAACCGTTCTCCATGATCGTTTTTATGGTATTTTTTTGTAGCTTTGGTTGGGGTTTAGGGTAAATCTCTGTGGGTGCTATTTTCTCGGATGTCTGTAGAGAATTAATGATTTTATACTCTGGCTGAGTAGAAATTGTTTGCTTTTGGTTATTAGCAAAAATTTGGCGATTTTCTGCATTTAAAATTGCAGCAGTCATGGAACTACCACCTAATGTAACTTTCCTCAGTGCAGCTTTTTTTTGTTGGGTATTTTCTGAGGATAGGTTATATAAAGGAGCTAGATTCAACTTGACTTGATGACTTAATAGTTTTGCTAATGCTTTAATTAGGGAACTATGGTCATCTGTACCGCGTCGGTTTAGGGATACGGTAAGATGTTCTTGATTAGCTAAATTTTTATCTATCCAGCGTGAACAAATACCACCAGCACCAGCTTCAATAAATATTTTTGCCCCGTCACCATAAACGCGATTAACTAAGCGGGGAAAGTCGAGTTGTTGACATAACCCTGTAGCAATATTGTGAGCAATTTCTTGGCTATCAAGTTCAATTGACTGATATTCAGCCGCAGAATAAAACTTAATTCCGGGTATTTTTTGCGCTGGTATAGTGTATAATTTTTCCAATTCTTGAGATTCTGATTGCATTGCTTGACAATGAATTACATGATCAAAAGGAGCAGGAAAGGAATTACAACCCAGGGTTTTAATTACTCGTTCACACGCGGCTGGTTCTCCGGCAATTAATACTTCTTCTGCTGTATTAATCTGTGTCAAATAAACGTGAGTTTCATTTTTTAAACATTCTCTAACTTGGGCTGGACTAGCCATGAGAACGTAGTTAGCCCATAACTTATTTTCTGGAACTATGTCAGTTTTTGGTAGTCCCCAATACTCACGGACAGCATTTTTAGGACCAGATAATCTGTCTCCAAATAAAGCTGATGAATTAAATGTGTGACTGACTTCATAAAAATTACTCCATACTCCTTGAGCAACCATCATGCTAGTTTCACCTAAGCTATATCCGAAAATATATTTAGGTTTAATTTGGAAATCCTCAGTAATAATTGTGGAGATTAATCTGGTAAAAAGCACTTCTGCTTCAAACATTGCCAGAGAGTCATCTAACAATTTCTTTTCTAGAATTTCTAATTGTCGAGTTGACAATTTACTCAAACTTCTCGGAAATACCAATTTTTCAACATCCGCAGCCCGTTCGTCAAGACTTTTGATAATCACATCATCTAAGACTTTAGGAAATAAACGGAAAAGACTCCGACCAATACCCAGGTAAGTATTAACAGCAGCGGGATAAACAAAGGCAATTTCTCCATCTTTACCCAGGGGTTTGGGTGTAAAATAACTACCTATGGGAGTTTGCCAATCTTTACCATTTGCAAAGGCATTAGTTACACCTTTTTTCGCAGAATTAATTTCTTTAATTAATTCTTTTTGGTTGCGTCCAGTTAGGGAAAGTGTATATTTGCTGTCAGAATTTTGTTGAAATTTAACAAAGGTTTGACTTGCAATATTTTTGAGAGAATCAGCATTTTCAATTGTTGCTTGCAAATGATCCAATGCTGCTAATAAGCTAGATTGATCATCTGCGGCAATGGGTAATAAATGCAAAGGTCTTGATTCTAAATATGTGCTGGTACGTTCTGGTTGTGCGGTTTCTTCTGATAAGATGATATGGGCAAAAGAACCGTCACAACCAATACTATTAATCGCGGAAATTCGAGATTTGACCTCTTTTTGCAAAAACCAAGGTCTCGATTCTGTGGCAACATAGAAAGGACTACCTTCCCATACTTGCGGTGTTTTCACACCAGACCAATTAGGAGTTCCGGGAATATATCTGTGATAAATACTCAGTGCAGTTTTAATTAAACTGGCAATTCCAGATGCAACGAAGGTATGACCAATATTAGCTTTAACGCTACCTATAGCGCAGTGTAAACCATCTCCTACTGAGGGATAAGCTTGGAGGATACCGTTAATTTCGGCTTCGTCTTCTGCGGGAATACCACTAGCGCAGACTTCTAAGTAATTAACTTTTGTGGGTTCAATGCCGGCTTGTTGAAAAGCTTGTTGACATACTTGGGTAATGGTATGGCTATCTACAGCCATTGAGGAAGATTGACCAATGCTAATACCATCAATTACTGCATAGATACGTTGATTATTTGCTAACGCTGTATCATGACGTTTAAGAACAACTGCACCTGCACCTTCTCCCACATTCCAACCATTGGCTTTTTCGTCAAAACTTAAGGTATTGACTCCTGTATTAATTTTGCCAAATTGACTTCGCAATAAGACATTTTCTACACCTCCTGCTAAGTCAACAGCACCCACAACTACAGCATCTACTTCATTAGTATCTAGCAGCATTTGCGCTAGTTCTAGGGCTTTAAAAGCGGCTGTTTCGACGGCACTAATGGTAAAAGATGGACCAGAAAAATTCCATAAAGAGGAAATCCGACTAGCCATAATATTGGTAACGTGACTGAGATATTCACTAAGTTCAACTTGATTGTGAATACTATCTTGAACTATGCCTTCTAATTGATGGATCTTTTCTGGTGATAAAACAATTTCTGCACCATTTAAACCATCTTTAATTTGCCAAGGTAAATTCCATCTTTGCTGGAGTTGGTGTACAGATAATTCTGTATCTGCGGCAATAATTACCGCTACGTTGCTATTAGGTGAAAGTCCCGCATCTTTGAGGGCGCGGTCAGCAACTCTTAATAATAAAAGTTGTTGAGAGTTGATTTTTTCAACTTCATTAGGAGGAATTTTGTAAGCTAAAGTATCAACTTCAAAATTATCAATATACGCTCCTTGGGGGACTTTTCCTGCTTCTAAACCATACTCTCGCAGTAAAGTTTCTTGTTCATTAATACCATGCCATCTTGATTCTGGTAAGGTGACAAAATGCTGTTTTCCATCGTAAATACTGTTCTCAAAGGCATCTAATTCTTGACATTCTCCAAAAAAGGCATCCATGCCCACAATTGCCATTTTTGCGGTCTTATGTTGCTGAATATTCATTTGCTTACTTTCCCTGTTCTAGAATAATATGAGAGTTTGTTCCACCAAAACCAAACGCACTTAAAGCTACTCTTTTAATTCCTTGACTTGGCCATTTAGTCGGAGTTCTGACAATGTTTTGTGGAGAGATAACATTATTTTCAGAACCTATGGGTTGAGTCACATGAATAGTTGGAGGAATAACCCCATGAGACATACTTAAAATTGTCTTGGTTATGCCTACCATGCCCGCAGCAACTAGTAAATGACCAACATTTGTTTTTGTTGAACCTACTAATGGTGCTGCTTTATATGGACTAAAAAAGCCTTCAATTGAGTTACATTCTGTGGTATCTCCCAATAGAGTACCGGTGGCATGGCACTCTAAATAATCAATAGTTTCGGGGTTAAGTTTAGCTTCTGAATAAGCTCTTTGATATGCCAGAGTTTGCCCTTGAGGATTAGGACTAAGAAGGTGTTTACCTTTACCATCATTAGATAGTCCATTACCACAAATTGTTGCCAGAATCTCGTCACCATCTCTAACAGCATCACTATGTCTTTTGAGCATTACCATTCCTGTGCCTTCGGAGGTAATTAACCCGCGTGATGACTTATCTAGTGGACGACTAATGCCATTATCTGGATATCCTTGAATACCAGAAAATAAGATTCTCACAAATAATGGATCTGCACAACTAATTGCACCGGCTAACATCAAATCAGTTTTACCAGATTGCAAATAATGAGATGCTAATTTAATGGCATAAAATGATGATGAACAAGCAGCATCTATACAGAAATGAGTTGCAGATAAAGAAAAGGCCTGGGAAACTATAGCAGCGGGTAAACCAGAAACCATAGCATTGTATGGAGAGACTTTTTTAGAGATTGATGAACCGCCTAAACGAAAGTCTTTTTCCTGTAATAGTTCACTAATTGCAGGTTGAATATTTTGCTGATAAATAGGAGCAAATAGACTATTGGAAGCTTTGGTAGGAAATCCTAAAGTTCCTAAGACTACGCCACATTTTGCAAGTGCAGTTTGATTTCCCAGATAGCCACTTTGAACAATAGCTTGTTTAGCGGCGTACAATGACCATTTGAAGGTATTATCTAAGCTTTCCAGAAATGCCGGAGGTAAGTTATACTCATTGGCATCAAATTTAAAGTCGCGGATAAATCCACCCTTTTGAAAGTAGAATTTTTCCGGTTTACCTTTCTTCTCATCGTAGAATATAGCGGGATCTATTCCCAAATCTGCTACAGTTATAGATGATGTGGAATCTTTTTGAGCGGTGAGATTCTGCCAAAATTCTTCAGGATTATTCGCATCGGGAAATAGGCAAGATAACCCGATGATTGCTATTTTTTCCACTTTTGAAATCCTCATTGGGGGATGAGGGAAGGAGATATTATTTACTCTTTTCCCTATGTTATTTAGGATTTACGCGATTCCCCAATGTTTACGGATTATGGACGCAGGAAGAAGCAAGATAGAAAATTGTAGGTTGGGTTGACGGAAGGAAACCTAACAAAGGTTTATAAATGTTGGGTTTCACTTCGTTCTACCCAACCTACGGAATTTAGGTTTTTACTTTTTATTTAACATTTTCATTGGCCAAATTACGGCTTTTGCTCCTAAGATTTTGGAGTAGATTTTTCCTTGACGATCATGGATAATGAAGTTGACTGTTGCACCTGTGTCGGTTTTGGCTATGATTTCACAGGAAACATAAAAGGGGACGTTGAATGGTACTGCTAGATATTGTTCACAGTATGTTAATTGTCCTGGTAAACAAACTTCTTTATGGATGTAATTTAACCATAACCATAATGTTTGGGTACTCAAATCAATTATGTAAGGGTTGTGCCATTTTACGGGAAATTGTCCTTGTTCTTTGGCTGTGATTTCTTGCCAACAACATTCGGCTGTGAGTTTTTCTGAGCTAATATTTAAAACTTTGGTAATTTTTTGGAATGCGGGACCATGAAATAGGGATAAATCACCATTTTGATAGAAGTCTTTGGCTGTATCAGTGACGATATTATCTTCTCTGAGATCCATTGCTTCATAAATGGGTGCTTCTGGCATATTTTTTACCAGTTTTATCAGAGAACTAAAGTGATAATGAGTTCTACCTTCGGGGGTTTTACTCAATATTTTGGTCTGAAATTCGACAAAATCACCATCAACTTTGGCAACTTCTTGGATTTCTAGAATATGTTCTTTAGCTAAGGTAGAATTAAAGGTAATTCCTTTTAAAACTTTGAAGTCTTGGCAACTGAAATATGTGTAACCTGGATAAATTTCTTCACAGCCATTTACCATCCATGATTTAGCACAGGTTGCTGGTAAAACTGGTGAACCTGCAATTGTATGATCATGCAAAAATGGATTTTCTGCTAATGTCATTCTTCTGCGAATACGATAGCTACGAAGTTCTAAACCTAAAGGAGCAGGTGGTAGTTTCATGGGACTACCAATCACAACTTGTGGATGATCTTGATAGGCTGGATGTAGTTCATTAACTAACATTTGTGTCCCAACTTCTACGGGAATAATACTAATTCCTCTTTCTGCAAATGCTTTTTTTAATTGTGGTGTCACCATGCCACTATCCCAACCACCCCAGTTAATTGCCACTACATGACAATTGGGGTTATATTGTTTCATTAAGTGGGCTGATTTACTGAGAATTTCGTTAGCGATCGCATAATCACTTTGACCAATATTACCATAAAATCCAGTCACGGATGAAAACAATACTAAATGTTGTAATTGCTGAGGATTAACACAATTGAGGAGATTTTCTAAACCCTGAACTTTGGCTGTGTAAACTTTCTCAAAATCATCTTCTGTCTTTTTTTCAATTAACTTATCGGCTAAGTTACCAGCACCGTGAATAATTCCGGTAATTTGACCAACTTTATCAGAAATTTCTTGTAATTTAGCTTGCAATTTTACAGTATCGGTGACATCAACACTGATATATTCAGCCGTTCCTCCTGTCGCTTCAATAGCTGCTAAGGTCTTCTTAATTTCTCGACTAGAATTAATTTGATTAAATATCTTTTGTACCATCATGGGTGTTGGTTTCTCACCTTGAGAAATCAAATTTTCCATAATGCGCTTTTTCAAAGCAGAATCTTCCACACAATCATGAACATATTCAGGTTCTGTGGTAATTTCTGAACGACCTAAAAGAATAAATTTACAACGTTGATGTTGAGCTAATTTAATCGTACATTGAGCAGTGATTCCCTTTGCCCCACCACTGACAACAAAGACAGAAGATGGGCTAACTTGAACAGTTACAGTCATAAATCCTCACGTAAAAATCAAAATATCAAACAGAATCTAAATCGAAAAAATCATCCCTCTCTTCTTCTTTTCTTCCTTCGTGTTCTTCATCCCTTCGTGGTTCATTTAATCCATATTCTTCTAAAAAGAAGAGAATAATTGTTGAAATATAGCAATCCTATTTGAGTTATGAACTAGTTTTTTAACGAACCACAGAGGCACAGAGGACACAGAGGTAAGAAAATAAGAGATGTGATACCTACGGCACGCTTCGCGAACACATTTTATTTAGGATTGGTATAGTGGGTAATTAATACCCACTATATAAATTATTCAGCTTTAGCAACTAGGGTTACTCTTCCTTGATTACCATAACCAACTTCGCCAATATAGCGATTAGAATCATGCAATTCAGCGACAATATATTGGGCAGATTCATGATGATCTAAACTAGGATTGAGGTCAATTGCTCGGAAGAAGACCTGTGGCCATTCCCAGCGCAAACTTTTTGTTAAACCAAACAAACCGGCAGCGATCGCACTAAAATTACCTTGATGTCCTAAGCCAAATTCACCGTCAAGATGGGCAACTGTACAAAAGCTGGTTCTTCCTGGTAAAGATGCGGCATTATTCAAAGTTGCTTTCAGATGTTTAGCCATTAAAAACACTTGTTTAAGAATTGCCTTTTCTGCTTCTGGATAGGAAATATGTCCAGGTTTTTCCGGTGTAAATTGAGGATGTAGGTGAATGAATGCCCCAATCGGTCCGTGTTTAGTAGTCACACTTTGCAATAATAATTGCAGATGTTGTTCACTCATATTTGCCAATGTGACGCGGGTAACACTTGCTGGTAATGGCAATTGTTCGGGAACTAAGGATTGGGGGAAACTCAAAACTACTACTTTCCAACCTTGTTCTATCAGTGCGTGGACTACTTTGCTAGTAGTTAAAGAACCATCATCAGTAATTAAAGCAATGTGTCCTTCGGGTAGCTGCGCTTCTAAAAAATCTGGTCTGGGTAAGGTTCTTAGCTGAACTGGACGACGGGGAAGATTGATGTCTACTATCGGTGGTGGGGTGAGGTCGAGGAGTGGGCGCAGTCCCTGCGCCCCTACGGTGGTGGTTGTTACCGGGTTAACATCAATGTGCGGCTTTTTTTTTTCACCTCCCACCAGTGATTGGAGGTAGTTAACGATTTGTCCGATTGTCCGTAGGTCGCCTAATTCTTCTATATTGGGTTTGGGTAGGTCGGGGTATGCTTCCTGCATTGCTCCGAGTATTTCTACCCGTTTGATGGAATCTATCCCTAAGTCGGCTTCCATGTCCATGTCCAGTTCTAGCATTTCGACTGGATAACCTGTTTTTTCACTGGTGATGTTTAACAGGGTTTGTCCTAAATCTGCATATTCGTTACTGGAGACTGGTTCAGGTATTACTTCCTCTATCACTTGGGTTTGCACTTGAGGAATAATCACTGGTTCAGGTATTACTTCCTCTATTACTTGTGTTTGCACTTGAGGAATGATAGCGGGTTCAGGTGCGATTTCTGTTGTTACCTGTTTTTGTCCTTGCAGATATTCGACAACTTGACCAATGGTACGTTTTTCTGCTAGTTCTTCCAGGTTGGGTTTGGGCAAGTTGGGATATAATTCCTGCAATCCTCCCAGAATTTCTACTCGTTTAATGGAGTCAATTCCTAAGTCGGCTTCCATATCCATATCGAGTTCTAGCATTTCGATAGGATAACCAGTTTTCTCGCTGGTAATGCTTAAGAGGTTGTTAGCTAGATCATCCAGATTTAAGTTGCTGGTTACAGGTGTGGGTTCTGGGATAAATACAACTGGGGACTGGGGAATAATAATTGGTTCAGGTTCAATGACTGGTGCTGCAATTACAGGTTCTGCAATTTGAACTTTTGGCTCAATTACTGGTAATGGTTGAGGGGGAGTAATGGTGGCTGTGGGAGGGACAGGTGCTTCTTCTGGAGTAACACTAACATTTGCAGGTGCTATTTCTTGGGTGTCAGAAATAAGTTGAGAATATTCTTCTTGAATGAGTTGGAAAAAGTGTTTGGTATATTCTATCTGTTCCCGCAGATATTGTTCATGAATACGGAGGGTTTCACCTTGTTGGGAATGAAACTGAATCATACTCCGCTCTAAGCTTTCCATGATTACTTGCTTAATTTGAGCGGCTTGGGCGGAGGATTTAGCATTAGCAAATAAGGTGTTTTGCTGCTGCATTAGTTGGAAGAAGGTTTTGGCGTATTCTATTTGATGGTTGAGATAGGTGCTGTGAACTTCTAAATTCTCGCTTTGGTTGTGCTGGAACTGGCTCAGAAGTTGTTCTAAGCTGGTGAGAATTTGTTGGCAATTTATAAGTTTATCTGGTGTTTGCATCTTCTCGCTGGATTGGGGCGCGAACAGTTCTGGACTGGATTGTTTTTGAATGGTTGCAGTGGTAGTCATTTGAGGCTGTAACTGGGTTTCAATGAGGGGTTGTTTTTTATGTCCGTTACCGTTACCGTTATGTCCGTTGGTTGAGGGAATTTTGGCAATTACAGGAGTTTCTATTTCTAAACTCTTGAATTCCTGAACTTGTGCAACTTTGGGTGCGGGTTCTGCCGAATTGGGCGCGGGCCCCGCGCCCCTACTGATTTTGTGTCCGTCCTGTAAGGCTTCGGTAAAGGCGTTTTTGGTTTTGTCGGAAATGTAGTTAATGCCTGTTAGTTTGACGCTGAGGGTCTTTTTGGTGGCAATGGGGGGAAGTACGGCAGGGAGTTTATAGGGGTCAAGGTTGCCCAAATTCATGCCAATGACGCGCAATTGGACGGCGGCTTCTCGGAGAGAGCGATCGCTGTTTTTGGAGGCGCTGGGATTGAGAGATATGGTAAGATGAGGGCGATCGCCTAATGTATCTTTTACCAAGTTACTTAAAACCCGTTTGGGTCCAAATTCTACAAAGCAATAACCACCAGCCCCATAGATGTTTTCAATCTCTTGTTTAAACAACACAGAACTAGCCAAATGGCTTTCTAAGTTCTTTTGAATTGCCGCTGCATTTTGCGGATACTGTTTACCAGTGACATTACTAAAAACTGGAATTTGCGGACTTTGGAAAGTTACCGACTTAGTCGCAATAGCAAAGGACTTTTGTGCGAAGGCAATCAACGGAGTATGGAAAGCCGCAGACACAGGCAATAAAACCGCACTGTATCCTAATTTCTGGCAAGCATCTTGAACTTTCTGAATTTCTAACTTTGGACCCGCTAAAACAATTTGGGTAGGAGAATTAAAGTTAGCAATACTTACTTTTGGAAACTGCTTCAGCAGCGGTTCAATCTTGCTGATATCTTCCTTCACCGCTAACATACTACCAGCATCATGATCTGGATCTTTGGGTGCGGCCATTGCTTGTCCTCTAGCTTTCACTAGGAACAAATAATCAGCCTCACTCAACACTCCAGCCGCCCACAAAGCCGTTAATTCACCAAAACTATGACCAGCGGTGAAATCTGCCTTAAACCCAGCCTGTTGCAAAATTCCATACAAACCAGCACTAAACACCCCAATTGCCGGTTGTGCATATTCGGTTCTTTGCAAAGTTGCAACTTGGGCTTTTTTCTCAACTTCATCAAAAGTAGAACGAGGGAAAACCACTTCAGAAACCGGTTGCAAATTGCTTTGCTTGAACAGATGATCCATCTTCCCATATAACTGTCGCAAGCTAGGGAAATTCATCACCGCTTCTCGTCCCATTTCCAAGTATTGAGAACCTTGTCCAGAGAATAAAGCGACAACCTTTCCACCCAAATCCATGCCAGCAGAACGGTAATAAATACCTTGAGGATGTTCCCAAGAAATTGCATCAGGCTTACTTTTTAATAAACCAATACCAACTTCTAGCAACTTACAAGCTTCTTGTAAATTCTCGGATACAAACCCAATTCTGAGTGCAGTTTTGGGAATAGCTAAAGATTGACAATCTAACAATAATTGAGAATAATATCTTTCCCCATCATTAGCTTGCAAATTATTTAAAGTCGCTTCTAACTTGCTAATTAATTCCGCGTGAGTAGCACCAAACAACAGCACCTCACCCGCAGCACCATGTAAACGATAGGAACTTTGTTGTTCCGGTTCGTATTCTTCCAAAACAACATGGTAATTTGTACCACCAAAACCAAAGGCACTCACCCCCGCACGTCGAGGAGTTTCACCTTCTGCCTTAATCCAAGGTCTAGTTTGAGTATTCAGATAAAAGGAAGAATTTTCAATATCTAATTTAGGATTTGGTTCAGTAATATTGATGGTTGCTGGTAATACTTTATGATGCAATGCTAGGGCAGTTTTAATTAAACTAGCAGTACCGGCAGCGGCTTTTGTATGTCCAATTTGGGATTTCACACTTCCCAAAGCAATATGTTGTTTTTGGCTGTCATATTTCCCAAAGAAATCCTGCAAAGAACTAAATTCTATCGGATCTCCAGCCATTGTCCCTGTACCGTGTGCTTCCATTAAACCCACAGTTGCCGGAGAAAAACCAGCATCATCATAAGCCCGTTCTAAGGCTTTAACTTGTCCTTCTTTTCTAGGGGCATAAATACTCTTATAACGCCCATCACTAGAAGTACCAATTCCCTTAATTACCGCATAGATTTTATCCCCATCTTTTTGGGCATCTTCTAAGCGTTTGAGGAGAATCATCCCAATACCTTCACCTAACATCATGCCATCGGATTTAGCATCAAATGGTTTCACATTATCGCTAGGAGTAACCGCCGGAGTTTTGCTGAAGGAAATGTAAGCCATGATGGTGTTATCGGTGTCTACTCCACCGGTTAACATCATGTTGCTACGATGTTCAACTAATTCACTAATGGCCATTTTTAATGCCCCAAAGGAACTAGCACAAGCTGCATCAACTACACAGTTTGTACCGCCAAAGTTGAGACGGTTAGCAATTCTCCCAGCCACCACATTTGCTAACATTCCAGGGAAAGCATTTTCATCCCATTTCACATAAGCAGATTTGATTTTATCAACGATTTTTTTGGTATCTTCGTCAGATAAACCACTGCTTTTGAGAACTTTTTCCCAAATCGGATATTCTAATCTGGCGGCTAATGGCATTCCCAATTGTTTGCCCATAGCCACACCCAAAATCACGCCGATATTTTCGCGGCTAAATTCACGGGAGTCGCTATAACCAGCATCTTCCATTGTTTCTTTAGCAACTACTAAACTTAATAGTTGAGAAACATCTGTAACTTCTAAAATGCTGGGAGGAATTCCGAATTCCATCGGATTAAAATCAACTTCAGGAATAAAACCACCACGTTTACAATAAGTTTTATCTTCTGCTGTTCTCGGATTAGGATCATAGTAATCTTCTACACTCCAATGGCTAGAAGGAACATCCGTAATACAGTCAATTTTATTAACAATATTTTGCCAGTAATCCCTTAATGTTCTCGACTGAGGCATTAAAGAAGCCATGCCAATAATAGCTATAGGAGTTGTGTGCAGTTTTCTATTAATTTCGTTCGTTGACATGGAATTTATCGAATTTTCTAAGTTTCCTGAATTCATTTTTCCTTCCTCTATAAACTTCAGCACAGCCTGTTCAAAACTATTAATTTGGGCTTCTAATTCCGTCAAAGAACTTTTTATTGTGTCTATTTTTTGAGGGGGGCAAGACATAGGACATAGACTAATTTTGAGTACCGTGAATTGTGCAGCAGACTATTAACAGATAGTTATCCAATCTGCATTCGTTCGCGCCGCAGGTAAGTTTAAATGCTTGACTTGACAAAATTTTGAGTATTTTTTGGATATTTTTCCACAATTTTAGAACCTTGTATTCGTGAATAAATACTAGAAAATACTCAACTTGTGAAAATGAGATCCAGTCAGCAAATTGTAAAGTCTGTAGGGGCGCAGGGCCTGCGCCCTCGATTATATTGCACCAAGCGTGATTACCGCTATAAAAAGTGTCAATTACATTGTGTTAATAACTGGCAAAAGGACATACTTAAACTGAAGTGGTTTTATCTCGTATTCATTCAATGTTTTACCTATTGGATAACAACGTTGTGTATGTTGATATAGAAATTGCCAGTTTTGAAAGTCCAGGATAACCTATTTTAGATGATTAGACTGATCAAAGCTGCCAAAATCGTTACAAAAATAATAAACACTCTGTGGAGAATTTTGTGAATAGTGAAAAAATACTTAAACAGGTTTTCAATCATCTAGCAGTTGCTAACTTAGTGAGATCCAAAACCCCGGTTTATTCAGGGATAGGTTTTGTTTCTTTAGGCAATCCTACTGTAAAAAACTGCATGGATTTTAGTATTTCTTCCGTTAATGGAAATCAAATCAACAATTTATCTTTCATCTATAAATGTTGAATTAATAAAAAGACTAGCACAATTTATGAAAACGGAATAGTTCATTTTTGCTAATTTTTGGGAGAAAATATTTGTCAAATTACCTCATGGTCAATAAAACATAATTAGCCAAGTATAATTCAGAACTATATTTATCCATAACATATCCTGAGTAATTACGGGTTTAATATCAATCTTAGCTTGATAATTCAAGAGTTGTAGTTAAATTGTCTTATAAGTAACTTATAAATAAATCACACAGCCAACATTTGAACATAATTGGGTCTTTTTTGAGCAAACTATCATAATCAAGTCTTTGTTTTTGATGAATTTATAAGATAACTTACCTTTTATAGATAATTGGTTATTTATAAACCAAACATTAATTTATGGGATGTTGAACATTAACCTGTAAACATATCAATTGTGATGAAATATGGACAATTAGCATCTATTTACGATAATTTGCTAAAAAAAGTACAGATTTTTAAATTAATTTATGAGTAATTAAATATAGTATCTAGTCAAGGATTTTCTTGATAAAAACGACTAAATTTAGTTGACAATATCCAAGTTGTTTGGGATAATCACAGGTAAGTTTATTGATTTACCTAAGTTATTAGCATCATCACAACTTGGGCAGTGCAGATTTTTATTTCTCCTTAAAGCTATCGTATTTTAGGCTACTTAATCAAATGGCAACTCAACATAAAATTGATAGCATAAGTAGGTGAACACAATAAAACCAAACTGTGTAAAGAAACGTAAAATCGCCCAAACCCTCTTCACTCTTGCCTCTTGCCTCTTGCCTTTTGCCTTGCCATAACGACAATTTTCAACGCCAACCTACTTAGCGTGGCATTAGCCATAGATAATTGTAAGTAAAAAACCGCTAATTTGGGTATTTATAACAGCTAAAATGCTGATAACAATTCATACATAAATAATTAGACATATCTCTGATCTAAAAGCAACAGAGAATAAGTCTATAAACATGACCGGGAATTTTAGATTTTAGATTAAAAAACTTGGTACAAGTCCCCAATCGTCAATCCCAAATCTAAAATTTTCGAGCTTCTACACTTTAGGTTGGAGTCAATCCAAAATTGAGTGACAAGTATTTTTCCGAAATAATACCATTGGAATAAAAATATGGCAGTAAATAAAGAACGCCAACTATTCAACCTGACTTCATTAAAATGGAGAATAATTCTAGCAACTTCTCTAACTTTCTCTACAGGTTTAGTATCTTTATACATTTTCCATCAATTAAAGACCAATTCTCAAACTCAAACTCCTGCTGTTAGTTCCGTTATTAAATCTCAACCCACTCCTGTTAAAGTTGCCGTAACTGCTTTAGGAAGATTACAACCACAAGATAAAATTACTTATTTATCTGCTCCTAATTCTGTCAATGGTGTTCGTGTAGAAAAATTATTGGTAAAGGAAGGAGATAATGTTAAAAAAGGACAAGTATTAGCCTATCTAGAAAACTATGCTCGTTCTCAAGCAGCTATCCAACAAACATTTGATAAATTATTAATTGCCAGAACTAAACTTGCACAGGTACAAGCTGGAGCAAAAACTGGAGATATCAATGCTCAAAAAACCGCAATTACTAGATTAAATTCCCAATTAAAAGGAGATGCTGCGGCTCAAACAGCAACAATCAACCGCATTCGGGCTGAAGTCGAAAATGCACAAAAAGAGAGCGACCGATATCAACAATTATCAAAAGCTGGTGCTGTTTCTGCTTCTGTTGCTGATACTAAAAAGTTAGTTCTCAAAACCACACAACAGCAGTTAAAAGAAGCCGAAGCTACTCTCAAACGCACACAAGACACATTACAAGATCAACTTAAAGAAGGAAAATTCAAACTTAATAGTCTTAAGGAAGTCAGGACTGTAGATGTAGAGTTAGCAAAAACTGAAGTTAAAAGTGCAGAAACTGCAATTAAACAAGCAAAAGCTGACCATGATTTAACTTATATTACTTCTACTATAGACGGCACAATTTTAAGAATTCACACCAAAAATGGCGAAGTAATTGGTACTTCTGGTTTTGCAGAAATTGGTAATACGTCAAAAATGCAGGTTCTAGCAGAAGTATATCAAACCGATATTCAAAATGTTCGAGTTGGACAAAAAGCTATCATTACCAGCACTACATTTCCTGGCAAATTACAAGGAACTGTTAGAGAAGTTGGTTGGCAAGTTGATAAACAAGGCATCTTTAGTATTAATCCCAATTCTGACGCAGACCGGAGAGTAATTGAAGTCAAAATATCTATTGATGATTCCACCGATAGTCAAAAAATATCTCGCTTAACTAACTTACAAGTTGATGTTGCAATCCAGATTTAGTCATTAGTCATTAGTCATTGGTCATTGGTCATTGGTTATTGGTCATTGGTTATTGGTTATTGGTCATTGGTCATTGGTCATTGGTTATTGGTTATTGGTTATTAGTTATTTTCTAAAACTGACAACTGACAACTGACAACTGACAACTAACAACTAACAACTAACAACTAACAACTAACAACTGACAAATAACAACTGACAAATAACAACTAACAAATAATATGAATATCAAAATTCCTTTAGGGTGGCTACAGCTTGCCCAACAGAAACTTCGTTTTGTCATAGCTGTAGCCGGAATTGGCTTCATTGTCCTGTTAATGTTCATCCAGCTTGGTTTCCAAGATGCACTATATTCTAGCGCCACAGCACTACATCAACGATTGCACGGTGATTTATTTTTAGTTAGTTCTCAATATAAATCTTTGACAGCAATTCAAAGTTTTTCTCGGACTCGATTATACCAAACTTTAGGTTTTGATGGCGTGGATTCCGTTAGTTCAATTTATTTGCAATTTGCAAAATTAAAAAATCCTGTCAGTGGTGAGAAATATTCAATTTATGTCATTGGTTTTGACCCTGGAAAATCCGTACTAGATATTCCAGAAGTCCAACAAAATTTGGATAAACTCAAAATTCCTGATGTTATGCTCTTTGATAGAGATGCCCGTCCAGAATTTGGACCAATAGCAGAATTATTTAATCAAGGAAATATTGAACAAGCAATTGAAATTTTTCCCTTTGATGCTGTCAAAGGTTATCGAGTGAGAGTAGGTGGTTTATTTAGTTTAGGACCGTCCTTTGGTGTTGATGGTAATTTAATTGTGAGTGATTCAACTTTTCTAAGAATCAACCCTAATAGCCGTCCAGTTGAAAAAATAGATATGGGGGTGATTAAACTCAAAGATGGTGCGGATATAAAACGGGTTCTAGCAAATTTAAAAGCCAATTTACCAAAGGACGTTCAAATATTTACTCGCCAAGAATTTGTCGCTTTTGAAAGACAATATTGGTCGGTTAGAACCCCCATTGGTTTTATTCTTAATCTGATGCTCATCATGGCTTCTGTTGTGGGTGTGGTAATTGTTTATCAAATTTTGTATAGCAATATTGCTACTCAATTTATTGCCTATGCAACTTTAAAAGCTATTGGTTATGCTAATGGATATTTATTGAATGTGGTTTTTCAACAAGCAATAATCTTGGCATTATTAGGTTACATTCCTGGTTTTATTGTTTCTATTGGTTTATATGATTTTGCTATGAGGGCAACTAAATTACCTATCATGATGACAAGTAATAATGCCTTACTTGTTCTAGTCTCTACAGTCTTAATTTGCATTACCTCTGGAGCTTTAGCTATTAATAAACTTCGTTCTGCTGATCCGGCTGATAGTTTCTAGGAATTTGTTGCATCTCAAATTAATCAACTTCTGCTAAATATTTAGCAAATTAACACCAACTAAAGATAGAAGTTTAATGTTATTCACAACGGTAAAATGCTTTTGCAAATACAATACTTCGTAGTTGCATTTAATCGCAATTTTTCAACTTAGATTGTATAACTTTTTCATTACCGAACACTTATCTACATCCCCATGAACTTACAAAATAAAACTCTGCTAATTACTGGAATTGATGAATTTATTGGCTTACGTGCAGCCGAATTAGCTGTAGCGCAAGGTATGAAGGTTAAAGGTATTCAAAGTTCTCCAGTTAAAGATCAAACATTCCAAAAATTAGGCGTAGAAATTTTTGTCGGTAATATCACTGACCCAGCAATTTGCTCGAAAGCTTGTCAGGGAGTAGATATAGTTTTACATAACGCTCAATTTGCCGAAGAAGCCGGGGATATTAAGCATTTTCGAGAAATAAATGTCAGCGGTACTGTAAACATTGCTAAGGCTGCTAAACAAGCTGGTGTGAAGACATTTGTTCATCTTTCAACTGCCTTAGTATATGGATTTGATTACTCAGATAAAGTCACAGAATCAGGTGTGCTATCTGGGGAAAATAATGCTTATTGTCAAACAAAAATTGAGGCGGAAATCGAAGTTTTAAAACTCAATAATGCTCCAGAATTTGGAGTAATTGTGATTCGGGCTGGTGATGTTTATGGGCCAGGAAGTCTGCCTTGGATTGTCCGCCCAATTCAGATGATGAGACAAAAATTATTTGCCTATGCTAATGAAGGCAAAGGTGTGATGAATCATCTATATGTGGATAACTTAATTGATGCTATCTTTTTAGCCATAGAAAAATCGGTTTATGGAGAGGTTTTTAATATTACCGATGGTAAAGAAACTTCTTGGAAGGAGTATTTTATTCATTTAGCATCATTGGAAAATTTACCAGCGCCAATGTCTTTACCTAAAGAGGAAATGAAATTATTTCTAAAAGTGCGTCTTCAGGGGCAAAAACTATTTCGGAAAAAGGCAGATATTCTGCCAGAATCAGTTGATTTTATGAGTCGTCCCTATGCCTATTCTATTGCTAAAGCAGAAAGTGTTTTGAATTACCAAGCTAAGGTTGATTTAGCGGAAGGAATGCGCCGCACTCATGAATGGTTGCAAAAAACTGACCTTCAAAAATTAATGAAATAATACCTAGATTTTAGGAATTTGTGCATGAATAACTCTCAAGCAAAGTTAAGTATTGGATTACCTGTATATAATGGGGAGAAATTTCTTGAAAAATGCCTAGATTCGCTATTAGCACAGACATTTTCTGATTTTGAGTTAATTATCTCGGATAACGCATCTACAGATAATACTGAGGCTATTTGTAGGACTTATGCAGCTCAAGATCAACGGATTCGTTACTATCGTAATGAAACTAATATTGGTTGTGCTTGTAACTTCAATCGTGTTTTTGAATTATCTCACAGTGAGTATTTTAAATGGGCTGCTTATGATGATTTGCACGCCCCCGATTTTATTGAGAAATGTATGGATGTATTGGAAAAAGATCCAACATACATTTTATGTCACTCCCACACATATTTTATTGATGAGCAGGGAGAATTTATCCAAAATTATGACATTAAACTCAATACTAATTCTCTAAAAGCTCATCAAAGATTTCATGAATTACTAACTAAACATTTGTGTTATCAAATTTACGGAGTTATTCGCAGTAGTGCATTAAGACAAATACCTCCTATGGGTGGTTATGGGAATGCAGATGGAATTTTATTATTAAGGCTGGGGATGCTGGGAAAATTTTATGAAATTCCCGAATATCTATTCTTTGCGAGAATCCATCCTCAACAATCCCTGAGTATGTTCTTTCCTGATTATTTGTCATTTAATCAAAATAATCCCCAGTATTCATTGAATATGTTGCCTAATTTTTATGATTATGCAGTCTGGTTTGATTCAACGAATAAGGGAAAAATTTTGTTACCTCATTGGCGAATTTTACAGGAATATTGGGTTTCTATTCATCATAGTCAACTTAATTGGTATGAGCAAATTTTGTGCCATATCAGCATCGCTAAAAAGCTATCAGGTACAGAATGGTTATTGGTGAAAGATTTCTTAATGGCTGCCAAAATGTTGTTTTTGCGTAAGTTTAGTTATCAAACCTGAACTATAGCAATATTAAGTAAGTAGGTTGGTGTTGAAAATTGTCGTTATGGCAAGGCAAAAGGCAAGAGGCAAGAGGCAAGAGTGAAGAGGGTTTGGGCGATTTTACATTTCTTTACACAGTTTGGTTTTATTGTGTTCACCTACTTAGTCGGACAAAATTAAATTCACTCGTTGAGAGAGGGAACAGGGAACACTTCGACAAGCTCAGTGCATCGCAGGGAACAGGGAACAGAAAAATCAGTTGTGTAATTAATTCTGTCCCATTACTTAGCAATTTATTGGACAACAAATCACTTTTAGTAGTAAAAAACTACTATTAAATTCCTCTAAACTTATTACGGGTGAAATATTGATCTATGTTGAAAATATTCCAAGTTAGTAATTTCTTGCTTGCTACTTTACTAACTGTTAACTTCACAGACATAGCCTATGCTGAATCAACAGGATCTTTAACTGTGGTTGTTAATGGTATTACTAACAAAACTGGGGAAATTTGTATGAGAGTTTATAACTCTGAAAAAGGATTTCCCGATAATGCTAAAAGTGAAGTTAAAAGTGGTTGTACTAAAATTACAGGTAGTTCTATAAAGCGGGTATTCTCTGGATTAAAACCGGGAACTTATGCTGTAGCTGTAGTTGATGATCAAAATGGCGATCGCAAACTCAATAAAGACTTTTTTGGAATTCCTCAAGAGGGCTTTGGCATTTCTAAAAATCCTACTGTTTCTATCAGCACTGGCTCACCTACGTTCAATAATTCCAGCTTCAAAGTTGACAAGAATACTACCATTAACATCTTTCTTAAGTATTCTCTTGATCCCTAACTAGGAATTAGACATAATTCCTCACTTCTGACTATTGGGCGGGGAAACCCCGCCCCTACTGACTCCCTTCTAAGACTATAGAAATAATGCCAGATTTTATGATATTTCTATCTAAGTCTTTGTTCGGCTGGCTGGTAATTCAAACTTGTTTAACGTTAGTATTTTTATGGTATTTACGTTCACACAAACCCAAGTCATTACCAGATGAACAATTACCAAAAACGGCAGTAATCCTCTGTTTACGGGGTGCTGATCCTTTTTTACCTAATTGTTTGCGATCGCTCTTACAACAAAACTACCCAAAATACGATTTAAAGCTGATCATTGACAGTAAAGAAGATCCAGCTTTGAAAATTGCCACCGAAACAATCAATCAACTAGGTGCAACCAACGTTGAAATTAGCACATTAAGAGCAGTTCGTCATAATTGTAGCCTTAAATGCAGTTCCTTAGTTCAAGCTGTTTCTGATTTGGATAATGCCTATCCAATTATAGCTTTTATAGATGCTGATACTGTAGCTCATCCTAATTGGTTACGGGAATTAGTTACCCCCCTTATTGATGATCAAGTTGGACTCACCACAGGAAATCGTTGGTATCTTCCCACAGGTAATTATTGGGGTTCATTAGTTCGCTACTCTGGTAACGTTTCCACCGTAGTGCAAATGTTTCTCTTTCAAATTCCCTGGGGTGGAACATTAGCAATCAAAACAGAAGTATTAAACCGCATCAACCTTTTAGATAAGTGGGGAGAAGTATTAACAGATGATATGCTTCTCCATAAACTTATCAAGCAAGAAAAGTTACAAATCAAATTTATTCCTTCTTTATTGATGCTAAATCGGGAGGAAAGTAGTCTACGTAACTTACTAGAATCATTAAAAAGGTTAATAATTGGTTCTAAACTTTATCATCCCCGGTGGTTAGCCATAATCAGTGAAGCATATTCTAGTATCATCGTCCCCAATGCAGTCATCATTGTTATTTTTCAGCTATTGATTGAGGCTCAATGGGACGCAGCCGCCTTGCTATTTTCCGCCTATATTTCCTATACCATGGGCTTAGTCCTGCTAATGCTATTGATGGAATTTGGCATACATAAAGTGCTGCACAATCAAGGTGAAAAAATACCCAAATTGTCGCCTTTAATCATCCTAAAAATGTTGATAGTTATTCCCCTAACACAATGGGTTTACGGGTTAACAATATTATCTTCTTTGTGGGTATCAACAATTACTTGGCGTGGACTTACTTATCGGATTAAAGGGCGTGAAAATATTCGGTTAATTGAATATCGTCCTTACCAATGGCTAGATCAACCAATTGATCCCAAAGCATCTCTTTAAGTAATATTGCTCGGCTAACTAAATGTAAGTAGGTGAACACAATAAAACCAAACTGTGTAAAGAAATGTAAAATCTCCCAAACCCTCTTCACTCTTCACTCTTGCCTCTTGCCTCTTGCCTTTTGCCTTGCCATAACGACAATTTTCAACGCTCACCTACTTAGGTTGGGTTGAGAAAACCCAACATATTTATTTAAGAGAATAGGGAAATTTTAGATTTTTTATTTCACTTCAATATCTAAAATTCCCAATTCAACAATTATTATAAACCAGCGCATCAGTAATCTATTTTTGCAAAAAATATTTCCTCAAAGTCATGAAAAATAAACCCCTTCGTATCGCCTTATTTACAGGATTATATGCCCCATTTTTAACCGGAGTTTCTGTCGCCGTTCATCAACGAGTTCACTGGCTATTAAAACAAGGGCATGAAGTTTTTCTAGTTCACCCAGAAATCAATAATAAATATCCTAACCAAGTGGGAAATCGTCCCATGTCGGGAATAGAAGAACTAGAAACATTTATTAATTTTTCCTCCTATTCATTTCCGACAGAACCACTGATATTTTATAAATCTTTACCCCAACCATTAAACCATCGTCATTGGAGTGATACAAAACTACTTAATCACTTTCAACCCGATATTATTGTTGTTGAAGAAGCCCCACAAATGAGAGGTTTATATTCTGGCTTCCTACAAGGTTATGGGCGTTCTGTGGGAGTACAATATGCCAAAAAAACCAAAACACCCATTATTTCAATTTTCCATACAGATATCATTGCCTATATCCAATATTATTTTGGAAATACATTCTTTAACCTAGTTCGTCCCCTCCTACCACTTTTAGTTAAACAATTTAGTGAAACTTACGATTTAAGTTTATTCTCTTCCCGCGAACAATTAACTAAATACCAAAAACTAAGAGCGCAACGTAGCGAATATTTACCCTATCAAGGAATTGATTGCGAAAAATTTCACCCTCGCAATATTTGTTATGATCCAATTCCTGATGATAAACGTCCAACTATTTTATTTGTGGGACGCATTACCCCAGAAAAAAATGTCAATCAACTTTTAGATATTTATCCCCTCATTGCTGCCAAAATTCCCGATGTCCATTTAGTAATTGTCGGTAGCGGTCCCCTAGATGCAGAAATTCGCCGTCGTGCTGAAAAATTCCCCAATGGTGTCACAATTTGGGGTGAATCTCATGGGAAAGAACTTTTAGGTTGGTTTGCAAAAGCAGATATATTTGTCAACCCTTCTGTCACCGAAAATTTCTGTACCACAACCAACGAAGCCTTAGCTTCTGGAACTCCCGTAGTGGCTGTTGTTGCCCCTTCAACCGCTGAACAGGTTATTTCTGGAGTAAATGGTTTTTTAGCTGCACCTAATAGCCCTGAAGACTTTGCCCAAAAGGTAATTACCATACTCGAAGATCCTGATCTTAAAAATCAATTGACTGCACAAGCACGTCCCTCGATTCTAGAATTTGATTGGTCAGCTTGTACCCAAAAGTTTGAAAATAAGCTTTACGAATTGGTTAATATCCCTCGCCAGCTAGATATCTAGTAGTCTGTCAACCCGAAAATGACGGGAGAGGGGGTAGGGGAGGTAGGGGAGGTAGGGGGGGTAGGGGAGGTAGGGGAGGTAGGGGAGAAGAGAGGCAGGGGAGGGA
>NZ_JAAVWA010000022.1:0-86971 GCF_017355725.1 Anabaena sp. 54
TAATCCTGGTTATCCTGATTCAGACAATTAAGGATGTACAAAATGAAGAAAAAAACTCATCTTTAAAACCTGAAATATTCTCAGATAAATATTCATAAAAAATCCTGTAAATCCTCTAATCCTGGTTATCCTGATTCAGACAATTAAGGATGTACAAAATGAAGAAAAAAACTCATCTTTAAAACCTGAAATATTCTCAGATAAATATTCATAAAAAATCCTGTAAATCCTCTAATCCTGGTTATCCTGATTCAGACAATTAAGGATGTACAGGATGAAGAAAAAAACTCATTTTGAGCGTTATTTTTCACCACAAACGCTGTACGGGATAGGTATCGAAAATTGTATCAGCACTTATTATAGGCATATTTTCTACCATAGCCTGTGCAATTAACATTCTGTCAAAAGGATCACGATGATGTAAAGGGAGTTGATTAATAGCCGTAATATGACTGATTTTTATATCTAACACAGTGAAGTCATTAATACTAATCTGCTGCCTTATAAACGTCTCAAATGGAAGATTAAAAGTTAGCTTTCCTAACCCGTGTTTGATTCCCATTTCCCAAACACTAGCGATACTCAAAAAAATCTGATTATTCTCATCGTTGATCAATTCTAAAACTTGATTACTAAGTCGAGAATTATCTGTTACATACCAAATAAATGTATGTGTATCTATCAAAAACATCATCACATATATTCCTGAAAATCTTCTAAAGGTGCATCAAAATCATCAGCCATTGTTACCATTCCTTTAGCACTACCAGGTTGACGACGATGTTTAATTGGTAATACAGGAATTAATTTCACTACAGGCTGATTATCTTTCATGATGATAATTTCATCACCACCAAGTGCTGCTTCAATGAAATCAGATAAGTGTTGAGATGCTTCATTAACAGTAATTTGTTGCATAATTACTACCTTTAGTTTTGTGTGTGCGACTCAACCGACAATTCTATTCTCTATCAAAAACTAAAAAAAGAGAGATAGAAAACTCTACCCCTCTTTTTAATTCATCAAACTACTATTAGCTAATTAGCTCTTAGTATCTGCTGGGTTTGTGAACAAGGAAGCTCATAACTTGACACTGCTTAATGTTGTCAAAACCAACAACACGGACGTAGCAGTTACCATACTGAGAACGGCAACTTTGAACTTCACTCAATACTTCTTGAGCAGTTTTAGCGCCGAACAAAGGCAACTTCCACATTGTCCAATAAAGTTCTGTAGGTTCAGAAGTTTCGTTGAATTCAATTGCAGGAATGAAACCTTGTGAAATAATGTACTGAACTTGCTTGGCAATTTGCGCGTCAGACAGAGGGGGAAGATAAGAAAGGGTTTCGTAACGACGCTCTTTAGGTAAAGTTTGCATAGTTTTTGATAAGTGGGGGGAGATTTTTTATGACTTGGTTGACTGACTAATTAGATAAATTATCCAAATTAGAATCAGATATTGTCTGTCTTTGGTATTTCGAGGCTGGGACTTGATAAACTTAGTTGCGTAATGCGTTCGAGATGCTGGCGACGCTGTTCCATATTGGCTTGCTGAATGCCAGTTAGTACCATTTCTGGTAAAAACTCTGTCACTTCCGCCGCTATATGTTCCCTGACAGTCATAATCCGCAATGCCAAATCTGACTTTTCTAGAAACAGTTCCTCAATATATGCTTCTCCGTCTTGGATTTTCCCAGCGGAAAAGTTTTGCAACCAATGTGCTAGAGGAGGATTTGTTTCGCCTAGCTGTGCCAATACAGTCCTTAACGCCTGATAAGTCAGGTAGCTTTGGAGAGTTTTGGCTGTGTCTTTCGCAATTTGCTTTAGATCCATGCTTGACCCAGCCCTTTAGATTTTTAGATTTTGGATTGTTTATGAATCCAAAATCCCAAATCCTCAATTATCAGACGGTATCCATTGCTTCAAACTCGAACTTAATTTCTTTCCACAGTTCGCAAGCAACAGCCAACTCAGGAGACCACTTAGCAGCTTCGCGGATAATATCGTTACCTTCACGAGCCAAGTTACGACCTTCGTTACGAGCTTGAACAACTGCTTCTAGAGCTACGCGGTTAGCTGTAGCACCAGGAGCGTTACCCCAAGGATGTCCGAGAGTACCACCACCGAATTGTAGTACGGAGTCGTCACCAAAGATTTCTACCAACGCGGGCATATGCCATACGTGGATACCACCAGAAGCAACTGCCATTACACCGGGTAAAGAAGCCCAGTCTTGGGTAAAGTAAATACCACGAGACTTGTCTTGCTCGATGTAGTTTTCACGCAATAGGTCAACGAAGCCCATTGTGATTCCCCGTTCACCTTCTAACTTACCAACTACTGTACCGGTGTGAATGTGGTCACCACCAGACAAGCGGAGAGCTTTAGCTAATACGCGGAAGTGAATACCGTGGTTCTTCTGACGGTCAATTACAGCGTGCATAGCACGGTGAATGTGCAACAAAATACCGTTATCACGACACCAGCGAGACAATGTGGTGTTAGCGGTGAAACCTGCGGTCAGGTAATCGTGCATGATGATGGGCTGTTTGAGTTCTTTAGCGTACTCAGCCCGTTGGATCATTTGTTCGCAGGTAGGAGCGGTAACGTTCAGGTAGTGACCCTTGATTTCGCCTGTTTCTGCTTGTGCTTTGTTGATAGCTTCAGATACAAACAAGAAGCGATCGCGCCATCTTTGGAATGGAGCAGAGTTGATGTTTTCGTCGTCTTTGGTGAAGTCCAAACCACCACGTAAACATTCGTAAACTGCGCGTCCGTAGTTCTTAGCGGAAAGACCTAATTTGGGTTTGATTGTACAACCCAACAGAGGACGACCGTATTTGTTCAATTTGTCGCGCTCTACTTGGATACCGTGAGGAGGTCCTTGGAAAGTCTTGATGTAAGCTACAGGGAAACGAATGTCTTCCAAACGTAATGCCCGTAAAGCTTTAAAACCAAATACGTTACCTACGATGGAGGTTAGTACGTTGGTGATAGAACCCTCTTCAAACAAGTCCAAAGGATAAGCAACATAACAAATATATTGGTTATCTTCACCGGGAACTGGTTCGATGTCGTAACAACGACCTTTGTAGCGATCTAGGTCGGTGAGCAAGTCTGTCCATACTGTTGTCCAAGTACCAGTGGAAGACTCAGCAGCTACTGCCGCACCGGCTTCTTCAGGAGGAACTCCGGGTTGGGGAGTCATCCGGAAAGCTGCCAATAAATCTGTATCTTTAGGAGTGTAATCAGGTGTGTAATAAGTTAGTCTGTAATCTTTAACCCCAGCTTGGTACCCAGACTTAGCCTGAGTCTTAGTTTGCGCGTAAGACATATTTTTCTTCCAAGAAGTCTTTCTTTCTACTATCAAATCACGTTATGTGCCACTTCTTCTCATTCCTACTCTTAATTCATTCTTAATGAAATTATAAGTTTTGCTTATGGTTAGGGGCGATCAATTTCTATGGTGGCAGTATTACTGCTGCACGAATCAGGTTGCAGTCACAATCACCGCAACAAGTCGTTTACCATGTTTCAGACGTACTGTTTGACGCTGTTATTTTTCGTCCCAGAAATACAAAATCTTTTCATCTTGAGTTTGCATACCCGACTAAATCGGCTTTACAAGCCGTCTGGGGAATTTTGCCTGAAAGCCGCATTCCAGATATAAGGCTGGTTTGCTGCAATTCTCTTTTTTTTCCTGATGTCTTTACCTAAAGCGGGTAAGGAGGGATCATGAGGCATTTTTCCTGAAGACAAGTTTAATCAGGGGATGAGCAAGAAAAGAAGAAACTGCACATCACGGAATTTGTAGCTTACCCCACAATATATCAATAATTCAATAAGTTATTTTGCGAATTTTGTTAATTGATATATTTAAATTTGTTATTACATAAAGATTTAACATTTTATTAAGATTGATTTACAAATGTGTATATCTAAACTCTAGAGAGCTAATGATGTCAGGGCTTTGTTGTCAAATAATGTAATTTTTAATACTAATTTAAAATGTTTGTTACGGCTGATGCCTCCGGCTCCCGCATGGATACGCCACACTTCGTGAACGATTTTATGCTACCTAATAACTATACCATATTTAAAATATACATCTATTATGGTATTAATAAAACTCAAAAAACTTAGTAGAATTAACTAGAAAGGAATATCACCGTGACTTTATTTCACAAGCATACTAACTTATTGTTAATGTCCGCCTTGCTGGGATTAATCGCCTTACCAAGCATAGTCACACCAGCTACAGCCCAAAAGGTTGAGAATAAAGACAACAATCCCAGTCTTAATCAATCCAAATCTACCCCCACTTATGAAGTGGCACCACCACCAGAACGAATCAAACCCTTACCTAACGAGAGACAATTGCAAGAGGGAGAAACACAGGTAGATTATCGCATTAGTAACTTATTGGGAGATTTCACTGGTAATCTGTGGGTAGGTTCGTGGCGCGGATTATCACGCATTAATCCCAATACAGGTAGGGTTATTTCCCGTGTGAGTTTACCAAATATTGCGATTAGTGCTTTAGTCCAAGATAAGGTAGGGCGTTTGTGGGTGGGAAATAATGAAGGTTTAACGAGAGTAGACCCCCAAACCAGTCAAATTACAGCCCAGAATTTATTATTACCCTCCAAACGAGTATTATCACTGTTACTTGACAAACGCGGCTATTTATGGGTAGGAACTGATGCTGGGTTAACTCTGGTTAGTCCCGACCAAGGTTTAATCATGACAACGGTTAAAAATATGCCCGGTGTCAGTGTTAATGCGATGACTTTAGATGCTGACGGTCAATTGTGGGCGGGGACGCTGGAGGGAATAGTTAAGGTGAATACTTCCAGTGCTTTACTGATGAAGAGAATCCAAAATCTACCAGGGGGAACTGTCCAAACTTTGGCTATTAGTCCCCAGGGGTTAATTTGGGCTGGTATGCCAAATCAATTGTTGGTGATTAACCCCAAAAATGGTATTGTGTTAAGGTCTGTGACTCCCCTGCGTGGACGCAACGTGACATCGGTTAGGTTTGCTAAGGATGGTAGTGTGTGGGTGGGTACTAATAATGGTTTGCTGCGATTGAACCCATATACGGGGGCAGTCTTAGACCAAGTTACGGGACTGCCTTCTAGTCGAGTTTTGACTTTGGCTCCGGATATTGGTAATAAGTTATGGGTGGGAACAACGGAGGGTTTAGCTTGGTTAATGCCTTCAGTGGGTACGGCTCAACCTCATTTTGGTTTTGGTCGGTATGTGAAGTAGGAGTCAGGAGTCAGGAGGAAGAATTAGAAGGAGATAAGTAATATTAGGACTCCTATTTGATTTTTGAATAAGACTCAGTAGGTATCAATTCTGTATTTCCTGTTCCCAGTTAAGAGTTCCCTGTTCCCTTGCCCCAACGACAATTTTTAACGCCCACCTACTTACTTAATTGACAATTATCAGTTGACAATTAACAATTGACAATTATCAGTGATCAATTCTTTATGGCAGTTACTACCCAACAATTAACTCAATGGAAACAACAGGGACGGGCGATTGTTGCGTTAACTGCCTGGGATTATGCGATCGCTCAACTTTTGGATCTAGCTGGTGTAGACTTTATCCTAGTTGGTGATTCTCTTGCCGTCGTCCTTGGTTATGAAACTACTTTACCAATAACTTTGGATGAAATGATCCATCATGCTAAAGCCGTGCGGCGTGGGGTCAAAAATGCTTTAATGGTAGTTGATTTACCATTTTTGACTTATCAAGAAAGTATTTCTCAAGCTATGCACTCCGCCGGTAGGGTGTTGAAAGAAACCGGGGCGCAAGCGGTGAAATTAGAAGGTGGCTATCCCACAATGGTGGAAACCATTACCCGGTTAGTGCAATCTGGGATTCCAGTTATGGGTCATGTGGGTTTAACACCCCAATCAATCCATCAATTAGGGTTACGACAACAGGGAAAAACCCAGGAAGCAGGAGAGAGAATTTTTAATGAAGCGATCGCTCTCGAACAAGCCGGGGTTTTTGCTATAGTATTAGAACACATTCCTACAAAACTAGCACTGCAAATTACAGAAAAACTCCGTATTCCTACCATCGGCATCGGTGCAGGTTCTAGCTGTGATGGTCAAGTATTGGTAACTTCTGACATTCTCGGACTTTCGGAAAAACAACCACCATTCGCTAAGGTTTATACAAACTTACGAGAAACAATCACCAAAGCTGTACAAGATTATGCTGTGGAAGTGCGAGAAGGACAGTTTCCGAAATAAGTTCGTTTCACGCAGAGGCGCAGAGAGTAAGAGTTTGAAATTGTTTATACTCTTAATGGACTCTTTTTTGGTTCTCTAAGGTAATTCGTTCCTGAATAGCTTCTTCTGCTAACCGGACATTTTCTTCTATTGGTATACCTTCTGCTGTCACCATTGGCGCATACCATGTAGCTTCTGAATCAGGAGTACGACGACTCACTAGAATATTCAAAGCCTCCCAATCACGGGGATGTCTACGTACATAGTCTTTCAACTCAGACCTCGACATTTGAACAAAATTAGGTTTCATCATTAAACCTCCAATTTCCTTCAGGGAAGATTAAAATTTCCATTTCATCGCCTGCAAGAATGTATACATATCGCTCAATTTCATCAAATCGAACCAAGTGGATGTCTAGAAGGCGGTTAGACAGCATTTCACAAACCCTCAGACAGGTTAGGGCTTGTACAGCAGTAGGATTATAAATGGTAGTTTCCTCAATTGTGACATAAATAATGTTAAAACGAATGTCGCAATTTTCGATTACAAGTCACTTCCAACTGTTTTCAGCCCTAAACCTCAATTAAACCAATTTCAAATCAGGATATTCCGCAAACAAATCATCTGATGTCAGTGTATCTCCTGACGCTTGGGGAGTCCACAAAACTTCAATTGCTAACAGTTGTTCACCGGAAAGACCACCAATTTGACGTAAGGCTTGACGCAAATCATCAGCATTATTAATAGCGGGAATTTCACATTTACCCAAAGTCGCTGCTAATAAGGTGACGATAATATATTCTCCTGGTCCTTCACTAATCAAACGAGTGGGATTATCTTCACCAGATAAAGCTTCTTTACTTAAAACAGCCTTGAGTTGGTTATTGACATTAGAGAGAGTTTCTTCGCTAAATTTACTGCGTTCGGCTAAAGACAACCGATTAAATTGAGATTCTGCGGAATTTAGTTTTGCTTGTTGAGTTCCACCACCTGCATATACCCAGTATTCAGGGTGACGCAATAAAGCCAAACTAGCTTCTTGTAAAACTTCGCTTCTTCCTGCGGGGCTATTGGTATCAGCAGTTTCCGCAATGCGATTGAGTTCGGGTTGTAAATCTCTTGCTTGGGCTAGTAAACCAACTTGTAACCGGGTGACAGACACGGAGGGATTGCTGCTATAGCTGACTTCTTCGGTTTCTCCACTGGTGACACGGCGAAAGGTTTGGACTAAAAAATTCGCCATTGCAAAAAAGATCAATATCCCAAACAACCCACCAAAACCACCGCCGAAACCCCATAAGGGTAAAAGAAACGGAAATCCAAAACCACCACCATAAGGGGCATAGTAGCCGCCATTACCTGGCATACTTGTCCGAGGTGCATAAGTGCGGCTAGAAGGCATTCTAAAAGAACCACCGCCAATTCTGCCGCCACTACGGGCTGCTAAGGCATCATTAGCATGACTAAAAGCTAAAGTTAGCACTAAGCTAAGGATAAAGACGGTTTTAAATAGGGGTTTGAAGAATCCTTGTATTTTTTTACTCATAACACATTTATGGAGACAACTGTATTTTTATGATCACTTCTCCGGTTTTGAAGAAGTGACACTATCTCTAATCTACCGCTTCTTTTCTTGGTTAGGGTGGAAATAGGGAGAGATTTCTGGCGTTGATAACCGTACAAGGAAACATCTTGAGAATCCAAAAACTTTAGAATTAATTAATAATTTTTCATGTTTAGTGCTGCCAATCTGATATAAGGGTATGCACTTAAATGGGAGACAGTGACTAAATTGCAAAAGCTATAACCCCGCCCTCAATTGTATTGTTTTAGTTTCTTATCTGTTCCCTGTTCTCTTTTTTTGTAATTTGGATAATTTATTGATATGAAGTAAATCACAAATTATTGAATTATTCAAATATCATAACCCATGATGTAATCATCCAATACAAATCCACTACCAAAATCTTTTATCTGACTATCAATAATTTTAAACCCAAATCGAGAATAGGCTTTAATGCCTTTTTCATTCCTTTTGTTAACATTGAGAATTATTTGTTTTAGGTTCATTGTTTGGGCTTTTTGGTAAACATGGAATAACATCTTTTGACCATAGCCAAAACCATGCAGTGATGGCAATAAGTAACATTTATGTAGTTTTAAATAACTCATATTATTCATCGTTTCTGAACTATAAGATAAATAACCAACTAATTCAGAATTATGTAAAACTTGATCATAAAATATTCCTTGGTGATGAATTTCGTTTTCAATTACTCCTGTTCCATACATTTTAGTGAGCATATATTCGATTTGTGCATGACTGAGAATTGTCGAATAGTAGCTATACCAAATTTCTCGACTGATTTTTCTGAGTTCTCCCAAATCTGTATCTGATAACTGAGTAATGGTAATTGATGAATTATTCATAGAGAGAATTATATTCTAATGAAAATTAAATGTGATGATTCTAAAATTAATTTACCATTTAATTGAGATCATATAGAATTCATCTTTGATTTTGGAAACATACGGAGGGTGCTACTATTTAGAAAACAAGACAAAAAAGCAGCTATGGCAATGGATGATACATTTGACACCCCAACTCAATCCTTCTCTATCCCCAAAGTCAATATTTTGACGATGTTTCGGCTAGGATTGTTTCAAATGGGGTTGAGTATGATGTCTATCTTGACTCTGGGAGTGCTTAACCGTGTCATGATTCAGGAAATCGCAATTCCGGCAACTATAGGTAGTTTAGTATTAGCAATACCTTATTTTATAGCACCGACAAGGATTTTATTTGGGCAAATGTCCGACGCTAAACCCTTCTTAGGTTATCATCGCACGGCTTATGTGTGGGGAGGAGCAGGAATATTTGCGATCGCTGCATTTTTAGCGGTACAAGTAATGTGGCAGTTAAATGCGGCTAATATTGGTGATAAGTGGACATGGACTACCCAAACAATCGGTTGGACAGCGGTTCTCGGTTTCGTGTTCGCAATTTACGGTTTAGCCATTTGCGCTAGTGGTACAGCATTTGCAGCTTTATTAGTTGATATTTCCGAAGAAGACAACCGTTCCCAAGTTGTGGGGATTGTTTGGTCAATGTTAATGGTAGGGATTATAGTAGGGGCAATTATCAGTTCCAGCTTATTAAAACAATTAGATACAAACGCACCTCTAGAAACTTTACAAGCGGCAATTAATCGTCTATTTATAATTGTTCCCAGCATCGTTTTTAGTTTAGCAATTGTGGCAACTGTAGGGGTTGAAAACAAATATTCCCGTTTCTTAAACCGTGCCAATAAAGGAAATCGGGAAGATGGTATCACCTTAAAAGGTGCTTGGAAAATTTTAACAGCTAGTCCACAAACAGGCTTATTTTTCACATTTTTATTAGTGATGACTATCAGCTTGTTTATGCAAGATCCCATTTTAGAACCTTATGCAGGGCAAGTATTTAAAATGCCCCTAGCAGAAAGTACCAAACTCAACGTTTTTTACGGTACAGGGATATTAATTTCCTATGGAATCACAGGTTTTTTCATTGTTCCCCGTTTGGGTAAAAAAAGGACTATAAAGTTAGGTTGTATCTTAGTAGCAGTTGCCGCTTTATTAATAGGTTTTTCTGGATTTTCCGCAAATCCATCTCTCCTAAAATCAACTTTAGTTTTATTTGGTTTAGCTACTGGGTTTGTCACTACCGCAGCCGTTACTTTAATGTTAGACTTAACAATTGCTGAAGCCGCAGGTACATTTATTGGTGCTTGGGGACTTGCCCAGTCTTTATCTAGAGGCATTGCTACGGTAATTGGTGGTACTGTTTTAGATTTAGGACGCAAGTTTTTACCAGATAATTTGGTCTTAGCTTATGGCATGGTATTTCTATTAGAAGCTGTGGGAATGTTGATATCAATTTGGTTTTTGAATCGAGTCAATGTTACAGAATTTCAAACTAACACAAAACAAGTTTTAGCCTCTGTTCTCGAAAGTGACTTAGATAATTAACAACTAACAACTGACAAATAAAACATAACCAGGGATACATTCTATGAGTTACTACATTGCGCCTAGTTTTCTTGATAAACTTGCAGTTCATATCACCAAAAACTTCTTAAATATTCCTGGGATTCGCGTTCCTCTAATTTTAGGTATTCATGGACGCAAAGGTGAGGGGAAAACTTTTCAATGCGAATTAGTCTTTGAAAAAATGGGTATCGAAGTCACCTTAATATCTGGAGGAGAATTAGAAAGTCCAGATGCAGGAGATCCAGCGCGATTGATACGTCTGCGTTATCGGGAAACAGCAGAATTAATCAAGGTACGAGGGAAAATGTGCGTACTGATGATTAATGATTTAGATGCCGGTGCAGGACGTTTTGACGAAGGAACTCAATATACAGTAAATACTCAGTTGGTAAATGCCACATTGATGAATATTGCTGATAATCCCACAGATGTGCAGTTACCCGGAAGTTATGATTCCAACAAACGATAAATACCGATTCTTTCGTTTATACACAAAAATGGTGTTCTGTCAATAAAATTTAGATGCGTTTCCCCTGCGATTGAATTTAATATTTAGCTAACAGGAGTTAAAAATAGTTTAGCTTCTGCTTGTCTTCTCCGTTTCAATCCTGCTTCTACATTGCTACCAGGATTTCTGTATTTTAGAAAAGTTTCTTCAATTTCATCCCACTTTTTATCTCTCAAAACTCTAGTCATGCTTGAGAAGTTGGAACTACCATAGAAGTTAGCACCCAAGTTATAACCAAAACTTAATAAAGCACCCTGTTGATTGGCGTTTAACTCATTCCAAACCGGAATTTTTTGCAGAGGTGGGAGATAGCTATTTTCCAACTGAAGCATCAATAAATCATCTGCTTCTTGTTGAGTGATGCTTTCACCTAATTTCCAGTTACTACCATCTCTTTTTTTAGTAGTACCCCAACCAATAGTGATAGGTAAATTACCACTGAGAGGATCTGGATATGCCTTTAAATAACAACCTTCAAATTCTTTGATGAGAGGAACACCTGGAAGTGGTAGTTTTCCAGTTGTCCCACCAAAACCTTTTGTGGGAACGCTAGAAGTTGGAGATGATATAGATGATGCTGCGCTTGTTGTTGCTTGTCCAAGAGCATTATTTAAAGCATTTTGAGTATTTTTTCCGACTACACCATCTGCTTCAAGCCCTTTTTGACTTTGAAATTGTTTAACGGCTTTGACAGTATTATTGCCAAAATCACCATCTATTGTTCCTGGATTTAGATTCAGTGCTTTTAAGATTTCTTGGAGTTGTCGAACTTGTGATCCTGTGGCACCTTTCTGGAGAGTTTCACCGCTATTGAGATTTAATTTGCTAGGCATTGTGTTATTATGGGGACTGGATTTAATCAGTTTAATAATTAAGAAAAAGCAAATTTAAAACTTACTTTTTACCTATAACAATAAGTAAACAATTTCCATCCATTTTTGTGAATGAATTTTTGATATTCACTAATTGTCTGTTCTCAGCAGTAGAATCATTATTACAGTCATTTTCAGTTAATTCAACTGAATTTTAAAAATTTAACAAATTATTAGTAAATTTCTAGATAATCTCACAAATTTTAGCATCATTTGCCGGATGGTAGAAACGGAAATTTTGATTTAATATTCCAGCAGTTGCCATCATGCAGGAGTAGAGTTAAATGAGTTACTGTGCATTCAGAATAAAACTGACGCTGGACAAATTCTGGCCAAGCAGTCCGAAAGTTCTCCATTGTTAAATCCCGAAATGCTACTGTGAGATGGGGGATAAAGGGGCGAGTTTTTCCGACTTCATCAATAATCCCTAATTTGGTTTCTAGATGTGTGACTAAATCTGTTTGTAAATTCAAAAGTGCTTGACTTTTGACTACATCCATGTATATAACACGAGGCGGAAAGGCAGCAAACCCGTTGAATGTGATGGAAATTGATTGCTGTTGAATAGCGAATGCTTCCAGGGATGTTTCTAAACTCAATAGGGAATAATCTGCCCATTCAAAGGGCGGCTGTAAGGTAATATGGGGGGGTGATTTTTTAGCACTGTAGGAGGCATATTTATCTGCAAAATACTGTTTAATTTCGTTTGCATATTCTTGGATATTTTGTGGTGGTAAGAGGGCAACGAAAAAGCGACTCATTTAATTCTCCTGCTTTTACTAAATAATTATACAGGATGGATGTGTAAATGGGTAGCGTGTGGCTATGAAATATTACATAAATCATAAAAATATATGAATCAGCGCAAATACGATAACAAATCATGATATTTTGTGATAAATCAGAAATTATTCATTTAAAATCTCATCTGAAGATATGGCTTGGTTTGTCAAAATTGAAACTGGTAAGGTTGAGAAACCCACCTTTGACCAATATGTACCTGCCCATAGAGCCTATGTACAAGAGTTGATTACTAAAGGACACAAAGCTAAAACAGGTTATTGGGCGCAGAAGGGTGGTGGAATGATGTTATTTGAGGCGGCATCAATGGATGAGGCACAAGCAATAGTATTGGCTGACCCCTTGGTACAGAACGATTGTGTCAGTTATCAATTATTTGAATGGCGAATTGTTGTGGAATAGTCCACAAATTTTGAATTTTCGTGTTATGATGATGGAAGACCTGGATCTATGCAACTTCAACGCCCAAACTTTGTCAGGACCGGAAGGTAGCAGCAATAAGGGATGCTTGTGGTAGGCGTAGTCTCCGGGTCGCCTTATTTGTAGGAGCTTTCAGCAGCAATGCCTGGTTTTGGAGATATTGTACAAAAAGCTTTTTATCTTGGTGTGGGGTTAGCCTCTTACGCTGGCGAAAAAGCTGGGGGGAAGTTAGCCGAATTGCGATCGCAATTTCAAAAATTGGCAGATGAAATGGTAGCCAAAGGTGAGATGAACACAGAAGAGGCTCGCCGCTTTGTCGAAGATATGATGAAGCAAGCCCAACAGCAATCAACCTCTAGACAAACGCCTGAAAAAACAGCCCCTTCCGAACCTCGTCGGATTGAAATTTTAGAGGTTGACGAAGAACCAAGGGTGAAAGAGACGACAAAAGAAAATAAAGAAAATGGCGATAATGTAGATCAACTACGCAATCAAGTGCTAGAACTACAGGAAGAGTTAAAACGGCTGCAACGTGAACCGTAAAAAGCAATTTTTTACTTTGGGTATCAGGAACATTTAATTCTCGTAATTATCGAAAAATGACGCTGTACCCAAGATGGTTTCAGTTGCAATTACCAACCGTAAACTCGATAGCTTCCAGTTAAGCGGTGTTAAGCGTCATGTTTTTAGCCTTTTAGAGTACAAGTTATGGAACAGTGGCAAAAAGACTTAATAGGCATGATTGAAGCCGTGACTGATGGAGTAGAGCAGTTCTTCCTAGAAATAAATGATATGGTAGACGCTTTTTTTGAGATTACGGAAGAGATTACTGAAGAAGTACAAAACGCATTGGTGGCTGATATTGATACCTTCGCTACTTTGCACGAACAGTTTTTACAGGACTTGACCGAACCATTTTTGGAAATTTATTGGGAATTAGGGGACATATCCGAAGATATAGATGCTGGTTTTCCCTATGCAGTAGAAGCTACACTAGAAAAAAATGCTGCTTGTATTGGTTGTAGTAACTATCACGGACAAGTTTACAGTGGTAATTTACTAGTCTGTGGTATGCACCCTCATGGTTGGGATGATGAAAGTTGTCCAGATTGGGAAAAAGAAATTGAGTAGGTAACTCATGAAGCTGGGGAGAAATGTTAAAAACTGTTAAGTTAATAATTGTCAATCTCTGCATTTCTGTTTATTAACATAATGAGTAACCTTGCACCTGAAACTGTATCTCCAGCAAGTCAAGAAATAAAATATGGTGAACGCGAAATTGCGGAAGGGAAATTAATTACATTTCCTAACCCCCGCATTGGCAGACGCTACGACGTTAATATTACTTTACCGGAATTTACTTGCAAATGTCCTTTTTCCGGTTATCCTGACTTTGCGACTATTTATATTACATACATTCCAGATGAAAAGGTAGTAGAGTTGAAGGCACTCAAGCTTTATATTAACAGCTACCGCGATCGCTATATCTCCCATGAAGAAACAGCCAATCAAATTTTAGATGATCTAGTTGCAGCTTGTGATCCTTTAGCAATTACTGTGAAAACAGATTTTACCCCTCGTGGGAATGTGCATACAGTTGTTGAAGTCAGACATCAAAAAGCTGTTTAGAGTAGGAGTCAGGAGTCAGGAACTATACTGCAAACGGCTTGATTGTTTGATTCTAAACGTAGGGGTAAAGCAAGAGCTTCATTGGTGTCAACTTAACGTAAAACGGGCGGTTAGAAACCGCGTCTACACAGGCAAAACCCACCTGCGTGGGTTTCAATCCTTGATTTTTCCTTAGTCCGCGCAGGCGGACTTTGTTTGTGTAGCCGTGAATTCCATTCGCCAGGGCTTAAGTTGAAACCATTAAGCTTTTGCTTTACCCCTACACATCTGGTTTCTTTGTCATTAGACATCTGGTGAAAATTAAATATGCGTGACATGAAACCCCTGTAGAGACGTTCCATGGAACGTCTCTACAATCTTTACCGGAGATGTCTATTAGCCATAACCCAACATTATCAAGGATCTTGTTGGGTTTCGCTGTCGCTCAACCCAACCTACATTTCCTTAACCGACAAGCACCCCTACTAAGTAACTAAAACATTGCGGGAAAAACCATTTTGTTGAGCTAAGTTTTCGGCAATTAGCTGGCGATAAACTGCTTCATAACCATCAGTCATGTGCTGAACACTAAAATTTTTGTCCACATATTCACGACAAGCGTAACGATCTAAGTTACTTATTTTGTCAAGAGAATGAATACATTCTGCCACATTATTACAAAGGAAACCTGTTTCACCATCAACAATCACTTCTTCTGCTGAACCCATTCGCATGGCAATTACAGGTGTACCTGATGCCATTGATTCTACCATGACTAATCCAAAGGGTTCTCGCCAAGTAATGGGGAATAAAGTTGCATAAGCACCCCCCATAAGGGCATTTTTTTGTAGATGATTGGCTTCACCTAAATATTCAATTTGTTTACCATCAATATGTGGTTTAATTTTTTGGTCAAAATATTCCAAGTCTACTAAATCTACCTTACCTGCTATTTTTAACTTCCGACCAGTTTTTTTAGCAATTTCAATTGCTAAATGTGGTCCTTTTTCTGGGGACATTCTCCCTAAAAAAGCTAAATAAGATGGTTCATTTGGTTGGGGATAAAATTCATAACTACTAACATCAATGCCATTATAAACAGTGTCTACGTAGTTTAATCCTAGCCGGGGTTCTTTTTGAGAATTAGAAATACTAATATAAGGCTGTTTTTTGCCATATTTAAAGATTTTTTCATTATCGGGAGTAAAAATTCCATGTAAAGTGTGAACTGTAGGAGTTTTGACTAAATTGGCATAAACTAGCGCTCCTAGTCCTACATGAGAATGGATGATATCAAAATTTTCTGCTTGTTCATAAACTGAAGCTAAGAGCAGCATTTCATAAATAGCTGGCTCTTTAATTGTAGGATCTAGCCTTAAAGCGCGGGGATGCACTGATACTAATTTGGCTAAACTTAAAGAATCTCCTGATGCAAATAATGTCACTTCATGTCCTCGACGGACTAATTCATCAGTTAATAACCCCACTACTAATTCTATGCCACCATAAGCTGGTGGGGGTACTCTCTCCCACTGTGGGGAAACCTGAGCAATTTTCATGTCAATCTCCTAAAATATCAGATTTCTATTTCTAGTTAGTTGATGAATAAATGAAATAACTAACGCAGAAATAGCTAAAAAGATCAAAACCACCCTTCTTTATGATTACTACCAAATCTTATGTTTTATATTTGATATTTTTTGTCTATCTCAGGTAATGTAAATGCCTGATCCTTAAGAAATAAATTAGACAGAATATAATCATCATGGTTGTAATTTTTAACTTGACTGAGAACAAAAAAATCAGTATAGTATGACACGATAACCAAATATTTGCATTGATTAAGTAGCATGAATATATACAAAAAAATAAATAAACCGCGTATTTCATGGCAGGTGGTTTTTGCACTGATCATATTTGTGTTTATGTACCTACCTATCCTGGTACTGGCTTTTTATAGTTTTAATCAGTCACCATACAGTGCTACATGGCAAGGTTTTACCCTGGAATGGTACGGAAAATTGTTGAATGACGACCGGATTTTATCGGGGTTATATAATAGTTTGGTGGTGGCTTTTTGTGCTGTGGGAGTTTCCGCCGTTATGGGAACATTAATGGCTGTGGGGTTGGCACGCTATGACTTTCCTGGTAAGAAATTATATCAGGCAATTGCTTATTTACCGTTATTAATTCCTGATATTGCGATCGCAGTTTCTACCCTAGTATGTTTAGCAGCCTTTGCTATTCCTTTGAGTATATGGACTATTATTGCTGCCCATATCGTATTTTGTCTATCCTATGTTGGTTTGGTAGTGTCTGCGCGGATGAATAATATTAATCCCCATTTGGAAGAAGCAGCTTTAGATTTAGGTGCAACACCAACACAAGCCTTTATTTTAGTTTTATTACCTCAATTAATGCCAGGAATTATTTCTGGGTGTTTATTGGCTTTTGTGTTGAGTTTGGATGATTTTTTAATTGCTAGTTTTACTGCGGGAAGTGGTACTAATACTTTACCAATGGAAATCTTTAGCCGGATTAGAACGGGAGTCAAACCGGATATTAATGCTTTAAGTGTGATGTTAATTTCTACGACTGCGATTGTGGCTTTGATAGGGGAATTGATTAGAACTGCGGGGGAAAGGAGAGAATAGGAAGTAGGATGAATTATTTGGATAATAAGGATTCTAAACTTATCTTTATTACCTCGTCTTGCTGACAAAAACATTTAATATTAATTTTATCTTGATCTTTTAAAATTGTTTGACAAGTGAATAGACGTGATTTACCAGGAGTCTGCAAAATGTCATACATTTGCGAATATAATTTTTCGTTATTTTTTTCCGTAAATTTACTTTTATCAGAAAAATTTTGATAAAATAGAATTCCTTTAAAATCTATATATATTTCTGATTCGTGATAATTTTGAATTGAATTTAAGTGATTATTCAGAACAAGTAACATATATATTCTTGACATTGCACATTGAAATTTTTCTCCAATTTTCCCTAAGTCCTTATTAGATATACTAGATTTTAATTCAATTAAAATAATATTTAATTTATAACTACTTTCATATTTTTGTAAAACCAAAATAGCACATTCTGGAGTTTTGTCTTTAGTTGAGATACCGAATATTTCTTTTTCTAAGTTGATTTTCCAGATTCTGTCTACTTTTGATTTATCATCAGAATAATTTAATTCTTCAATAGATACCTTTTTAAGTTTTGCATCAGAATTTTTTTCTTCAACTTCGATTTGATCATTAGTAACCTCTTCAATAAATTGTGTTTCAGCTAATTTTCTATGTAATTCATCCCTCAGAGAAGGAACACTTAGCTTTTTAGGATTATTTAAATAATATTTATTACTTTTACTCATCTTCAACCTCATCTTCTTGAAGATAAATATAATCAGTCAGAATGCGAAGTGAGTTATCTAAATTGTTTTCAACCTCTCGAAAGTTCATAAAATAGATGCCATAATCACTGCTTTCATAATCAATTATCCTATCACCTGTGAAGAAATAAACACCTACCTTTTCTTTTGATATAGAAATAGATGAATCAACATATTTTAATTTATTTTCTTCTATAATTTTTTTGACATTAACTCCATGTTGATTTTTAAGAACATCCAGATAGATACAATTATTAATAGCATTAGCTAACATAGAACTATGGGTTGTTATTAATACTTTATTTCCTGTTTGACTTTGAATAAACTGTATTAATATATTGATTAACTTAATTTGATTTTCAGGATGTAAGTTTACTTCTGGTTCATCTATCATTAAAAAATTATTCTTTTCTAATGCCCAATATTTTAAATATAAATAAAGAAGTGTTAATTGATTAACAGAAGAAGAAGCTAAATACATGGGCAAAGGTTCATCAACAGAATCAATTTTAAAATAAAATTCTATCAGACCAATTCCCTCTACACTAATAAGTTTTATCTCACCTCCAATAATCTTCTGTAATTGTTGGACAAGATTGATATAATTTCCTTCAATATTTTCTTCAAGATTCAGAGAGAAAAGTTTTTCAAAAACCTTATTCATGGGTTCTGTATATTTTCTTTTAAAAACATCTAACTCTTGAAGATCAGATGATTGAATATTAGACCTATTGCGGCGATTTTCTAGTAAATCTACAAGTTTTTTAATATCTTGTTCCCGTCTTTTTCTATCAACCTCATAAATATAACGATAGAATGTAGAAAAGAAAATTCTACTAGCTGGTAAGAAAAAAGTCTCATGTTCATATTTCAACATTGTTCTAATTATTGTTGCAATTAGAAGAAACTTTTTTTCATCTAGTAAATCCCTGTCTAAAGATTTTTTAGGAATTATTTCTTTAATACTCTCTGGTAATTGTTTCTCTATAAATTTATATATTAAATCTCCTTGATCTTTTTTAAATTCTATATATTCTAATCTATTGTCATCAGCATCTTTTATTCTGACAGTTCCTTCAATTTCTCCTTCTCTTAATTCAGATATTTCATAGTCAAAAGCAATAACAATATTATTGAGTATTTGGGAATTTTTGCCTGTATTAAATATCTCTTTTTTTGTTTCTTCCTGCAAAAATGAACTATATCTATTCAAAATTACTGCCAATAATTCAGGATTAACTTCGATATTATTTATATTTTCAACAATTTGATTATCAATTATTTCTACATTTGTACGTGCAAATTTATGAATTATATCTTCATTAAAAATCGCCCATAATAATTGAGCAACATAGCTTTTACCACTGTTATTTTGTCCAACAAAAATAAAGAAATCCTTGGCTAAATCAATGGCTTGAGTATTGTTTTTAATCGGACCTAAATTTTTGATGATCAATTTCATATAAATTAACCTCTAAACTATTTATAGTTTGTATAAATAAGGACAAAAGAGTTAAGTTCACACAATACTCTCCTTGACATTATACTAAACTAAAGCTTATCACTCTACTACTTTGTCTAAATATACAAGGTTGGATATTAACCACCAAAATATTTTACACCTTGAACTTAACCGTTATCCGCTTCATGGCTTCTTTGACATCTTCTAAAGGCATAAATTTGGAAATAACCTGCACCCACAGAGTAAAATCTGATTAATATGTCTTGCTTGAAAAATCTCATATACTGTATTTGTGCTAGTGTAACTTTTAATTACTCCCTGTTTTTCGCTTTCTCAAATGAACACTATACCCGAATCCATCCCCAATTGGGAAGAAGAATTGGATAATGCCATTTTTACCTTTGACGATATTCAAGCCGAACTTAACTACAAACAAGCCAAAAACGCACTCCGAAACTTAGTTAATAATCTTGATCTTTCCCCTGTGGAAAAATCAGGGTTAGAAGCAGAAATTCATGATTTAGAAACCATGCTAGATAAACTAGAAAGCATGGTAGTCCAAATTGCTGCTTTTGGGATGGTAGGACGGGGTAAATCCTCCCTTCTCAATGCTTTAGTCGGTCAAGAAGTCTTTGTTACTGGACCTCTACATGGTGTTACTCGTGATGCACAAACAGTAAATTGGAGTATTAGTCAAGAAGCTTTAGGGATTTTAAAAGCCACATTACCCAGCAATGGTCAATCCCAAGTTGAATTAATTGATACTCCTGGATTAGATGAAGTAGACGGTGAAACTCGCGCAGCTTTAGCTGAACAAATTGCCAAGCAAGTAGACTTAATTTTATTTGTAATTTCGGGAGATATGACGAAGATTGAACAAATAGCATTATCGCAATTACGAGAAGTAGGTAAACCGATTATTTTAGTCTTTAATAAAGTTGATCAATATCCCGAAACTGACAGAATTACAATTTATGAAAAAATTCGAGATGATAGAGTGCGGGAATTACTTTCACCAGCAGAAATCGTCATGTCCGCAGCTTCACCATTAGTCAGAATGGCGGTACAAAATCCTGATGGGACTAGAGGTATAAAACTCCAAAAAGGACAATCACAAGTTGACGAATTAAAATTGAAAATATTGGAAATTCTGCACCATGAAGGTAAGGCATTAGTAGCTTTAAATACTATGCTTTATGCTGATGATGTTAATCAGCAATTGGTACAACGTAAACTGATAATTAGAGAAGAAAATGCGAATCAGTTAATTTGGAAAGCAGTAATTACTAAAGCATTGGCGATCGCACTCAATCCTGTTACAGTAGTGGATATACTCAGTGCTGTAATTATAGATATCTCCTTAATTTTAGGCTTATCCAAGCTTTACGGTATCCCCATGACAGAAACCGGTGCAGTGAAATTACTCCAAAAAATCGCCCTGAGTATGGGTGGTATCGGTGCTAGTGAACTATTAGCAAATTTGGGTTTAAGTAGTTTAAAAACCCTACTGGGTATCTCTGCAACAGCAACCGCCGGCATGACAATTGGACCCTATTTATCCATAGCTATAACCCAAGCAGGAGTAGCTGGAGTATCTTCATACAGTATCGGTCAAGTTACCAAAGCCTATTTAGCCAATGGTGCAACCTGGGGACCAGATGGACCAAAAGCAGTAGTTAGTCAAATTCTATCAACTTTAAATGAAACTTCAATTTTGAACCGAATTAAAGATGAATTGCTGATTAAAGTTAGACTGAGGAAAAAAGTATGAAAGTCAGGAAGTAGGGGCGCGAGGCTTGCGCCCAGATAGCGTAACGCACCATCTTGAATTATACTCTAGACTTAGGGCATAAAATCTGCATTGAGAACCTGAACTAAAGAAAAAGATGGTTCTTCAGGGAATAAAGTTGGGGGAAGTTGATATTTATTTATTGTATCATTTCTAGCATCTGTATAACAATCTAGAAATACATCATCTAAAATACCTTTTAAACTAGGACTATCTGCTAGAGTATAGGCTATTTGTCGTCTTTGTTCAACGACAGTATTACGCCAGCCCCTAGCATTGTAATCTTTTTCCTCTGTCCAATATTGTAGTTTTAATAAATGTTCAATTAGGACAACTAGGCGAGTTTTTAGTTCTTTCTTTTCCCTCCTTCCCATACTATCAATTTCTTCAATCAAATTCTCAATATCTAATTGTTCTAATTTTCTTTCTCTCAAAAGTGTAAGTGTAGTTTGTATCCACAGATAAAAATCTTGTTCATATAATGTTTTATTAGTATCAATGGTCAGCATAACAACATCTCCTGACTCGATAGACTCCTAAGAAAATTATACAACTAACTAATTCAACTTAGCAAGTAATTGACGAATTACATCTCCATCCCTAGCATCAGGAACTTTGATTAAATAAATCTGTAAGTCTTCCGCAGCTTGAGAAAACTGCCCAAGTTGATAATACAATAAACCCCGATCTCTTAATTCAAAACTTGCTTCTGGAAACAACAGCAAAATCCGTTCTACAGTTCTTAAACTCCTTTCTAGATCCTGCTTTTGAAGATAAATATATTTTAAATTAGTCAACATTCGCGTTAAAAATTGCCGATTACTCACAACCGCTAAAAATTCAGGTTTGAGTGTCACTTCTTGCTGATAAATTTGTGAAAGTCTTTCTTGACAGTCTTGGGCAAACATCACCTCACCACCATTAAAAGCATCCACAAAAATCCCTATATCTTCCACGTCTGGACGAATCAAAAAATGTCCCGGCATTCCTACCCCAACCATCGGAAAATCAATCCGTTTGGCTACCTCCATATAAACCAGTGCCAAAGTAATCGGAATACCCGTTTTCCGTTCAATGACATCATTTAAAAAACTATTGCGGGGGTCATAATAATCAAGCTTATTACCATCAAATCCCAATTCTTCGTATAAATATTGATTAATACTTTGAATAACCCGTAGAGGATAGCGAAAAGAAGGCAAACGTTCCTCTAACTCCATTGCCATTGTATCAATAGCATTTAAATACTCTTCAGTATCAATATCTGGATATTCTTCCTGGGCAATATATAAGGCTGCCTTTGCGAGATTGATATCCTCATCAGGTTGTTGAATCTCTTGGTAAAAATACTGTCGTGCTGACGAGAAAGTCATAAGTAATAAAGATGAAGCGACTGGAGGAGAGTACAGAGTTTTTTGTACCTACTCTTATTTTAGAGCATTCTGGCGATTTATTTCTCGTCTTCTCGTTCCCAGTCTCCAGACTGGGAATGCTATCTTAGAGGTTCTACCTCCTTAGAGAAAACAAGAGAAAAGAGAGTTGTGATAGTATAATCAATATAGATTTATAATTGTGGCATTTTTATTCAAATTCTCAAAGTATGAAACTACCTGACTTAGATACTGAAACCATAGATCGGATCATTGAAATGGCTTGGGAAGATCGGACACCATTTGATGTGATAGAAAAACAATTTGGACTTTTGGAAAAACAGGTAATTGCTCTGATGAGAAGGGAAATGAAATTATCTAGTTTTCAAATGTGGAGAGAAAGAGTTACCAAACGTAAAACCAAACATTTAGAAAAAAGAGAATTTATTGCCGGGAGATTCAAATCCCAAAATCAAAAGACTTAAATTCACATAAAATATAAAATTATCTATGATTGGAATTTGGATATTAGGCGATCAACTTTCCCTACAACAATCAGCCTTAAAAAGCTGTAATCATCAAATAAATACACCTGTAATTTTCATCGAATCATTACAGCATATTCAAATCAGACCATATCATCGCCAAAAATTAGTGTTAATTTGGTCAGCAATGCGCCACTTTGCAGCAGAATTAGCACAACTAAACTATGCAGTCACATACAAAGTAGCCACAGATTTTCAAACATCACTCCAAGCATGGGTTCAAGTTAATCAAATTACCGAATTGCGGGTAATGACACCCAATGATCAACCATTCATCCAAATAATTCAAAATTTACAATTACCTTGTCCAATCACCTTAATTCCTAATAATCAATTTTTATGGAGTACAGAAGAATTCACTGATTGGGCGAAAAGTCGCAAACGCCTATTAATGGAAGATTTTTATCGAGAAGGAAGACGAAGTTTTCAAATTTTAATGGAGGACAAACAACCAATTGGAGGACAGTGGAATTTAGATAAAGAAAATCGTCAACCACCTAAAGGTAAATTACATCCACCCCCAGCCCAATGGTTTACACCAGACGCAATTACTCTCGATGTTATAGACAAAGTTAACTCTCTTTCTCATTTAACTTATGGAGAAATAGAACCCTTTGATTGGGGAGTAAATCGTCAACAAGCACTTCAAGTATTAGACTGGTTTATTCAACATCGTTTATCAGATTTCGGTACTTACCAAGATGCGATGATTACCGGAGAACAGACAATGTGGCACGCATTAATTTCTCCTTATTTGAATATTGGCTTACTCCAACCATTGGAAGTAATTCAAGCCGCTGAAGCAGCATATAAACAACACCAACTACCTTTAAATAGTGTGGAAGGTTTTATTCGTCAAGTATTGGGTTGGCGAGAATATATGTATGGCATCTATCATTTTGTAGATCCAGAATATGCCGAAAAGAATTGGTTTGGTCACACCCAATCATTACCCGAATTTTTCTGGACAGGTGAAACAAACATGAATTGTTTACACCAAACTATCACCCAGATCAAAAGTACAGGTTACGCTCATCATATCCAGCGGTTAATGGTATTGAGTAACTTTGCTTTAATTGCGGGAATTTCACCCCAAGCTGTAGAAAATTGGTTTCATGCAGTATTTATTGATGCTTATGATTGGGTGATGCAAACTAATGTTATTGGTATGGGTTTATTCGCAGACGGAGGAGTATTAGCATCTAAACCCTATGCTGCTTCTGCTAACTATATAAATAAGATGAGTGACTATTGTAAAAGCTGTGTTTATAATCACAAAGAACGGATAGGTGAAAATGCCTGTCCATTCAATTTTTTCTATTGGGATTTTCTGAACAGACACAGAGAGAAACTCCAAACTCAAGGACGAATGGGCTTAATTTTAAAACATCTAGATAAAATGTCTTCAGAAGAATTGCAGTCTATCCACCAACAGGCTGAAAACTGGTGGAGTCTTCGTCAGAATTAATTATTTTTGTGCATACAGAGTCAGTTTCTAAGCTGGGGAAGTGAACTACCCACACTGACCTGACGGTACAGTGTCGGCTTCCTGTCCAACAGAAAGCACAGTAGTAGACTTCTTGCGTCCTCTATTACTGCGACTTATTTCTGGGCGACAGGCTTCTTGATGAAGTTGTTCATGGGGGAAACCCCCAAGACCACACTTCATCGCTTTATCCCCCGTTCCAGAGGTCAAAATTCGTAGTCCCTCATCTCTGAGGATTAAAGTCAGTGAAGGAGTTGCCCCCTCCACTGCTCTCCAAAACGGAACGTGATAGTTTCCCATCATTCCGCTCCTCAGTAAAACGGCTGTTGTCATCAGAACGTCATTGCCAACATATCGTTTTCCCCGTAAATAACGGGTTCTACAGGTGGCTTAGGTTTAGCATTATTAATGTGCTAATTTGTTACCGAGACTACCATCAAGGGCAGTCTTTTTATCATGGCAATGTCGGTGGAGTAGTTGCCAATTATCGTATGTGTCCCGTCCACCAAGGGATGTAGGAACAAGATGGTCAACTTCAATCGAATCTCCATCAGTGAAGTAGTTACCGCAGAGAGCGCATTTCCCTTTTTGCCTTTTGAGTAGTTTTGCTACTTTCGTAGACACTTCAGGATGTGTACCCATTCTTGAACTCCAATAAATCCAGTCACCGTCATAGGGAGATGCTATCCCTTTGACTTTTACATAGCGTTTTATTTCAGTGGAACTATGCTGTATAAGCATTAGAGGATTTTTGTCCTCCCTGGTTGCGAATGTCCAGTTATTGCCTTCTACGGTTTTGAAGTATTTAAGGCGTATCCACCTTCTACCTTTATTTCGATGACGATGACGACCCCATTTAAGAAGCTTCCAGACAACTAAATGTGATAGCCTTTCAAAAATTTTCTGGCTAACGACGGTGGAGAAGTAATTGCACCAACCCCGTATAATAGGATTGAGTTTCATAATCAACGTCGCTTGGTCTAATCCGCGCGATTTATCTATTACTTCAGCCACTTTTTTATAGTGCCTTTTCTGGCTTTCTTTACTGGGAGTGATAATAGTCTTAAAACCTAATAAGCCACCTCTGCTTTTACTCCCTGAATTGTATTTTCCGACTGGAAATTGTCTAATGTTGAATCCTAGAAAATTAAATCCAGGCTCTTCATCTTCTAGTTTGTTCAGGGTATGGGCTAATCTTGTTTTACTCGGTTTTAGTTCTAACCCGATGTCACTTAACCACTTCTCTATCTCTGTTTTACACATTTTTATGACTTCTAGGTTCTCGTGAACTATTACAAAGTCATCTGCGTATCTGATTAATGAAATTGATTTCAGTTTATCTCTAACACTCAATTGAGTATTATCGGGTCGCTTCATATCAAATTTTGGAGCTAATCCTATAATCAGTTCTTCCATTCCATGTAGGGCAACATTAGCAAGTAGAGGTGAAATTACCCCGCCTTGTGGTGTGCCTTCATCAGTTGGGAACAGATTCTTCCCATCCATAACACCAGCTTTTAACCAAGCTCGAATTTGTCTTCGTAGGGTTGGGTAGGTATTTAATTTCTTGAGAAGTACATCGTGATTAATGCGGTCAAAGCATTTGCTGATATCGGCATCCAAAACAAATTTGGATTTTGAACGAATTGCATTAAATATTGCTCTAACCGCATCGTGACATGAGCGCCCAGGTCTGAACCCGTATGAGTTAGGTTCAAATCGCGCTTCCCATTCTGGTTCTAATGCCATTTTGACAAGTGCTTGCAAGGCTCGATCATTCATTGTCGGTATTCCTAAAGGTCTTTTTTCCTCTGTTCCTGGTTTGGGTATCCAAACTCGGCGAGTAGGTTTGACCTTTGAACCCATTTTAATTTCATTCATCAAAGTCAAACGTTGCTTTGGGGTCAGTGATTTAACTCCGTCCACACCAGCCGTTTTCTTACCTTGATTATCCTGGGTTACTCGACGAACCGATAATGCTCTTGCTGAACGTGAACTTATCACTCCCGGTTCGCCCATTTTTTAGGGAGTTAGGAAAAATGTGCAGATAAAAGTATAATCAGAGACAGGTTATACAAAATAAGCTAAGTAAGTATATGTTCGACGTTATGGCAACTGAATCCATAATTACAAACGAACGAGTAGATGACATACCCGTACTACTCACACAGATAGAACGGATGGGTGTACAAAAGCTAATAGATAAAAACTTCCCCACCCATGGAAATTGGCGAGGACAAAGCTTGGGGAATGTAGCAGTGATCTGGTTAACACATATCTTATCGCAAGCAGACCACCGTTTAAATCAAGTTCAAGCCTGGGCTGGTAAACGGTTAGAAACATTGAAAAAATTGATTGGTGAAAGCTTAAACGAACTTGACCTAACCGATGACCGATTAGAAGCAGTATTGCGTTACCTTAACTGTGACGAGAACTGGTATGCGTTTGAGGAAGAACTGGGAAGTAATTTGTTGCAAGTGTATGATATCAAACCAGAACGGGTAAGACTGGATAGTACAACAGCTTCAAGTTATTGCGGGGTGAATACTGAAGGGCTATTTCAATGGGGTCATAGCAAAGACCATCGTCCAGATTTGGCACAAGTCAAAATCATGCTATCAACATTAGACCCATTAGGAATGCCAATAGCAACAGAAATATTATCGGGAGAAAAAGCAGATGACCCTTTATATATCCCCGCAATTGAGAGAGTCCGTTCGACGCTAAAACAGCCAGGATTACTGTATATTGGGGACTGTAAAATGGCATCAATGGGGACAAGAATCCATATTGTATCAGGGGGAGATTTTTATCTATGTCCTTTAAATGCCAAGCAAACACCGACAGAAAAATTAAGAGAATATCTGCAACCAGTTTGGGATGAAAAACAAGAATTGACAACTATCAATTATGATTATGCAGATGGAAAAACGAGAGAGATTGCTGAAGGATTTGAACTAAAATTGCTCCAAAAAGAAAAGATTAACGAGCAAGAAATATCTTGGGAAGAGCGACAATTAGTAGTCCGTTCTTATGCCATTGCCCAGACAGAGGAAAAATATCTACGTGAACGCATACAGAAAACCGTTCATGCTCTTGAACAACTAAAAATCCCCAAACGCGGCAAGAAAAAGCTGACATCATTTCCAGAGTGGGAGTTATCTGTAGCTGAGATTCTCAAGCGTTATCGGACTGGGGGATTATTTGAAATTGATATTCAAACTCAGCGAGTTGAAAAAGTTAAAAGACAATATGGCGAACGTCAATCTCAAATAATAGAAGAAGTTTCCTTTAATTTAGATTTTAAAATTAATGAAGACGCGGTAAAACAACAAGTTCAACTGTTAGGCTGGCGAGTTTATGTCACTAATGAAACTGAAGCTAACCTGAGTTTGAAACAAGCAGTTCGTGCTTATAGAGATGAGTATTTGACAGAACGAGGATTTGCTCGACTTAAAGGCTTTCCTCTTTCTTTAACTCCAATTTATTTACAACGTGAAGACCATATTACTGGTTTGATCCGACTACTTTCAATTGGTTTGCGAGTTTTGACTCTTTTAGAGTTTCAGGTTCGTCGCCATCTTGACAAAAATCAAGAAAAATTGGCTGGACTTTATGCTGGTAATCCTCAGCGTAAAACGGCACGTCCTACTGCTGAAATGCTTCTTGTTGCATTTAAAGAAATCACATTGATATTAATTGAGGTTAACAATGAAGTCTACACTCATTTAACTACTCTTTCCCCTTTACAGCAGCGTATTCTTGTTTTACTTGGGTTTCCCCCTACTATTTATACTCAGCTTAGTGGTCAATCTTTTACTCCTGAGTAGAATTCTTCTAACTCTCGCAAAAATGGGCGAACCGGGAGTTATCAACAACTTTTGAAGTTTACGAACTAACTTGACATCACCACGACTAGACGCTTGGTATATCCGCTTTTGCAACTTGAAAATGTTACGTTCTAGCTTTCGCCAGTTAATATCTTTCCATTCATACATCGGTTTTAACGCCGTGTTCATGACTTATTTATTGCTACTAGTAGCTATACTTTCCGTTTTACCGTGTGTCTGTGGGCATATCCTTACCATTACAGCAAGGCGTTAGCTTCTGACCCAATCTCTCTCACCTGTTACCTGGTTTTAATCCAGAGTTTTCGTCTTAGCTGACTACTCAAAGTATTCGACCTCTTTGAGAGTAATCAAGTGAGTTACTTCGTTCCTCATAACCTTTGTTTTGTTCTGTTAGGATGTCACCTTTTCACCGGGTTTTTGGGTAACGTAGGTATGCCGATTAAAATCCTCATACCACCCTTGTTTCTTTTTTTTCCCTATGCCCTTTTGGGACTACCAGCGCAGACAGCCTTATTTCGCTGGTTCGCGGTAACGATGATTCAAACAGTGACTTAGCATTTGTTATCCATAAGAACTTACTCACGGGATACCACTTTTAGGCTAGTAGCTCTTTCCGCTTTTATCCCCGCTTCACCGATTGATGGCTAGTCTCTACAATGGGGGATATGTTTTCACTCCTACGTCTGGAGGACAGGACTTGACGTTTTCTAGGGTACTAACGCTCACCTGTAAGGTTATGAAGTTGTCATCTACAAGGGATTAAAGTGCGAACTCAATCCTTGAGGATTACCCTGTAGAAGCCAGTCATCCCCCGATTGCTCGGTTTCGACTGAACGAATCGCACTTTATTGCTGCATTAATATCTCTATCATGTCTAGTCTGGCACTTTTCACAAGTCCAGAATCTTATATCAAGTGGCAAACTACCCACTTGATTAAGGCATACATGACAAGTTTTCGACGAAGGAAAGAATCTATCAACTTCTTGATAAATCTTCCCTTCGTTTTCTGCTTTGTATTTAAGCATGGTGCAAAACATCCCCCAGCCAACTTGTTGAATAGATTTGGCTAGGCAGTGATTTTGCATCATGCCTTTAACATGAAGATTTTCCACCACAATAACTTGGTTTTCGTTAACTATCCTACGAGATAGTTTATGGAGAAAATCTTCTCTACAATTAGTTATCTTTCTATGGACTCTAGCAACTTTCTTTCTAGTTTTATTGCGGTTATTAGAGCCTTTTTGTTTTCTGGATAATTGCTGTTGTTTTATTTTTAAGTTCTTCTCATGTTCTTTCTTTAGCTGAGGAATTATCTTTTTGACTTCGTATCCAGACAGTCCTTTACCCGTTTCTTTATCAGTAAACCAAAAAGTTTTTCCCAAAAAGCGATTCCTATAAAACACTGATGCTATCATCAAACAATCAGTAATATAAAATACTTTTTAATTCCCAGTGTTCTAACCAGTAGATATCATATAGATAACAATTACTTATGATTGGCTGGGTAATAATTTCTTGACGCTAACCGGATGGAATATAAATGCTTTCAACGACTTGATATTTCCTCTGTAGGGCTTGAGATAAAAAAGCTAACATCTGTTTGAGTGTGAAAAGTGTGCGATAAATTAATCGACTACCCTTCCTTTTACGGCTGATTTTGAGCCATAGTAGATTCACCCAGATATTAACTAGAAGAAAGGATATTCCAATGAATAGTAATCTCAAAACTGGATTTTTGTTATTCGTCTTAATTCGACAAATATTTTTCAGACGATAACTAGTTTCAATGCCAAATCTTTTTCGATAATCTTGATAGATATAATTTAAATTTGTTTTGACCTTATAAGCAAGATAAACAAAGTATTGAACTCCATGCTTTTTATGCTTTCCCTTTCTATATTTACAGACAATCCATAAATCAAATGTGACGAAATCATCTTTGTCTCTTGTAATGGTATAGGTAGTTTTATAACTTTTTTTACCCTTGAGAAATTGTTTGATTCCTCCTTTTTTTCCAGTCTTGATAGCAGGCATAAGAAAGGGGATATCTAATGCCTGTAACCATCTAATTACAGGAGTATTAAAAAATCCTCTATCCAAGTAGAGTTTTTTTACATTTATTTTGAGGGGTTCAAGTTCTGCTAATAAATAAGTAATTAAAGCCACACTAGTATCTAATTGGCGAACACCTCTTATTGCCAGAGTTACACGCTTATTATTACTAATAACGTATAAAGTGGCATAGGCGTAAAATGAATTAGTACCAGATTTAGCTTCACTTCGATATATGTAGGGTAATTCTGACGGTGTTGGTTTACCATAATAACAAATTAAATTTAAATCAATCGCTATTTTTAAACACCCCTTTTTTAATCCTAAAGGAATTCGACTTTTTAATGCTTGATTTATTTGCGCTTCTAATTCCTCAAAATTATTAATTTTATTGAGATGATATCTAATATCATTAGCTGTCGGAATATTTTTTAACAATTTAGCTGTGTTTTCAATACTGTCTCCAGTGCTGGCTGCTTTAACCAGAATCTCGAATAAAGTTTGTTGGTCACAGGCTCCTTGCGTTTCAATCGAAAAATTTTCTACTAAACACTGAATAACCTGCGTCTTGGGTTTCTGAGTCGGTTAAAACGAGTTCTTCTGTAGATTCGCCCTGCGTGGCTTTTGTTAGAGATGAAACAGTCAATTTTTTCAACCAATATGCTACACACTACATTCATCATTTCATATTTTGACCCAGTGCAAATTACTATAACTATTTCTTATGTATTTAGTATTTTATATCACATAAATGTCTATCGTATTTTGTTGTTGATGCCTGCTTCGTCTGTAGCAATAGCGTTAGCATTCCGTAAAAATCGCTCTTTGGGAAAAACTTTTTGGTTTACTGTTTATATGTTTCATTCATCAAATTCAAAAAATAGTTCCATAACCAACGACAACTGCCAAAAGCTTGTGCTAATGACTGCTGCTGCTGGGCATCTGGATATAATCTGATTTTGACAACTTTTAACATATTAGAGCGAAAGAAATTTACTATAAAACACTATAAAACACTATAACACAAGATTTGTGAATTGCCTCCATGTTTTTCTCCCTTGCTGTCGCTTTGGTTGAAACCCACATTCCGCACCCTGGGGTGTCACATAGTATTATCACTTGATTTTCTCTTGATTTCTGGATATAAATTATGCCTTGTCGGCATCATGTATCCGTTAATTCATTGAGATTCTGTATATAATACATCCTCATTTCATCATAAAAAACAGTAAAAACCGATTGTGACAGTTGAGGGTGCGGAAGATAGGTTGAAAAACTGTCGTTAATTCACGCGCCATTCATCCCACGCTGCCCTTCGGGTCAGTCGTGGGGCTTCTGTCGGTTAAGCTAAAACCGGATTTTAGGGGTTTTGAAGTGGGGAGACTGACGAAAAGAATTTGACCCCTCTCCAAACCTCTCCCCGCACTATGCCTTACCCATATCTTTCTTGACATTCTTGAAACCCTTATAATATGAGAGTTCAGCAGTGCTGAACCCCTACCGGGTTATTTATATTTGTTTGATATATCTTCCTTATCAACTCCATGATAACAAATATAAAATCCGTTGTCAATCCCCAATACTCTCTTTTTGCGGTTTTTTGTGGAAGTAATTTATTTTGCAGTTCCAGGATTTTCACAAAATCGGGGATCTCTTCTTAATAATGAATTTAAGGCAAAGGTGGAGTCGTTAAGTGCTAACCTAAAAGATGATATCGCTTGATCTGGGGTTTTAAACGAACCCACTTGTGAAAAACAGCTTCATTCATTTAGGCGCAGCATGGTCACCACCGCAGAAAAAACAAACATTGGTTACATTACCCAAGTAATTGGTCCGGTTGTAGACGTTAAATTCCCCGGCGGTAAATTACCCCAAATCTACAACGCTTTAACCATCACAGGTACAAATGAGGCTGGACAAAACATCAGCTTGACCGTTGAAGTACAGCAACTTCTAGGCGACAACCAAGTCCGCGCAGTTGCTATGAGTACCACCGACGGTTTAGTTCGTGGTTTAGAAGTAGTTGATACTGGATCTCCTATCAGCGTCCCCGTTGGTAAAGCCACCTTGGGACGGATTTTCAACGTTTTAGGCGAACCTGTAGATCAGCAAGGTCCCGTAAACGCCGAAGCATATCTACCTATTCACCGTGACGCTCCCAAATTCACAGATTTGGAAACCAAACCTTCTGTGTTTGAAACTGGGATTAAAGTTGTTGACTTGTTAACTCCCTACAAACGCGGTGGTAAAATCGGTCTGTTCGGCGGTGCTGGTGTTGGTAAAACCGTGATCATGATGGAGTTGATCAACAACATCGCTACCCAGCATGGTGGTGTGTCTGTATTTGCGGGTGTGGGTGAACGCACACGCGAAGGAAATGACCTCTACAACGAAATGATGGAATCTGGAGTTATCAACAAAGATAACCTCAACGAATCCAAAATTGCTCTAGTTTATGGTCAAATGAACGAGCCACCCGGAGCCAGAATGCGGGTTGGTTTGTCTGGTTTGACAATGGCTGAGTATTTCCGCGATGTCAACAAGCAAGACGTATTACTATTTGTTGATAACATTTTCCGGTTCGTCCAAGCTGGTTCTGAAGTATCCGCGCTCTTGGGTCGGATGCCTTCTGCGGTAGGATATCAGCCTACTTTGGGTACTGACGTGGGTGCTTTACAAGAACGGATTACCTCCACCACCGAAGGTTCTATTACTTCTATTCAAGCTGTATATGTACCTGCCGATGACTTGACCGACCCCGCACCTGCAACCACATTTGCTCACTTAGACGGTACAACAGTATTGTCTCGTGGTTTGGCTTCTAAAGGTATCTATCCTGCGGTTGATCCTTTGGGTTCTACTTCCACCATGTTGCAACCCAACATCGTTGGTAGTGATCACTACGATACTGCACGGGCTGTACAATCCACCCTGCAACGTTACAAAGAACTTCAAGACATCATCGCCATTTTGGGTTTAGATGAATTGTCTGAAGAAGATCGTTTAATTGTGGCAAGGGCGCGGAAAGTTGAACGGTTCTTGTCTCAGCCTTTCTTTGTAGCTGAAGTATTTACCGGTTCTCCTGGTAAGTATGTGAAGTTGGAAGACACCATTAAGGGATTCCAACAAATTCTTTCTGGTGAATTGGATGCTTTACCGGAGCAAGCTTTCTACTTGGTAGGCGATATTGCCGAAGCTAAAGCTAAAGCTGAAAAGCTCAAGGGTTAGTCATTAGTCATTAGTCAGTAGTCAGTGGTTTTTTATGCAACTGACAACTGACAACTGACAACTGACAAAAGGCAAATGACAAAGGACAACTGACAAATGACATTAACTGTTCGTGTAATTTCCCCAGACAAAACTGTTTGGGATGCTGAAGCTGACGAAGTAATTTTACCTAGCACTACTGGTCAGTTAGGTATTCTCAGTGGACACGCTCCCATGCTGACAGCCTTGGATACAGGCGTAATGCGTGTCCGAGCTAGTAAAAATGCTAGTTGGCAAGCGATCGCTCTTTTAGGCGGTTTTGCTGAAGTTGATCAAGATGAAGTCACAATTCTAGTCAATAGTGCTGAACGTGGCGACAAAATTAACCTTGAAGAAGCCCGCACTGCTTTTAATACAGCACAATCTGGCTTAAATCAAGTTAGCGCAGATGACCGAAAAGCACAATTCCAAGCAACACAGGCATTTAAACGCGCTCGCGCTCGTTTTCAAGCTGCTGGTGGTTTAGTGTAAATTGTATAGAGCATTTAAAACTAATGAGGGTGGACAAATAGCCCACCCTTATTTTATTGGTATTTTAATTTGATTAGCTTTATCTTCTTTTTAGATCCCCGACTTCTTAAAGAAGTCGGGGATCTGAGATTTTTCGTGTTTATCCTTCTATAATTTTTATCTCTTCTGCTGTTAGTTCTGGAGTTTAGACTAAAAACAGAAATATAAGTTAAAATTACTGAGAAACAATGAGTTAAAAAGACTACCGATTATAGAGAATAAAGAATTGGCGGAAAAAAAGCGGTCAGTGATGTAAAACTGACCGCAGATATTTTCATGCAATTAAATTGTGAGTCCAAAATATTCAATTTTGGATTGTTTTCTCTTGTTTATTTATTGTCAATAATCATTGCTAATTGAGAAAAGCCCGATATAATTAGTTTTCAGGATGATTATTTATATCGAACTCAGGTAAAATAATTAAATTAATAAAGCTGGTAGAGAAGTTACTTCATGTTTATCTAATTTTAAAGAAGGTTTTTTATCTTGCCAAGTATAAGCAATTAAACCAGCAATAATATTAACCATAAAATTATAAATACTGCGATGACGAGAATCAGTAAACCAAAAAGTTTTTCCCAAAGAGCGATTTTTACGGAATGCTAACGCTATTGCTACAGACGAAGCAGGCATCAACAACAAAATACGATAGACATTTATGTGATATAAAATACTAAATACATAAGAAATAGTTATAGTAATTTGCACTGGGTCAAAATATGAAATGATGAATGTAGTGTGTAGCATATTGGTTGAAAAAATTGACTGTTTCATCTCTAACAAAAGCCACGCAGGGCGAATCTACAGAAGAACTCGTTTTAACCGACTCAGAAACCCAAGACGCAGGTTATTCAGTGTTTAGTAGAAAATTTTTCGATTGAAACGCAAGGAGCCTGTGACCAACAAACTTTATTCGAGATTCTGGTTAAAGCAGCCAGCACTGGAGACAGTATTGAAAACACAGCTAAATTGTTAAAAAATATTCCGACAGCTAATGATATTAGATATCATCTCAATAAAATTAATAATTTTGAGGAATTAGAAGCGCAAATAAATCAAGCATTAAAAAGTCGAATTCCTTTAGGATTAAAAAAGGGGTGTTTAAAAATAGCGATTGATTTAAATTTAATTTGTTATTATGGTAAACCAACACCGTCAGAATTACCCTACATATATCGAAGTGAAGCTAAATCTGGTACTAATTCATTTTACGCCTATGCCACTTTATACGTTATTAGTAATAATAAGCGTGTAACTCTGGCAATAAGAGGTGTTCGCCAATTAGATACTAGTGTGGCTTTAATTACTTATTTATTAGCAGAACTTGAACCCCTCAAAATAAATGTAAAAAAACTCTACTTGGATAGAGGATTTTTTAATACTCCTGTAATTAGATGGTTACAGGCATTAGATATCCCCTTTCTTATGCCTGCTATCAAGACTGGAAAAAAAGGAGGAATCAAACAATTTCTCAAGGGTAAAAAAAGTTATAAAACTACCTATACCATTACAAGAGACAAAGATGATTTCGTCACATTTGATTTATGGATTGTCTGTAAATATAGAAAGGGAAAGCATAAAAAGCATGGAGTTCAATACTTTGTTTATCTTGCTTATAAGGTCAAAACAAATTTAAATTATATCTATCAAGATTATCGAAAAAGATTTGGCATTGAAACTAGTTATCGTCTGAAAAATATTTGTCGAATTAAGACGAATAACAAAAATCCAGTTTTGAGATTACTATTCATTGGAATATCCTTTCTTCTAGTTAATATCTGGGTGAATCTACTATGGCTCAAAATCAGCCGTAAAAGGAAGGGTAGTCGATTAATTTATCGCACACTTTTCACACTCAAACAGATGTTAGCTTTTTTATCTCAAGCCCTACAGAGGAAATATCAAGTCGTTGAAAGCATTTATATTCCATCCGGTTAGCGTCAAGAAATTATTACCCAGCCAATCATAAGATAACAAATTAAAGGCAGTAAAGCATCAGGCATTAATTCAACAAAGCGATTATAACTCACTAAAGATGGAAAATATCTGTGGTAGTTTGTTAAAATGCTTTTTTGATAATAGTCCTGAAAATTACGATAACTTGATTGGTGAAAATGAACAATAATAGTCATGACTTCACTTAAACATAAGCGACTTTTTCTTTTTCTTTTTTGTGACTGGCTCGAAATTAGTTCTGAGTTCAATTTTGCTTCAAAATCCAAACAGAAATCATCTATTGCACAAAATAATTGTTCTAATTCCATTGTCCATTTTTCCTTGCTCAAACAACTACTTTATTCTTAAATCTTTGGTACAATCTTGAGTATGATTAGTAATGTTATTTAATGGTTTTTAAGAAAAATTTACAATTTATATTATTTATTCCCAAGAAATTGTCAATAACCGGAAATTATTGATAACCGCTAAAAATTCATTTAATCCTGAAACTCTTTCCAGTCAACACTTGTAAGTTATTCTCTTCCGTCGAACTCAGGTTAAATCAGAGTTTACCTTTAGCACCAGCAAATTTAAGCAAAAGTATCTACCCAATTAAAAAAGAGTTTGATTTGAATCAGTTAAATACTGCTGATGAATTTGAGTATTTTCATCTCTACTTGCTGGTAGTTAGGGCTTTACGACTGTGTGACCAACGTTCCGTACAACTTTAGAATCAAGTATCTGTATTCTCCTGACTTAATTGTTGCTGAAAATCAGAAATTGACCCTGTAGTAATAGCCTCCTCTAATAGCTGATTCAATCGCTCATGCTCATAAATTTGATTGATTTGTTCAACTAACTTAGACGGAGTATCTTGAAATCGGGTTTTTAGAATTTTAACAACAGATTCTTGGAGAGTTTGCGATCTTTCTATACGTTGTACACTTGTTATATATGCCATTTTTTTGTCATCCTCAAACTGCTTCAATTCAGTTTTGAAATTCAAATCCAGATTTGGTGGTAAAGCCATCAGTCGGTCAATTAAATCGAATAACTGAAGAATCTTATCTCTACTATATCCTAACTCATACATCCGTTTAACTAGGCTTAACTTCCACCGTAATCTGCCTGTTAAATCTTTAGTTGTCGCTTGTGTTCGCAGGTGCGCCATCACAAGTACAGCAAAGGGATTATCACTTGCTTCTAATTCTAACCAACGGGGTTGATAATCTAGTAATTTTACAGTAGGAAACTGAAGACTTAAACGACATCCCCAACGTCCATAACTGTATTCTTGAGGTCGCCAACTTGCTTGACTATCACCGAGAATAGCTAAACTCACAACCTCCTGGTTATAGCGGTCAAAAATTCTGTAATGGTAAGAAAACATCCGTTTAGCAAAGCCAGTATCTACTTGACTTTGGATTTCCAAATGAATCAGTAACCAGGTTTCTTTACCATCATTTAGCCAAACTTTAATTAGTTTATCAACAAATTGCTTACCAATTTCAGATTCTCGGATCAACTGCTGGAGTTCTTGGTCAAGAAACTCGTAACCCCGTGTCCAGTCAATTTCTGCTTGAATTTCTGGAAAAAAGAATGCCAGAAACGGCTCAAAGTATTGTTCTACACCTTCCTTCCAAGCACCATCATAATCGGCTTTTACTTCACTCACTGGTTTTTCTTAGAGACTTCCAAATAAAAAAATGTCCCAAAACTGATGCAGAAATTCTCTCTCTGTGTACTCTGTGCCTCTGTGGTTCGTTTCTTAGGATAATTTATTTCTTGGAAGTCTCTTACTCAGATTGCAGAAATATCATAGCGTCTTTCGGTTGGAATAGCCCTCTTCCAGGTGGGTATACACTGATTGGAAGTACACAACTCCTATGAGTTGAAAGACAAATGACACAGCAGCTATTTGTTACCAAGAAATACGGCACTTATGCTGACACTTTCTTGATGTTAGGTTTGGCGCAGCTTGTGGAGTATGCCCTGAAAGCTACTAATCAAAAAAGTGCAATTCAACTTTTAGATCAAGGAACACACTACTGCCTAAAACTAAAACAGACAGTCAATTTAGAACTGGTAGATAAACTCAATTATACCGATCCTTTTCCACCAGTCAAAGGTCAAAAGACTGACATTAGCAAAATATCCCAGGAAACTGAATGTTTTGACACAGTGGAGAAAACCGAAAGACGAAAACTTTACCGGGAGTATTTATTTCAACGAAAAGGTAAACCCCAATTTAACGAAGATTCACCAAAACCACCGCATCCAAGTACCCAAAATGGCGTAATTCTTACTTCCATGCGCCATGACCGCAATCATAACGAATTGTGGTATTTAGGATGGCAAATTAAAGACCATTATGGGGCTTTATTGGTTGCTTTGTTTACAGCATTCAGCCAACAAGCAGAGGATGTTAATAAATTAGTAAATGAGTTATTTACTGAGGCTACTGGACAGAAATTACCAGAAACAGCCAGTGCAGTTAAAATTTATTTACCTACATCTGTCCAAGGTGTGAATCGCATTAAAGCAGATGGTAATAAAGTAGATTCTCAAAAAACCGATTGGTTAAGTTTATGGTTGATTGCTGGGGGTTTATTTACCTTTGGTATCGCCGAAAGAATCAAAATCGCAGAACGAGTTTATGATTGGCGTGTTGTTGTTCTTGAACCTCAAGATATTCAGTTAAGTAAATACCGTGAAGTATTGAATAAGCTGCGTCAATTAAACCCACCTTCTGGGGGTCACGGAATTGCTAGATTTGATGCTGAGTTGATATTACGTTTTTGTCAAGAATTACTTAATCATCATCAAATCATAGTCAATACTGAAGAAGATGAATTTGATGATTTTTTGCAGTCAGTTAATCATTTTGTTAGTAGCTTTATTGGAACTCACTTTGGTTCTAAAGGTCAAGTTTATGGTGTCAAAGAAGTGTTTTCTTTAGGTTTACCAGGTTACCTGAGTTCGACGGAAGAGAATAACTTACAAGTGTTGACTGGAAAGAGTTTCAGGATTAAATGAATTTTTAGCGGTTATCAATAATTTCCGGTTATTGACAATTTCTTGGGAATAAATAATATAAATTGTAAATTTTTCTTAAAAACCATTAAATAACATTACTAATCATACTCAAGATTGTACCAAAGATTTAAGAATAAAGTAGTTGTTTGAGCAAGGAAAAATGGACAATGGAATTAGAACAATTATTTTGTGCAATAGATGATTTCTGTTTGGATTTTGAAGCAAAATTGAACTCAGAACTAATTTCGAGCCAGTCACAAAAAAGAAAAAGAAAAAGTCGCTTATGTTTAAGTGAAGTCATGACTATTATTGTTCATTTTCACCAATCAAGTTATCGTAATTTTCAGGACTATTATCAAAAAAGCATTTTAACAAACTACCACAGATACCACAGATATTTTCCATCTTTAGTGAGTTATAATCGCTTTGTTGAATTAATGCCTGATGCTTTACTGCCTTTAATTTGTTATCTTAATAGTCGAAAAGGTCAATGTAGTGGCATCTCTTTTATTGACAGCATGGGTATTCCTATTTGTCATAATAAAAGAGCAAAAAGAAATAAAGTTTTCCGTGGCTTATCGGGCTGGGGCAGGAGTTCTGTGGATTGGTACTTTGGATTTAAACTTCATTTAATTATTAATGAACAAGGCGAATTATTAGCTTTTCAAGTTACTCCCGGAAATGTTGATGACCGGAAACCAGTTCCTACTTTGGCACAAAATTTATGGGGAAGACTTTTTGGAGATAAAGGATATATTTCTAAAAGTTTATTTCAGGAACTATTGGAAAATGATGTGAAATTAATTACTCCTTTTAAGGAGAATATGAAGAATAAATTAGTTGAATTGTGGGAAAAACTTATGTTAAGAAAAAGAGCTTTAATTGAAACTGTCAATGACCAACTATGGCTACGCCACGCAGGCTATCAAAATATTTCCCAAGTTGTTCATTCTCGTCATCGCAGTATTTATAATTTTATGGTTAATATTATTGCTGGTTTAATTGCTTATACTTGGCAAGATAAAAAACCTTCTTTAAAATTAGATAAACATGAAGTAACTTCTCTACCAGCTTTATTAATTTAATTATTTTCATGCAATTAAATTGTGAGTCCAAAATATTCAATTTTGGATTGTTTTCTCTTGTTTATTTATTGTCAATAATCATTGCTAATTGAGAAAAGCCCGATATAATTAGTTTTCAGGATGATTATTTATATCGAACTCAGGTGAGTATGTAAATGGTATTTCTGGGGATATGTTCAAACATATTCAATCTGAACATTTACACCGTGTTGCCCTTGAATCTGGACTAAGTTTATCTGAGGGTGGTAAACAATTTAATCCCGATAGAATTGGTTATGATCTAGAAAAAAATCTCTCAATTTTCACAGATAAAGATACTGATTTATCAGCGAAAACTGGTAAAGTTCTGCAACTTTGCACCATCAGCGATTTAGAAGGTTTCATGGTGACTGTTAAAGGTGGACAAACCCTCAAACGCGACTCTGTAATTGAATTTGGTGCGGTTGTTGGTTTACCAAATCGTGTAAAAACCCAGAGTTATTTTCATGCCAAATATGGTGTAGATAATCCCACTCCTTATAATGTGCAAGTTAGTTCGGGTTTATATGCCACTGTTCTCAATATTGAGGCTTTTAGAATTGGTTATAACCCCCACAATTTTGGTTATAGCATTGATATTTCTGAACGGAAAAAACGCCTGGATGCTTTACTAAAAAGTGTGCTTTATACCTATTTACAACCCAATGGTGCAAAACGCAATACTAATTTACCGCACCCTGATAATTTTGAAGGTGTAATTACTATTAGTAGTCGGCGTTGTCCTGCACCAATGATTAGTTCTTTAGAACCAGAATATAAAACCCAAATTGACAGTTTAGCAGCCACATTAAATAAACTTAATGGTGCTGAGACAATTCGCTGTTTTAAGTTTGACAATATGGCTGAATTTGCAGATCAGATTGAAATTTTGATTGCTCAAACTCTACCTTGGGATAGTGAAAATGCCGAAGCAATCTCCTAAATATAAAACTTCCCCAACATCAGAAACCGTAACTACATGGCTAACTGTAACATATCAACCTGTTAGCCTATTTTCTCTCAAACGTTCTGATGCTACCAGCATGGCAGCAAGGTCTAATTTAGTACCTACTCCTTATGCTATCAAAATGGCATTGTTAAAAGTGTTGTTAGAAAGTCAGGGAAGACACCATCCAAATGATTTTGAACAATGGATTAAAACTGAATTTACCTGGATTCGAGATTTAATCATTTATATTTGTACTCCAGAAAGATTAGTTGTTAATCGTAATGGTTACAAACTCCGCTATTACGATCAATCCGCAGATAAGGCTGATAAAACTCGTCTAACTCTCCCTATGCAGGATGGTTTTGTATTTCGGGAATGGGTACATTTACAAGGACATCTGCAAATTTGTTGTAGTGCAGGAAACCATTTATTAGAACTAGAACAATTATTTGCCCAAATTAATTATTTTGGTAAAAAGGGATGTTTTTTTCAATATTTACCAGACTTGAAACAAGAAACTTCTGAACCATTATTTCTACCAAATCCTGCTACTGGTTTTACAATTCAACCAATGGATGATTTAGGTGAAAAAACCACATTTAGTCGTATTAATCCTTTTTCCACTGATAAAGCCCAACTCAATAAAGACCGAGTGATTAAATCAGGATTTCTACCATTGAAACTTATCGCCACCAGCACTCGTTATGACATTTACAGAAGATATTGAGACTACATTTGCTGGGATGAGTTTAATCCTTAGACAAGATGCAAAAATTATCAATTCTGTCACCTTAGAATCTTGGTTATCAGATATTCAACCTACACCTGTTTGGATTCAATTACACATTGCTGATGGTATTACCAAAATCATGCCTGTGTTGCCAGATTCTGGACTATATCCCCAACTGATGGAATCAATTTGTCAGCGAATTATTGGTAAAAGCATCACCCTGGATTGGCAAAATAATTCATATCAATTAACAGGTGTTGAAGTTGATTCTAATAACCTTCATGTAATTCTCATTTCAATTTCTGCTACTGCACCATTACCAGCAACATTAGGAAAGGCTATTCATGCTCAATGTTTTCAATGGATTGCTAATGCAGATCCTATTCTAGCAGAGAATTTGCATCAACAAGATACTTTGCCAATGACGATAGGAATACAGTACACTTCCCCGCAAAGAATCCAATTGAGAATTACGCTGTTAAAACAAGAACTTTTAGCACCTTTATTGTGGGGATTAAGTAACAATTTAGGTGGTGAAATTACATTAGCAGGAATATCTTGTAAATTAGGCAAGTGGATAAATATTTATCAATCTAGCAGCTTTGAAAAACTTTTAGAGATACCATCACAAAATGTAATTGAATTAAAATTTCTCTCCCCCACCAGTTTTAAACAGAATCAAAATATCCAACCTTTTCCATTACCTGATTTAGTATTTAACAGTTTATTACGTCGTTGGAATAGATTTGCACCCGCAGAATTACAATTTCCTCAAGTTGAATGGCAGGGTTTAGTTTCTGCTTTTGAACTGAAAACCCATGCTTTGAAGATGGAAGCTGGTGCAGAAATTGGTACTGTCGGCTGGGTCAAATATCGGTTTCCAGACTCAGAACAAGCCAGAATTGCCACTATTTTAGCTAACTTCGCGGTCTTTTCTGGAGTCGGACGTAAAACAGCTATGGGTATGGGACAGGTCAATTCAAAATTAAGAATTAAAAATTAAAAATGAAGAATTTCGTATCTCGTTCCCAGTCTCTGACTGGGAATGCTATCACAGAGGCTCTGCCTCTGCTGTTATTGAAGGCAGAGCCTTCTAGAATTCATTCCCATACAGAGTATGGGAACGAGAAAAACGAGAAAACGAAAAATTACCAATTACCAATTACCAAATAAAATGAATGAAGATTATTTACCATTAGCTTACTTGAATGCCTGGGAATATTGTCCTCGACGATTTTACCTAGAATATGTATTAGGAGAAATGGCAGACAATGAACATATTATTTTAGGCCGTCATGTCCACCGCAATATTAATGAAGAAGGCACTTTTCAAGAAGGGGAAACCTTAATTCATCAACAACAATGGGTCTGGTCAGAACGTCTCAAAGTTTCCGGGATTATTGATGCTGTTGAGGAATACGATGGTCAACTTGTGCCTGTGGAATACAAAAAAGGCAAGATGGCACAACACCTAAATGACCATTTTCAAGTTTGTGCTGCGGCTTTATGTTTGGAAGAACGCACGGGTCGCACGATTACCTATGGTGAAATATTTTATCATGCCAACCGCAGAAGACAAACTGTGGCATTTACACCGCAATTAAGGCAAATGACAGAACAAGCTATAGCCCTCGCTCATGTTGCAAGTCAAAACAAAATGCCAGCACCTATTGATCATCCCAAAAAATGTCAATCATGTAGTCTGCAAGGAATTTGTTTACCCTTTGAAGTCAAACAATTACAACGTCAAGAATATTAAATTATGACTACTCTTTATATCATTCAACCCGATGCTGTTTTAAGCAAAGATTATGAAGCTTTTCAAGTCGCTTTGAAACAAGAAGACGGTTCTTGGAAAAAACAAAAGGTTGCGGCTCAAACTGTAGACGAAGTTATTTTGATGGGTAATCCCCAAGTCACCGGTGATGCTTTTGTCTATGCTTTAGAATTGGGAATGCCAGTGCATTATCTTTCTAGTTTTGGTAAATACTTGGGTTCGGCTTTACCTAAGTCTTCTCGTAATGGTCAACTCAGATTGGCACAGTATGCAGTTTATCATGATCCTGTGCGGCGTTTGGAATTAGTTAAGGCAATTGTCACAGCAAAGATTCATAATCAATATAATGTCTTGTACCGACATAATGAAAAGGATAATCCGCTTAAAGAACGGAAAGTTTTAGTTAAAACTCAACAAAATATAGATCAAGTTCGTGGTGTTGAAGGTTTGGCAGCTAAGGAATATTTTGCTTGTTGGCAAAGAATGGTAGGTAAACAATGGACTTTTAATGGCAGAAATCGCCGTCCACCTACTGACCCTGTAAATTCTTTACTCAGTTTTGCCTATGCTTTATTACAAGGTCAAGTTATGACTGGTGTTCATGTAGCAGGATTAGATCCTTATATTGGCTATCTCCACGAAGTTCATCATGGTCAACCGGCAATGGTGTTGGATTTGATGGAGGAATTTCGGGCTTTGATTGCTGATAATTTGGTGTTGTCATTATTGCATAAACACGAAATTAAACCCGAAGATTTTAATGAAAGTTTGGGAGCTTATCGGTTGAAAGATAATGCAAGGAAAACTTTTTTGCAAGCTTTTGACAAAAAAATGAATGATGAATTTAAACACCCAGTGTTTGATTATCGTTGTACCTACAGACGAGCAATAGAATTACAAGCACGATTACTAAGTCGTCATTTACAAGAAGGTATTCCCTACAAACCTTTATCACTAAGATGACAACACTGTTTTATCTGATTATTTATGATTTACCTGACAATAAAGCAGCCAATAAACGCCGGACTCGTTTACATAAAATGCTCAGTGGTTATGGTAAGTGGACTCAATACAGTGTGTTTGAGTGTTTTTTGACTGCTGTACAATTTGCTCAGTTGCAAACCAAGATAGAAAAACTGATCAAGTCTGATGAGGATTCTATTAGAATGTATGTGCTGGATGCTGGGAGTGTGAAAAGAACTATTACTTATGGTTCGGAAATTCCTAGACAAGAACAGGCTATCATTATATAATTGATACATCAGCTTAAATTTTTGGCAGACCTAGAGCGGGGTCAAAAACCCTAGAGATTCGCCAAACAGCCAGAACCTTGACAACTAAATACTTTCAGCGTTTCATTAGTTTCAGTTTGTGCTTGACCCAAAGCCTGAAATAAGGTTTTTTGAGAGGTCCGCCAAAATCACTCCTGGACTCCGCCCCCAGATTATGTTTCAGACGGCGGGGTTTCCGCATATCTAATCCCCGCAAGGGGACTGAAACATTTTCAAGAACAGCTTCAGGAATGTAAACGCTGCAAGTTTCCGCATATCTAATCCCCGCAAGGGGACTGAAACATAAATACAAGCCGCAGAGAAATTCGGGGAACTGGTTTCCGCATATCTAATCCCCGCAAGGGGACTGAAACTGTAATTCTTCACCCTAGAACCGCATTATGGGACTGGTTTCCGCATATCTAATCCCCGCAAGGGGACTGAAACTCCCACTCTAGCTGGAATACGGCTTTGCCATACTCTAGGTTTCCACATAATTAATCCCCGCAAGGGGACTGAAACCAATTATAAACCGTTGAAGAAAAGCATCATATGGTTTCCACATAATTAATCCCCGCAAGGGGACTGAAAGGTTGTAAAATGCGGATCATAAAAACCATCTAGCATCAAAAAAAATGCCGGAATCAGCCACATCTAGCAAACGTAAAAACCCATCAAAAAACACCCCTTTAATATGGGCAGATGATACCGAATTAGTTAGCTTAGTTTTTGACCTAGAAGTAACTGATTCCACCGCTCTCTACTCGCAATATACCATTGGACTTCATGCTTGGTTTTTGGATCAAGTGCGGCAAATTAACCCAACGCTTTCAGCATACTTACATGATAGTGAATCAGAAAAACCCTTCAGCATTTCTGCACTAGAAGGTCAATTACTGCCCACCGGAAAACAACTACAACTGCAAGCAAATCAGATATATCGTTGGCAGATAAACGCTATTTCTCAACCAGTAGTTCAGTTCTTGAGTCAGTGGTTAATACAACCGCCAACTACTTTGAAATTAAGGGATGCTTGCTTACAAGTAAAACAGATAAGTATTGTTAATCCACCAACTACTTACAACAAACTACTACAATCATCTATCAACCATAAAAACATTAATCTGAGTTTTATTTCCCCTACCAGTTTTCGCCGTAAAGGGCATCATTTTCCCCTTCCTGTTCCCTTCAATCTTTTCCATAGTTACCTCAGACGCTGGAATGATTTTTCAGGAATGCCCATAGAACAAGATGCTTTTCTAGAATGGATAGACGAAAACGTCATCATTCACAAACATCGCTTAGAATCAGTCAAAGTTGCAGCAGGTAAACGGGGTTCTGTCACTGGTTTTACAGGGGCAATTTCTCTGGGATTAACTAAAACTGCCTTAGATAACATTGAATTTACCCAATTATTTGATGCTTTAGTGCAACTTGCTCCCTACTGCGGAACAGGCCATAAAACTACCTTTGGACTCGGACAAACCTGCTTGGACTGGGTAAACCCAGAATCAAATATATCTTCCACAGCGATAACAAATATCTTACCAGAACGCATTGAGGAATTGACAACAATATTCACAGCACAACGTAAACGGATAGGAGGAGAACGCACGGAAAAAATTGCTACAACTTGGGCAACGATTTTAGCCCGGCGGGAAGTGGGGGAATCATTACAGGTAATAGCTGAGGATTTAGAAATACCTTACACCACAGCGAAAACCTATGTTAAATTAGCTCGTCGGATGCTTAAAGATACACAATCCAATGTTTAGCATTTTTCTGCAAAATTGCAATTACCTCTAACATGACAAAGATAACACCACCTTCCAATCTGCTAAAATTCCCATATAGACAGAGGTAGCATTATGGGTCAAGGATTTGGTAAACTTCTAGTGAAGAATCCCAACGAATTAATCAGGCAATATTGGAAAAATTAGTAGTTAATCAAAACTAAATTCATTTACTTTTCATTTACGATCCACAAAAAAAGCAACACACCCTACAACATGAATTTCATAAGCACGAAAATGTTTTATGAGAATCTTTTCTAGATCATCATAAGTGTCATTTGTATTGCCAAATACTCCTTTAATATTGTATACACGCATTAATTGTCTAGCAAATAAATTGTGTGATAATCCTTTACCAAGAATGGTTGTACCAAATAAAACTCCACCATCTTTAAGCAAGATGTTAAGATTCTCAAAAACAATCTCCTTACTCAAGATGTTATTACCAGCAAGACAATGTAATAAATAGTTGATGGCAATAGAATCAAAACTTTTTGGTTCTAAAGGTAAGGGTTGGAAAATATTGGCAATAAGCGAAGTTGGTTTATATCGTTTTATCCGTCGTGCCGTAAATTCAAGACTGTTAGGATTTAAATCTACTAAAGTAATTCTAGAATTAGGATTCAGAAACTTACAATTGTCTAAAAAATAACCACTTCCTACCCCTATATCTAAATGTTGATCAGAGATATGTTGGTTGTAAAATTCGAGAATTAATTTAGTTGGGCATTGCCAAAAAAATGTATTTGATAAACCTAGTACAAACAAATCATAAATCTCAAGAATAAATTTACTGTAAATAGCTGCACCTGGAGCGGCATCATTAGTAATTTCTATGTTTCGACTAACTTTATTATGTTTCATTCTTTTTAAGTGATATTTTTGACCAATTAGCAAACTATAATTGATCATAGAAATCCTATAAGAAAATTTCATAAATCAAAAGGTAGATTTAAACAATACCTTGCTGCAATCAATTCTTTTTACATCCCTTAAGAAAAAATCAACTATCCAGATCAATCCATTCCCGCCCCGCTTTTTCTGCTGCTTCTGGACTGTAATAAAGCTTGCGTTCCCCAAATACCTCACCACCAGCACTAATTAACCGGAACTGCCAACAATGGGCTTCTGTATAGAATACCAACAAGGTAACATTATTAATAATGGTAACTGAATCAATTTTAGTAAACATTGCCGTTTTAGTATCTAAATTAATCAAAACTTCTCCGTATTTAAAAATAGGTTTTTACTTTATTTGAAACATAGAGTATTTATGAAAAAGTAACTATTTTAGGCTAGAATATTATATAGATACCAGCAAATTAAAGTAAAGAAACTGAGGTTGCAATAACAATTATTAGTATAGCATTTTATGAACAAAAATGAAATTACTGCGAATTACGATGAATCTTGGAAAGAAGCCTTAAACGAATATTTTGATAGTTTCTTATCCTTCTTCTTTCCTGTGGCTTATAAAGCAATTGATTGGACAAAACCACCGGAATCACTTGATAAAGAACTGCAACAAATTACAGCGTCGTCAGCAACTGAAAAACGGATTGCCGATAAACTGTATAAAGTTTGGTTATTGGATAAAACACAAGTATGGATTTTAATTCATATTGAAATTCAAAGCCAATATGATGTTGACTTCCAGGAACGAATGTATATTTATAACTACCGAGCCTTTGACCTTTATCATAAATTTGTGGTGGGTTTGGCAATTTTAGGTGATACAAGTTCCACTTGGCGACCTAACAGTTATGAACAAGCCATGTTAGATTGTGAATTAAGTTTGAAGTTTCCCATTGCTAAACTGCTAGACTATGAATCACGGTGGAATGAACTAGAATCAAGTGATAATCCCTTTGCTATCATAGTAATGGCACACTTGAAAACCAAAGCCACCACGGGGAATTTAGCAGAACGGGAACAATGGAAATGGACATTAATTAGGGGACTTTACGAGCGAGGCTTAACAAAAGAAAAAATTGTTAAACTCTTTAAAATCATTGATAAAATGATGTCATTACCCAAAGAATTGCAACGAGGATTAGTGGCTAAAATTAAACATTTAGAGGAGGAAAATCAAATGCCTTTCATTAGTCCAACAGAAGAATTAGCAATGGAACGCGGTGAATTAAAAGGAGAACAACAACTAATTCTCCGCCAACTAAATCGGCGAATTGGTGAAATTGAATCATCATTCATTGAGACAATTCGGACATTGACAATTGAGCAGTTAGAATTACTTGGTGAAGCGCTCTTGGATTTCTCCTCTATCACTGATTTAGAACAGTGGTTAGAAAATAAACCAGAGTCCTAGAAGTAACAACCCCACTTTTCATTAATTGTGGGGAACACTAAAAACTGAGAAACTGGGATTAGAGAAAATTAAATTATTAGGGATAGTTACACTACACTTCGTGAACGCTAAAATGACCAACATCACAAACATATTAAAACAAGCCACCGACGGGTTACTGATGACCAGTGAATCAGAGTACCCATTTGAGGTTTTCGCATGGGAATCCGCAGTATTGAATGAAGCTACAGTATTAAAAAAAACGGGTCATTCTCAGGAGACACCCGTTAAACTTGTGGAAATTGATGATTTCTTTAGAAACTCTGTAACCGCAGAAGATTGGCACGAAGACGAGGAAAAAGCCACTGTGAAAAAGTTTCAGAATCTTGTGAATCTCTTAAAAACTAATTTAATAGATTTACAAGTTTACAAAATAGGTAATAGAGAAATTGATGTTTACATTACCGGTAATACCCCTGATGGTATAGCAGGGGTTTCCACAAAAGTTATCGAAACCTAAAGATCATCAACTTTGCTTTCAATCACCCGTTGAATATTGGGAGAAACATTAGAGAGAAAATCATACCCTGTTAGTTTTTCTAGGGTATCCACACTGGTTCTAAAGACCTTCCAATTATTATCAAGTTGTTCATCATTGGGGATATTGACAGCAATAACACGGGTATTAGCAGTAATACCCTTGAGTCCAGCATCAGGATCTAGGACTACAACAATTTTCCAAGTGGATTGGGGAATTGTGACTAGGTTTTTCAATTTACCTTTACTGCCAACCGGACCAGCAATAATATAAAGTTCCTTACCTTGTGATACTAATTCCCTAGAATAATCCTCCAGATTCCCCCAAGTATTCCTATTATTATCGGGTGTTTGGGGCATCATATTACTCATTAAGAAGGTTGCTGTATTATCTTCAATGCTACGGGTTCTATCAGCCGATGGGGTAATGTGACCTCTATCATACCCTGAACCATTATAAGCAGTGGGTTTGATGCGTTCCCAACCTTCAGGTAATGTGTTATCTGGTCTAAAGTTATCTTGACGTGGGGCATCCCCAAACCATGATTTATTTAACTGCCAACTTACCCAATTAGGAGTACCATTACTGCGATTGTAAGACAGTACATACTGGGGTTTTATCATCAAGTCATTATCAGGGTTATTGATGTTGGTTGTGGCTTGACTGGGATTACCCAACAGTAAATGAACCGATGGTATATTTCTAGCAAGTAATTCTGGTTCTAATTCTAAAGTTTGTGCTTGTGCCGGTGAACAAATCAGTAGCCCAATTGCAAAACTAATTAAAAATCGGACTTTTAGGACTTTTATAAACTTGATCATAAATTACTCGGTTATTATTGAAACACTTAAACAAACTGTAAAGCAATTAGGTCAACAATGGCAATCTGCTTGTGCAATCTTTTGGTATCTGCCGGTGTCGGTTCGCAGACTAATTGAAAAAATTTCAACGGAATAATCAGGGTTCTAACTTACCTTGTCGCAGACAAAGTGAAAATCTGTCGCGGAGTAGATGAAAAATTCCTACCAAAATCGCGGACTAATTGAAATTTTCCGCCAAATGAGGATAAAAGTTCGCAACTCATTACAGTATAGGTTTTGGAGCAATAATTCTGTAAGTAGCGATGCCTACGGCGGCTCCTTTGGAGCATCGCCGTGTAGAACGAGAGGATAAGGGTAACATAAGGTCATTCTCAATTAGTCTGCGACAAATTTTTACATAGTCCGCGACAATTTTCACTTTGTCTGCGAACCGACACCGGGGAGTCGGAAATTCTTAGAGGAAAATTTGGTTTACAATTGATATCAAAACTGATATCGCCATGAATAACAAGACCCTACCCAGTGAAATGATTCGCGTGCCGACTGTACTAATTCCGGTAGTACGGCAACTAGCAAAAATCCACCGCGACGGTCACACAACGGCGTTATTGCAAGGATTACAGGAACTGATAGCGCAGTTCGATAGCAGTGTAAAACTGGAAGCAACCAGCGAATTACAGCAGGTGGAGGAGAAGCTGGGGGAACTGGAAACGCACCTTTGTCAGCAAGATCAACAGGTGGCCACTAAATTAGAAGTCCTTGGTAAACAGTTGGAGAAAATTGAAAAAGCGATAGCTTCGCTCGCACCTGAGTTCGATGTAAGAAAACCAGCTAAAAATGAGTATTCAAAAGGGTTAGAGGCTTTTCTGGAAAGAGCCTATATTCTCAATAAGCCTTAATTATTGAGAATTAATAGGAAACCAGCCTAGATTTAAGTAAATTTTCATAACAAAATCTAAATTTATATTACGAATACTATTTGAATACAAACTCAAAGTACCTCAGATTAGGGACAATAGAAGAGGTTTAATTAAAGAAAATTAATGATTATAACTCATGGAATTAGAAACTATTTTCTGTGAAATTGATGATTTTTGTACCTATTTTGAGCCAATATTTCAAGCTCAACTTATCCCATCCCAAATAAAAAAAAGAATTAGACCCAGCCGATTATGTCTAAGTGAAATTATGACAATAATTGTGTATTTTCATCGCTCTAGTTACCGCAATTTTAAAGATTATTACCTGAAACATATCTTCAAATATTGCCAAGGTGAATTTCCCAATTTAGTGAGTTATCAAAGATTTGTTGAATTAATGCCAAATGCTTTAATTCCCTTGATGTATTATCTGAATACACGAAAAGGACTCAATACAGGTATAAGTTTTATTGATAGTACCTCTATTCCCATTTGTCATTCTAAAAGAGCCAAGACAAATAAGGTCTTTAAAGATTTAGCTGGCTGGGGGAAAAGTTCTATTTGTTGGTATTTTGGGTTTAAACTTCATTTGATTATTAATGATCAAGGAGAGTTACTTGCGTTTCAAATTACTCCTGGAAATACAGATGACCGAAAACCTGTTCCCACTTTGACTAAGAACTTATTTGGGAAAATATTTGGAGACAAAGGATATATTTCTCAAAAACTCTGGCTTGAACTTTGGTCTAATGGACTCAAATTAATCACTCCTTTCAAGAAAAATATGCGGAATAAGCTCTTGTCCCTGGAGGAGAAATTAATGCTCCGAAAACGCTCTTTAATTGAAACTGTTAATGACCAACTCAAAAATATTTCACAACTTGCTCATTCTCGACATCGAAGTGTTACTAATTTCATGGTTAATGTTGTTGCTGCAATAATAGCTTATACTTGGCAACCTAAAAAACCTTCTTTAAGATTTGATGAAAATGAAATTGAAACCTTACCAGTTTTATTAGCTTAATTACCAATTAAATATCAATATTACCTAATAGTAAATACATTTCAAAAAATTAATTTTTTGAGAACTTTTTGGCGTGGGCTTTAATTCTCAATAACCAATACTTATTGACAGAACTGTTGCTGTTACGTACTTTTAGACTTTTTATTTACATCGAACTCAGGTATCATCGGGTAAATTCAATAATGGTAAACGACTGGTCCGAAAACTTTCAGCAGTGAATCTCCCCACACCCTGTAACACCAATCCCACAATTTCCAGTTGACGGGAAACGTTTTCCGTCAGGTCTAATCCCCGTTTTTTGGCGTTGGCTATAATATTCCAAATGCTAGGAATTTTCGTCATAGATATAGGTGTTAGATTGTTTAATTTGGAAACCTTAATACCAATTGAAAGAAAAAATCAATAACTCACACCTGTCTCTTGACCTTTTTAATAAAATACTCGCCTCTCTTAACATTTCTTCCCTTTCGGATAAACGGTACTCAATTAATAACTTTAGTTGCTGATTTATCATATAGCAATACCCTCTTGTAACACCTTAGACAGTAAGGGACTAGCTCCCATAGCTCCCCTTTCTACCTGTGCTTCTGTAACTACAAAGGTGGAAATAACTAGATCATATTTAAAACCTACTTCCCACGCCAAATCGCTAATTTTTTCTCGACATGATCTATCTAATTCAGTAATTTTAATAAACACATCTAAATCTGATTCTTCTGTAGCATCACCTCTCGCTCTTGAACCAAATACCCGTAAATCCAAAATGGGAATTATCGCTTCTAGTCGAGAGCGAAACTCTGAAACAATTTTTCGATCACTATCCTGTATCATGTCTATTCCTCTAAAAAAAACCAATCTTTACTAACTGTTTCTTAATCCTTCGATTTAAATAATAAAGCAATTTATGTTTGTTTAGGTTTCCCCTATCTCCCAACTATTACGTCAATAAATTTACCGATGTATCCACCAAAACATGACCACTATTATCAATCAGTGTTTTCATCCGTTCTTCGAGTCCTGGTTTTCCCCGAACTCCCGAAAATGAATAATCAAAACATTCATGTTCACCTTCAACTAAATTAAAACTAATGGTGGTGATTACTCCACATAATTCCAGTTCTGATTCCACTTGTTTTCTGTATTGTAACCAAGGATTTAAAGCATCAGTAGTTCCACTATTCAACAGTGCATAACACCAATTTCCTTGCATATCAAGAAACGTTATTTGCACCCAATTCTGTGCAGGTAAATGGGCAAATGGCTTACCAAATATTGGTGTAGATGCCCATAATATAATCATCTTCAAAATAGACCCAATTTCACTCAGTTGATTACCAACTTCTAAGTAAATTTTACCTACTTTGCGATTAAACCGATATCTTCTTAATTCCATTGTTTAGCATTGAACTCAACAACACTAGAAAACGATAGTATTCAATCATTCAAAAACACCGATAAACCAGGGTCTAAAGACAATGTTGATTCCCGGTGTTCATGGTACTGTTTCTTGAGTGTGATGATGCGGCGAACTGCTTGCAGCAGCGCTTCGCTATCGCTCAATAATTTAGCCTGTTGTTTCTCCAATTCTTCAATAGCATCCCGGTGATTAGCAATCTGAGATTCAATATCTGCAATCTGTTCAGAATGTTTATTAGCCAATTCCCCAGTAATGCGTTGAATATCCTCGTCTAACCGGGCAAGTTTGGTATCCTCTTTAGCGATAGCAATAAAAAAAGTCCCTAGATAAACTAGAGACTCATGGGTTTATTCAATGTCAGTTAATTGTTGAACTTCCTGAATAGATTTAATGGTGTTGTTAATAAATCTACTAATCAATTCAATCCTTACTTCATACGATATAGTAGGATTATTCAGGTTCTCAACTTGGAACTTTGCCGATAACATATTATTGAGAGCTATTGCTAAATTTGTCTTCATTTCACTATCTCGTTGTTCGTATTCCTGAACCTCTAACTCCCAATCTTCCGGTTCATATTTTGTTACAGAAACTGGCATTCCATGAGCTTCATGATATTCAGTATATTCTGACATAATGATATTACAAAAACATCATAGTCAACAAGCGATAGCATTAAATAACCCCAATCTAATGACTGGGGTTGATAACTATAAATTAATCATCTCTGAAAGAATTAAATAACGCCTTCTCAGCATCATTTCTACTTTCAATTTCACCCAATTTCGCTAATGCAGCATCTAAACTCTGATAAGTAGCACAACAATAGAGATGCCGCTTTTCAAATATCCCATAATAGCCGGTGATACCTTGAGCTTTACCTGCTCTGGTGATATCTGTACACCACTTTACGTAAATGCGATCGCCAACAGTAGCTAATTCTCGTTTAACTAACTCCTTTTGCTTGAGTTGTTCGCCGATTTCTTTAACTTCTGTGATAACTTCTTCACGGGTGTTAGACCACCAATGACAATCTTCACTCTTCACCAAAACGTCATCAATATATATTTCATAAGCCCATACGTCTTGACGCATAGATTCACGATAATATTGACGGAGATTGCGGATACTGCCTTGGATTTCAGGGGCTTGATAAAACATGATGAATACAAAAAAACAACGCCCCCTGTCAGCGATAGCGTCCCCACAAATTAATTTACTTAACTCCAATCTATTGCTAAACTGGAGTTATTTATTTTTGTAATTAAACTACTGGATGATAACCTTTCTCTTGATTCAACTGCCAAAGATTGATACTAAATCTTTCATTACTCAAGATTTTAGTTACACCATGAAGTTTCTTACAATTAAACTCGATGATATCACCATCATTTAATTGATATTCCTTACCATCATAGTGAAATACACAACTACCAAGATTCACAGTTCTAGCGATAGCGAAGCGCTCCGCAGGAATCGCTCTAGAATAACTATGATCTCGATGTGGTATAATCAATCCGGTACTTTGAATATTACCAATCTTGCCACCGAAAGTTAACAAGCCGATATTAGTTCCGGGGTAAACTCGCTGACAGAAATTCCCAAGTCTATCATTATGATAAGCTTTAGTGATTGTACTTGGAGTTCTCAAATCACACTCATGAAATAACCAAAGGCGATATCTGCCTTGAGCGTAACTAGAAACATCACTGGTCATTAAATTCACACTTTCTCTACAAAAGCTTCTTAAATCAGCTAAAGTTTCGGATTTAACTTTACTAACTAATTTCAAATCACTGGGGTTAGGATTCATGAAATTCTCCAAATTACTCAACTTCCCTCAGCGATAGCGCCCCAACGACTAAACATCAAAAAAGTCCTGACAGTGGGAGTCAAGACTATTAAACTAAATGACTAAATGACTAAATGTGAGCTAAAATCTTACCAACTTCATCATATTCATCATTACGATGTGGTGGGTATTCTTCACTTTCATCGCCGGTGAAGTTCACATTCAGGAAATGATTTTTACCGTGATAGTAATTACCTACAAATAAATCACAATTATGATGATAGAATAGAAGTTGATGATTAGTTAAATAGGGTTGAATATTATCACGTTCAAAGCGAAGTTTTTCAGTAAGTTTATCAAAGTCAATACCCTTTTTCTTATTGGGTTCAGGTAAACCGCTACCAAATTTACTGGGGATGTTAATTGCCATAATTCCTCATGTTAGATAATCAAAAACATCAAGTGATAACATTAAAAAAAAGCCCTAATCCCCAAAGGAGACTAGGACTGTAAACTAATTAGTATGGAATGTTATCTGGTTGATTACCTTCAACATAATCAACACTGGCAGGTTTGTTATCAAAACTAGCGGGTTCATTACCAATACCAGTAGCTCGATTACGTTTCTGATAATATCTATTCCTTTCAGCAAGTAAGTCATCTACGGTATAACCTAAACCTGCAATAAACTTATCAAACTTGGCTTGATCCATCTTATGAATGTCATGAGTTAACCATTCTGCTTCAAAGATTTTATAACCTTCCTGACCTTTAACACGATTATCAATCTTGTACTGTTCCCAAGCCAAAACTCGAATTCCATCCTTGAGTTGAGAAAGTTTCTTGTCAGCTTTGGAAAGAATGTTGATAGCCATAACAAAACCTCGAAAACAACGCCCCCTCTGCGCGATAGCGCCCCTACCGATAACTTCCGGGTAACTCAAGACTATGGCTTACGCCACGCTGCGCTATCAATGCCAATAGGGGGCTGATTACCTATGTTTACAATGCTGATAATATTGATAATACTTCGGGGTTCTCAAGTGAATGAGCAGTGAAGCGATAGCGAAGCGCTCCGTAGGAATCGCCAAACCATACTAAATTATCAACGCCAGGGGCATTATTAATTATACTAAATTTTGCAGTATATAAATCTCAGACAATATCATACTATTGACAACAAAATTAATGGTATCATAAAGAAGTTGGGGATTTATTATAAATCCCAAAAACCGGGGGCAAATATGACAGAAGCAACAGCGAACTATGATCAAACATGGAAAGAAGCTATAGGACAATATTTTGAATCATTTCTACAATTCTTTTATCCAAAAATATACGAACAAATTGACTGGAGTAAACCCCCTATTTCTTTAGATAAAGAACTAGAACAAATTACTGCATCTAGTCAAACAAAAAAACGTTATGCGGATAAATTGTTTCAAGTCTGGTTATTGAATAATGAAATAATTTGGATTTTGATTCATATAGAAGTCCAAAGTCAATATGATAAACAGTTTCCTCAAAGAATGTTTATCTATAATTATCGTTCATTTGATTTATTTAATAAACCAGTAATAAGTTTAGCAATATTAGGAGATGAAAACAAAAGTTGGCGACCAAATAGTTATGAATACGGTTTAGGGGATAGTGAAGTTAAAATCAAATTCAGTACAGTGAAACTGCTAGACTATCAATGGGAAGAACTAGCTGCAAGTAACAATCTGTTTGCTATAATAGTAATGGCACATCTGAAAACCAAAGTCACTACTAAGGAATATGAATTAAATAAAGTGTAAAAGTAGGGTGTATTAGCGACAGCGTAACGCACCATTTCAGGTTAAGTCAGAATTGCAGGTTATTAAATTTGCGTTCCTAAGGACTTAACGCAAAGAGAACAATGGAAATGGAACTTAGTCAGACCATTGTATCAAAAAGGCTTAACTAAATTTGACATTATTAATTTAGTCAAGTTCATTGATAAAATGATGACGTTACCACCACCATTGCAATTAGAGTTTAACCATAAATTAGAACAACACGAAAAGGAGTTAAATATGCCTTTCCTCAGCACTATTGAAGAACTTGCAGAAGAAAGAGGACAAGTAAAAGGTGCTAAAGAAACCTGCCAACAAAACATTTTTGATTTACTAGAAAATCGCTTTGGTACTTTACCTGAAAAATTAATGGAAACTCTCAAAGAAATTAATGATTTAATGGCTTTAAAAAACCTACATTTAAAAACCATTAGCGTTAATTCACTGGATGAGTTTCAAACATTAATTAACGCAGTATTACAGCCAAAATAATGCTGTTATGTCCCTGATTTATGATTTTATCAAAAGTCAGGGATAAACAAGCAGAATACTAATGTTCAAAAATTATTACTCTTAGTATCTAGCAATTGATTAAATGTAGACAATTGTTTGAATTAATTATTCAGGTAAACAAGAAATCACTTCCAAATCAAGTTCCTTACCTACAGATTCAATTTGTTTCCATACTTCAGCATTATCAACAAACAATCGTTTCACATAGAGTCTGAGTTTAGTATCAGGTAATGACAACATTCTCATCCCCAAATTCTCGGCATCCTGTTTAACGGTTCTCACAGATTCCAATAAATCATCACCATATTTTGTTGCTAAAGTCCCTTGCACACCCCATAATTGGGCATGACTTTCATCCTCAAAATCAACTTGGGCAATCCATTTGTTATCATCACCGGGATACATTTGATAAATACCAATTCCAGTGGTGAATAATTGTCCAATCATGATACAATCCCCTATATTATTGAACATTAAGCAATAGCATTACCGATAATCAATAACGCTATTTGCTATTTGTTATTGCTGGTTTCAATCCTCAATTACCTTAATTGGTAACTGTCACCTGCATTTTCAAACATTATCCAATTTCCCCATGAATCAACTCAACAACAGATTCAGCGAGTAACCCCCTCACCTTAATCTCCAGTGGAAATCTGCGGACTCGTTTGGATTGTCGGGGTGTGCCGTCGTCTCCCTCGAAATAGCCATTATTGACAATTACCCAATCTCTAAATCTGGGGAACTCTTGTTGTTTCAAACCAATGTAAGTGATAAAGCTAGTGAATCCTGAGCTTTCATCGGTGGATTCTGGCCAATGAAACTTGTTTGAATAAGTACCCACAATGGTAATGCGATTCCTACGGAGCGCTTCGCTATCGCTCAGTTCCACCACCTGATAATTCCCATGTGGACTAACTTGTAAAACCTTACCTTCAATACCCGCAAAATTGATTTTATTCATCATTAAATCTCAAAAACACCAAGACTAAAAAGCGATAGCATCAATGATTTTTGTAATCTTCATTTCACTATATAAAGCTTGATTTTATTAGTGATTATGTTAAAATCAAACAATGGCTAGAGTTTAGTTAATAGATGATGTAGTGCTGGGAATAGATTAACTCATGCCTATTCCCTTTTTTCTACTAATCCGGGTCTGAATAACTGTCAAACCAAATTATCTGACTATCAGAAAACCCAATCATCCTAGATAAACCGTCTTCACAGTTGACAATTAACTTACCTGAATCTGAAATATCAACAACTCCAGTAATTCGGGGTTCATTGAATAGTATATTTAATTGCTCAACAGTGAGTTCAATTGATTTTAAAGGGTTGATTCCTGTACGTTTAACGAATGCAGTGGTCATGATCTTAACTAACAACAACACAACCCCAAAGCGATAGCATTAGCATCCTTAACATATTTTTATTAACTAAATTAAATTTATAGACCATGACACCAGAAGAAGTTTTAAGTCAAATAACCGATGGAATTTGGGTAAACAAGGGTGGGTTAAGAGTCCCCACAGAAGTTGTGCAAGCTTTGTCAAATAAAGAGGATTGGTTTGATTCAATTCAACCAGTAGTTTACTCGCAAGATAATTTACCTTCACTAAAAGCGATTATTAATTACTTTTCTAAATCAGAATTAGACGATGAAGTTGGCTATGCTTCTGCGGAAATCCTACAATCTTGTTATGGTGTCAACAAAGTTTTCAACTCTAAAGTACACGGTAATCCAAGTGCTGTTGGACAACAAAAACTGGATGCCATTGGACAACGCCTAGCGAATATCGAAACTTATAAAGCAGCCGTAGAAGTTAATAATATATTGATTAATTGGAAGAATATTAATAGTAGTGGTTATGATAACGATGATTCAGTTTATGACAGAATTAAATCTGTAGAACAAGTAAATAAAAGTTGGTTTTCTCAACAAATTGAGGATTTAAAAACATTAATGCTCAATGCTTATGATAGTTTATTATCCCAATTTGATGAACAAGAAGACCCTGTACCACAGGAAGTAAGGAATCACTTTGTGGCAATTAGGGAGAAAACAGAGCAGGAATTTCCATCGGCGATAGCGAAGCGCTGCTGCAAGCAGTTCGCTGATTTCCCCCAGGACAACCTCAAAATTGTCAATATATTTCAAGGACTCCTAGATAAACTCAAAGAAGAACTTGCGGATGCTTTACAAAAAATCAAAGAATTGGTTTTAGGTAAAGATGAATCCAAGGCAGCGAGGGCAGAAGCGAGACAAGAACACAAGGATAAATCAGGACTGTTGAAGTTTCTGAAAAGCAAGATTGTTAATCCAACAATTAACGGTATCAAAAAACTATTTAGAAAAGCCGGGAAATTGTTATCTAATCAAGAAGAAAATAACTATAAAGAAGACACAATTAAATCACAATTTGGGAATATTTCTAGTGCTTATGGTGCAATTGTTCCTGTGGATATACCGACAACAATCAACGCCATTGAAGTATTGAAAAAGATTACCGAAAGTATTCTGACAACATTTATTTTAAAGGGAGTGCAATTACCGGGAGTTTTCGTTGAAGCCTTAAAAAATACTACGATTTCTATAATCTTAAAACGATTAGATATTCCCGGAGGTGAAGCAATTCGTTATATTACTGGGGGATTACTAAGAACAGTCAAAGACCTATTACCAGCAGTTTTCAATAATACCGGAATGTTTGCGGGGGCATGGGGTTTATTAACAGCTTGCGCTCCTTATATTTTAGCAGCAGCAATCCTGGTGATTATTGCTATCAAAATGGCTAAAAGAAATCAACTCGGTGATTTTATTTTAATACTGGGATTATTGGCATCCCAAACAGAACCCGATATCTGTTGTGCCAGAGTAATTGGTGACGAGAAAATGGAGGATATACAAACATTGAAAGAGGGATTTATTACCGAAACCAATAAGAATTATGACTTTATTTATGCTTTGACATTTAAAAATGAACAGATTGCTAGAAGCATGGACATATCCAATGAAACTCCGGTAATTATTCCTGAAGAAGCCGCTATCACAATTAACGCAGGATTATCAAGTTTAGAATACATGGATTTTTAATTATGACAATAACATTCACAAACACCCGCTATATCGAAGATGGTTCGGTAGGTTCAATCGCCACCGTTGCTGAATGGTCAGTGTGGAATTGTACTGAAAATAAATGGTCAAATGCACCTAAAGTAGTATTACGAAATATATTATTAGCAGGATTACATCCAAAATTAGATTTTTGTATTGGGGAAATAGAAACAACAGAAACCAGGGCATCAGCATTAAACGCATTTAAACCTAAAGGTTATCAAGCAGCATTCTTTCTGGATTTAGCCAGTGGTTCTAGAAATCATGGAAGATTCACATTCACTAATGAAAAAACCATCGGTAAAAAGTATTTTGGGGAAACAGCTAAAGACCAATGGAAACGTATAATTTACGGTAGCATTTTGCATACTGGTTGTAAGAAACTGGTATACAAACAAATGAAATATGTAGTAGTAGATGATGAAAATAAAGATTCAGATGGTAACGACTTAGATGATGCAGTCAATAATATTCATTGGGAGACTGGGGATAGTCACGCCAAAGCTAGTAAAGCACTGATGCAATTACTGGGACTGCCATTACAACAATTTAATCCCGATACTGGAGAAGATGAAGAACTTGAACCTGATGAAAATAAACCCTTACAATTTAGGGCAGCATTCAGAAACAACGATAATTTAGTAGAATGGATTGGTAAAGGAACTGTTGGTTATAACCCTAAACTCGACTCTTCTGAATTTGATTTAGTCATTCCCTTATCTTCACTCAAAGGTAATAAACCAGCGTTAGGTAATCACCAGGGTAAACTATTATTTGGTTTGGTGTTTGAGGGGGAATTACGTCGCGCTAAACCAGGATGGATGTTACTCCAGTGGTTCTCATTTGAAGTGCTGGAAAAAGATAAAATTATTGATAACCTACGGAAAAAGTGCGATCGCCTATCCCAAACCTATAATTCCATCACCGACTTAGGAATGTGAATTAAATAAGGTGCAAAAGTAGGGTGTGTTAGCGACAGCGTAACGCACCATTCCAGGTTACATCAGAATTGCAGGTTATTAAATTTGCGTTCCTAAGATTTCAAAACTCTGTTAACCCCATCTCCCCCGAAATTTTTCGCTCTCTCTCCTATATGGTAACTGATTTATATCATCGACATTGGAGGATTGAAGATTTAAAAAATATAGGCAGTACAAAATTCTGCTAGAACGCGTTGTTATGTTTTTCTTTACTTACGTTTTAGCATTGCCCAAATAGATGCAGCTACAATCATAAAACCACCCATCCAGCCGCTAAGGCTTAATGGTTCTGCCCTAGAACCAATCAACAAATGGACATTCCCTCTTGAAGAATTGGAATCTGCCCAAAAGGTACTCTCTGAGACAGGAGGAATTCCCTATCCACCAGAGATGATTGCATTAGCACACAAAGAACTAAATGAATTTATTCACATTCTTGAAGCAGAAGGAGTCAAAGTTCGTCGAGTCAACCCTGTAGATTTCTCTGCCCCCTTCTCCACACCAGCTTGGCAAGTAGGAAGTGGTTTTTGTGCCGCCAATCCTCGTGATGTTTTTTTGGTGATTGGCAATGAGATTATTGAAGCACCAATGGCAGATCGCAACCGCTATTTTGAAACTTGGGCGTATCGAAAGCTGCTCAAGGAATATTTTCAGGCAGGAGCTAAGTGGACCGCGGCACCGAAGCCACAATTATTGGACGCACAGTATGACTTAAATTTCCAGTTTCCTCAAACAGGAGAGCCGTCGCGCTTTGTCGTTGCAGAGTTTGAACCAACTTTTGATGCAGCAGATTTTGTGCGCTGCGGACGGGATATTTTTGGTCAAAAAAGTCATGTCACTAATAGGTTGGGCATAGAGTGGTTACAACGCCACCTGGAAGACGAATACCGTATTCAGATTATTGAATCGCATTGTCCTATTTTTAATGTTTATTTTAATTATCGTTTCACAAGGGTGACATAGAGTGGTAAAACTTAGGAGACAATTATGACAAATGCCGACCTAATCTTAATCAACGACTGGTACGTAGTCGCAAAGATAGAAGATTGTAAACCAGGAAGTATCACCACAGCTAGTTTGTTGGGAGTTAAATTGGTACTATGGCGCAGTCATGAACAGAATTCACCCATACAGGTATGGCAAGACCACTGTCCCCACCGAGGTGTTGCTCTGTCTATGGGAGAAATTGCGAATAATACTTTGGTTTGTGCATATCACGGATGGAGATACAATCAAGCAGGTAAATGCGTACAGATCCCGGCTCACCCTGACATGATACCCCCAGCAAGTGCGATCGCCAAGACCTATCATTGCCAGGAACGCTACGGCTTAGTGTGGGTCTGTTTAGGGAGCCCTGTGAATGATATACCTTCATTCCCCGAATGGGATGTGCAAGAAGGGCAGCATCAATTGGGATTACGATTGGTGCCATTTTTGCGAGTGCTGCGGCACTCATTTTCTGGTTGCTTCCATATCAAATTGCGGGAATTTATTTAAATATAAACAATCCAGAGAATATCGAAGCAATTAATACAGCAACTTCTTTTCTCGCTTTGTCGGGATTATTCCAAATTTTTTACAGTATTCAAATGATTACTGTTGGGGCTTTGATAGGGTTGCAAGATACGTTCGTTCCAGTGTTAATGAACTTAGTTGTCTGGGTTCTTGGCTTGGCAGGAAGCTATTTCATGGCAATCATTTTAGGTTGGGGAGGTATCGGTATCTGGTTAAGTATGGTTTTGAGTCCACTCCTATCTGGAGTCATTTTAATGGTTCGTTTTTATCAAATGATTGCCCATAAGATTGCCAATAGTAATAACGGGGAAGAGAGTCAAATTATACCCGCCGAAAAGGTGTTGAAATGCATATCTTAGGAATTTCAGCTTACTACCACGATAGCGCTGCCGCTATGGTTGTCGATGGCGAAATCGTTGCCGCAGCCCAGGAAGAACGTTTTTCAAGACGAAAGCACGATGCTAGTTTTCCTATTGGAGCGATCGCTTACTGTCTAAAACAAGCAGGAACCAAGTTACAATATATCGATCAAATTGTTTTTTACGACAAGCCATTAGTCAAGTTTGAGCGATTGTTGGAAACCTATTTAGCCCATGCGCCAAAAGGATTTAGCTCGTTTATCACAGCCATCCCAATCTGGCTAAAAGAAAAGCTTTGCCTAAAAACAATCCTAAAAAAAGAATTGGCACTCTTGGGGGAGTGCAAAACTTCTCAATTGCCGCCTCTATTATTTACCTCACATCACCAAGCCCATGCGGCTTCTGCTTTTTTTCCCAGTCCTTTTGAGCGTGCTGCCGTTTTGTGCTTAGATGGTGTAGGAGAGTGGGCAACCACCAGGAGATTGCGGGAAGGCTGGGAGCCGCGTCTCTTTAGAGCGCGGGGGAAAGCCTACTCGTGCGGTTTTAACCGCGTCCAATATTCTCAACCATGATGCGGGTCATTAATATATCTTTCTATAGTATCAGCAGCAACGTTTCCAGCAGTTGAAAAGAAATAGCTGCTAGTCCAAAGTGACGGTAGCTTTTTTAATTCTGGGAACTCTTTTCTTAGGTAATTAGATGAGCGTCCTTTAAATGCTTTAACTACCTGAAATATTGCATCAGTTGGATGAATCTCTACGAATAAATGAATGTGATCTGGTGCAACTTCTAACGCCCGAATATTCCAATCTTTTTCAATAGCTAATGCCGAAAATATCTCAAAAATCCTATCCCTGATTTTCCCTACAAGCACTTTTTTTCGGCGTTTAGGTATCCAGACTAAATGAATCACGCTCAATCCGACAGCGTGATTATAATGCCGATATTCATAAGAACTTTTTTTCATATATTTTAGCTATTGACTTCCTTTAAATTGTAGACTAAGATAGTCATATCGTCAATCATATCAACAAAATAAACCTGTGCAAATACGCTGGAGATTCAAGCTACAACCGAATATTGGGCAACAAGCCTTAATGTCTGAGTGGCTTGTTACTTTGCGGAAACACAGAAATTATTGTTTAGCAGAACGTCAGCGCGGATTTGAAACTAATAACCAAAAATCAGATGAGTCTGTTATGTACCAATATGGCGCATTTTCAGACTTAGATAGTCGTATTGAATATGGTTCTTATTGCCCATTAACCTGCCCTATCGTTAAGCATGGCGTAATGTCCTCTGGGCTAACAAAAAATAGTAAGAAGCATGGTTTAAGCTGGGGTAGTGCGACTGATATTCAAAGTAAGAGAACAACTGAATTACGTTCTGAATCTGAATGGTATAGCCGAATTAATTCAGATGTTTTACAAGGTAATTTAGCTAAATTAGATATTGCTTATAACGGATTTTTTCAACACAAAAGGGGTTTTCCTGCGTTTCGTAAAGCAGCTAATTTTAAAACTTTTCAATTCAAGCCAGGACAAGTAAAATTAACCGTTAATCGTGAATCCAATCAGCCCCGATGCTATTCCCATGCCTACTTTCCTGGACTGGGGACTATGCGCTATTTTGATAGTCGGACTATTCCCGTAGATGCTGACATTAGGACGGTAACAGTAATTAAAGAAGCTGACGGATGGTACATGAGTGTATTACTCAATTTACCTGAATCGCTACCTGAAGTCACAGAAATTGAAACTGTCAAATCAGCGGTGGGTATTGACGTAGGAATTAAGTGCGATTCGTTGTTAGTTGAATCACGGTATCCAGCCCGTACATAAGCTAACCAACCCAACTCTAGTAATAGAGGAAAGGTTGAACTCTCGGTCTGATATGGGTGTAAGTCCCATCTACCAGACTCAGGTATGACTCCCTATCTGCCTACGATGACCCGACTCGGTTTCGGGAGGTCGAAGCTAGGAACAGGGCGCAATCAGACATCCGTTGTGGGGTGACACTGGTGCTAATGGGGAGTTCCCACGGTGAAACAGAGCCTAGAAAAGCGACTAACTACGAAGCAGGACACAACATTAAAAATCCTGACTTAACTGGAATTAATTCCCGCCGCATCTTTAATTAATAGCGGCAAGAGTCTAGGGATTCCAGTAGTTGAAATGGCTACACCTAAAGGAACTAACAATCTAACCGAGGGAACGAATAAAAACGGATTGAGGGTCTTAGGGAGGTCGAACCCTAAAGTAGGCTAGACGAGCAGCGGAACTCCTTCAATTCGGGTAGGACAGACCGTAATTGGTCTGAGGTGTTCAGAATACACAAATTGGAGCAGAGCATGATTAGACACAGAGAAAACTCTAGTGAATCCTGGAAAACGTTACCTTGGAAGAAATTCCGCCGTAACCTATTCCGCCTACAAAAACGAGTGTACAAAGCGGTTCAAGTTGGCGACAAGCGCAAAGCTAAGTCCCTACAAAAGCTGATTCTGAAATCAACCGCAGCAAGATTACTGGCTATTCGTCAAGTAACACAGCTAAATGCTGGGAAAAAGACAGCGGGAATTGACGGGAAAACCGCGCTCTCATTCGAGCAAAGGTTTGAACTAAATGAAAAACTTAGAACAGAATGCAATAACTGGAATCACCAGGGATTGCGTGAAATACCCATCCCTAAAAAGGATGGTAAAACCCGGATTCTCAAAGTCCCCACTATTGCCGATAGGGCGTATCAATGCCTTATCAAATACGCATTAGAACCAGCGCACGAAGCAACCTTCCACGCATACAGCTATGGGTTTAGGACGGGGCGTTCGGCTCACGATGCCCAGAAAATCCTGTTCAACAACCTACGCTCATTTTGCAATGGAATAGATAAACGAGTTATAGAACTCGATATTGAAAAATGCTTTGACAGGATAAACCATACCGCCATCATGGATAAACTTATCGCTCCTAAGAGTATAAGACAGGGAGTATTCCGCTGTCTCAAAGCCGGAGTTAATCCAGAGTTTCCTGAACAAGGAACACCTCAAGGCGGGGTGGTAAGTCCACTTTTAGCTAACATCGCCTTAAATGGGATTGAAAGTATTCACAGATATCACCAGATGTCAGGCTACAGAATCACAGACAAGACCCCAAAGGAAAGGATTATTGAGCCATCAATTCGCTACGCCGATGATATGGTAATAATACTCAGACCACAAGACGATGCAACTGATATACTTGACAAAATCAGTCAGTTCTTAGCAGAGCGGGGAATGAAAGTCAGTGAGAAAAAGACAAAGTTAACCGCCGCGACAGAGGGGTTTGATTTCCTCGGCTGGAATTTTAAAGTCCAGAAAAACGGGAAGTTTAGATGCGTCCCATCAGCGGACAATTTCAAAGCTTTCCGCAAGAAAGTAAAACACATCGTCAACAACTCGAATTATGGTTCTACCACAAAGGCTGAGAAATTAGCCCCTGTAGTTAGAGGTTGGAGGAATTACCACCGCTTCTGCAAGATGGACGGGTCAAGAAACTCGTTATTCCACATCGAAACTAGAGCATTTAGGGTATTCAACAAGGAAACAAAGCAGAATCGCTACACTAGTAAGCAATTACTAGATAAGGCGTTCCCAGCAGTCCCTTACTCCGAAAATAAACATATCAATGTCAAAGGTGAAAAATCACCCTACGACGGAGATATAACCTACTGGAGCGAACGCAACAGTAAGTTATATGACGGTAACACCTCTAAAGCCCTCAAACGGCAAAACCATAAATGTGGTAATTGTGGGTTAAAAATGCTCAGTGATGAGAAGGTACACTTACATCATATAGATGGAAACCATAAGAATGGTAAACCTAAAAACCTTCTAGCAATTCATGAAAGCTGCCACGATTATATTCACATGAGCAAAAGCGAAAGCTAAGAACATCGGAAGCTGGATGCCGTGAAAGTGGCACGTCCAGATTTAACAGAGAGGGGCGCGGGATAATACCCGCCCTCGACTCTACCTAAATTAATTTCTTTGTCGGATGGTTCATTTATTGAAAATCCTAAATTTGCAACTAACAAAAAAGTCCGTCGTCAATTAAGAATCAGACAGCGCCGGGTTAACCGTAAAGTCAAGGGTTCTAATAATCGTAAAAAAGCCGGGAAAAGAGTCGCCAAACTACATAAAAAGATTGCAGATAAACGGAATGATCATCAATGGAAAGCAGCTAATAAAGTTGTTAACACCGCTGAGGCAATTGTCCAAGAGGATCTAAATGTTAAGGCGATGAAGTCCCGCTGCAAACCTAAACGGCAGAAAGGGCGATTTATGCCTAATGGTCAATCTGCAAAACGTGGGTTAAATCGCTCTATTTCTGATGCCAGTTGGGGTGACTTATTTTCTAAAATCGCTTGGCTGGCATTGAAGTCTGGTAAGCCAGTATTATCCGTTAATCCTAAATTTACTTCTCAAGAATGTTCGGCTTGTCATCATATTAGTAAAGCTAACAGAGATGGCGAAAAGTTCATTTGTGAAAACTGCGGTCATATTGACCATGCTGATACTCAAGCCTCCCGGACAATTTTACGAAGAGCTAATTTAAAATTTGTCAGCAAAGACATTAAAAACCTACCTGCGGACTGCGGGAAAGTTACGCTTGTCAGAGATGATTCTGCCAGTAATGGCAAACAGGATCAGGGCAAGAACCGTACATCTAAGGTAATACCTGAAAAGCGGATATTATTCGAGCAGTTGTCTTGACAATTATTCGATTAAGAATCCCCGCGTCTTTAGACCGGGGAGTGTCAAGCCATTCATCTCACGCTGCCCTATGCCTTAACAAATCATTTACAGAGGAATCAATTCTGGATAATATTCCAATAATTGGTCGCTGGAAAGTTCATCACCTAATTGGGCTGGGGAAAAATGTACTTGGATAGCGCGGAGTTTATGTTTGTAGTGTAGATTAATTAGGGCTTTAAAGGCTGCTTTCAAGGCGGAGATGTTAGCCAAATCGGTTTCTAACTCTGGAATTTCCCCCTCAGCCGCGACTGTAATCATGACAATGATGTTTCGGGTGACGGGAAGTGATAAGGGCTGATTTGAGGAATTCAAATCCAGATTAGCTCCATATCTTTGGGCTGAGTCTGTGAATAGTTCATTGACATAATCTCCTGCTTCCCCTTCATTCCAAAAGACATCACCTTCATTGGCAGCAGAGAACCAATATTCGTCATATTGGAGGAAAGTTTGGCATAGTTCCACCAATCCTTCTCCTAAAACTTCTAGCTCACCGTCAGCATTAATCGCTGCGCTGGCGGCACGATTGAGAGTGCCTAAGATTGGTGCTACTTCATCTCCCTTTAAATGCAAAAACAACCGACAGACAATATAGCGAGTTCTGCCCATCATGCGATTAAACATTTGTTTTCTCCTGTAATTTCGGTAAATGTTGACAACTGTATATTAACCAATGCAGTAAAATTCTTTGATAAAATCTGCAATCACGGAAAAATCAGGTATGATGTCTACCCTGGTATTGCCAACTTTGAGAGTTGGAGTTGGTAAAGTATCGAGAGAATAAGTAAAAATTAAATTTTCAAAATGACGATGAAAATTGGTATTGTAGGACTGGGACTCATTGGTGGTTGTTTAGGTTTCGATTTACGATCGCAAGGACATTATATTTTAGGTGTCAGCCGTCGTGAATCAACCTGTGAGAAAGCAATTAAACTTGGTAGTGTTGATCAAGCGTCGGTGGACTTGAGCTTGTTGGCATCAGCAGAGGTTGTATTTATTTGTACCCCTATAGGACTGATAGTCCCCCAAGTGAAAGAATTAATAACTCATTTACCAAAGACTACTATTATCACTGATGTTGGTTCAGTTAAAACACCCATAGTGGAAACGATTTCTCCTTTATGGGAAAATTTTGTTGGTGGTCATCCCATGGCGGGAAAAACTGATGTCGGGATAGAAGCAGCACAGCGAAATTTGTTTGTCAATCGGCCTTATGTATTAACGCCAGTGGAGACAACACCTGGTGATGCTGTGATAATTGTAGAAGAAATTGTGCGATCGCTCGGTTCTATTATCTACCATTGTCAACCAGAACAACATGACCGGGCTGTGAGTTGGATTTCTCATTTACCTGTAATGGTGAGTGCCTCCTTGATTGCAGCTTGTTTAAGTGAGAAAGATCCAGAAATTGCTACATTAGCCCAAAATTTTGCTAGTTCGGGGTTTCGAGATACAAGTAGGGTTGGCGGTGGAAATCCAGAATTAGGAGTCATGATGGCGCAATATAACCGCCAAGCATTATTACATTCCCTTCATCAATACCGCGAAAATTTAGACGAATTTATTCATATAATTGAGCAGGAAAAATGGGAATTGTTAGAGGAAAAGTTTAAATTCAATCAGCAAGCGCGTCCTGATTTTGTTGGAGTCAGGAATCAGGACGAATGATCGAGAACTTGAAAAAGTGCTTGATTTGAAATATAAATGAGGGCGCAGGCCCTGCGCCCTACGGTTTTATTGCGATTTATACATTAAACCGGAATAATAGTACATCACCTTCTTGGACAATATACTCTTTTCCTTCACTTCTGACTAAGCCTTTTTCTTTGGCTGCACTCATTGAACCATGAGTTACTAAATCATGATAAGCTACAGTTTCTGCCCGAATAAATCCCCGTTCAAAATCAGAGTGAATGACTCCTGCGGCTTGAGGTGCAGACATCCCAGCATTGATTGTCCAAGCGCGGGTTTCTTTCGGTCCACAGGTGAAATAAGTCCGCAAACCTAAAAGAGTGTAAGTTGCCCGAATTAAGGATTTTAACCCACCTTCTTTGACTCCCAAAGATTCCAGAAAGTCAGCTTTATCGGCTTCTGGTAATTCGACTAATTCCGCTTCTACTTGGGCAGAAACTATGACAACTTGGGCATTTTCAACCGCCGCAACTGCTCGCACTTTTTCGACAAAATCATTACCTGTAGCTAAGTCTTCTTCAGAAACATTAGCAGCGTAAATAATGGGTTTATTGGTAAGTAATCCTAAGCCCTTAATAATTTCCGATTCTTCGGTATTTAAACCAACTTGACGAACAGATTTACCCTCATTTAAAGCGACAGCTAATTTTTCCAGAATTTCTATTTCCGATTGTGCATCCTTGCTGGTACGAGCAAGTTTACGAGTTCTTTCAATACGTTTTTCAATTTGGAATAAGTCCGATAAACCAAGTTCTAAATTAATGATTTCAATATCTCGTGCTGGGTCAACAGAACCGGCTACGTGAATGATATCATCGTTTTCAAAACAACGCACAACATGAACGATCGCATCAACTTCCCGAATGTGGGATAAAAATTGATTACCCAGTCCTTCTCCTTGACTTGCACCTTTAACTAAACCGGCAATGTCAACAAATTCAACACGGGCAGGTATAGTTTGCACTGAGGTGGCAATTTTGGCGAGAACGTCTAACCGGTCATCGGGGACTGAGACCATACCAACATTCGGTTCAATGGTGCAAAATGGGAAGTTAGCGGCTTCAGCTTTAGCGTTAGCGACTACAGCGTTAAATAGGGTTGATTTTCCGACGTTGGGAAGTCCGACAATTCCGGCTCTTAGCATTGCAAATTTTAGATTTTGGTTTCAAGTATCAGGATAATTCAAACAGGTGGAGGATGGTTGGATTTAATTCACAAAGAGACTTCCAAATAAAAAAATGTCCCAAAACTGATGCAGAAATTCTCTCTCTGTGTACTCTGTGCCTCTGTGGTTCGTTTCTTAGGATAATTTATTTCTTGGAAGTCTCAAAAAGACTTTCATCCAGGTATTTTGGGAATTATCCATAACCCAATGATACCAAAATTTTCAGACAATGACACGCAATTCTATATTAGGGCAAGGCAATACTGAATGTGAGTTGTATATAAATATTTATTAACGGAGAATTAATTAGTCTTTATTAAACCTTAAAAACCATAGATATCCTAGTATTTATTTAGGAATACATAGTTATAACGTCATATTTAATACAGCTTTCAAGTTTATCAAAGTTTAATATAAGTAGGTGAACACAATAAAACCAATCTGTGTAAAGAAAAGTAAAATCGCCCAAACCCTCTTCACTCTTGCCTCTTGCCTCTTGCCTGTTGCCTTGCCATAACGACGATTTTCAATGCTAACCTACTTAGTATATAAGGTTTTGGTAACAAATGCTTTGTCTAGATGATAGAGATCAGAAAATTAAAGATTAAGCAGTTTATTTTACCTTAGCCCTAAAACGAAAGAAACCATAAGAACCTACTGGTGTTCCCACCCCCGTGGACTGGGGTATTCCCGCTGCTGGTGTTGAACCACCAACTTTCACGACAATTGCACCATTTGTATTAGTTGCAGCACAGGTTGTACTGGGGGTGACACCAGCCGCGAAAAATTCACCTGCATCTGTATCTGTTCCTGCACCTGTTAACCTCAATAAATAAGATCCGGTCAAAGGTGTGGCCGGTGAAGGTAAACCACCAGTACCAGTAGAATTCCAGCCCAAAACAATACCGAAATCTGCTGTCGTCGTTGTTATACCAGAATCTGAAGGAATAGTAGTATCACTATTAAAACCTGTAGGTACAAACTCGAGATTATCTGGCACTAAATCGCAGATCTTCGTACTCACTGCCGGCGCAAAACCTCTAGACAGGAAGTAAATGGTATATTCTAAAATATCCCCCGATTTAACTGTACTACCATTAATTTTCCCCCGTAGATAAGTAATCTTATCAGGCCAATTAGTATCAGTGTCTTCCGGCGTTGGCGCTGAGGAATCAAATCCAGTAAAGTCAGTGGTAATACCGTTAAGAGCCGTAATTCGTTTAACCAACAGTAATTTTGGCGGATTATTCACAGATGTAAATAAGGTAGGATCATCATCGCTGGTACTACCAGGATTGTTACCCGTATCCGTACCGTCGTCAGCAGTCTGTAAAACAATATCTCCAGATTTTGTGGGTTTATCAGTAGCACCATCAGTAGTAGTAGTTGGTACTGCATCTGTTAAGGTAGTAACAGTAACTGTTGTATTAGTAGCTGGATTAAAATTAGCTGTTGCTTGGTTACTAATCGTAACGGCAGCAGTATTAACTGTAGCACTAAATTTAATAGTGACTGTATCATTTGCACGCAAAGTACCAGTATTAGTCAGATTAACATCAATAATGCCACCAGTCGTTACACCGTAATTAGGATTAATTGCCAAGGTGTTTCCTGAAGTCTGGGAAACAATGGCCAACGAGCCAGGTACATAAGTCAAGTCGGCTGGCAGGGTGTCTTTAATCATGAAATTATTAGCATTAGCATCACCAGTATTGGCATAACTAACAGTGTATTCAACAGTATCATTTTTTGTCACTGAGCCACTACTATCATTATCTGCTTTAAATGCTACTTGTTTAGTTCCGGCAACGTTGGGAGTTGTGGCAACAATTACGACTGGAGTAGCAGTTCCGTTCGGATCTAAGAAATATTTCCAAGTATCTATACCCTTGTCATTACCGTACAAGCGTGACCATTCATGCCGTCCAAACGTATTAGTATTAACCCCTTTAGTAGCATCACGGGGAGAAGTAGCAAGTTCGTCACCCGTCAAATCTAAATTAACAGGTGTACCATCTTTAGTTGTATAGTTACTATCGTCATAGTATATGGTACTGCTGTTTATAGCAACCCCAGTAGTATTCGTCCCGGTAAAAGCTCCTGGAGCGTTTTCCATGATGATTCTAATCCCATTTTGATTGCTCTCAACGTCTAACAGGGGAAAGTGATATTCTCCAGCAGTAACGTAAACCTTGGCATTATAAGTTCCCACAGATAGAGCAGTTCCAGCTTTGTCCGTTGTTCATGACCACTGACCACTGACCAATAACCACTTTTATTCCAATTGCAAATCTTCTTCTTGGACAATTACTTCCATACCGCGAATATCTTGGAAAATAAATTCTGCACGACGGTTACGAGCATGATCTAATTTTCCGTTTCCGGGTGTTAATAGTTGACGTTTACCAAAAGAACGAATTGTCATTCTTTCTGGGGCTATTCCTTGACGAATTAGATAGTTTCTCGCAGATTTAGCTCGATTTGCTCCCAATCGCATATTATATTTATCATTAGCACGATAATCTGTATGTCCATAAATTTCTACAACAATTGACGGATTATCACGTAATACCTGGGCAATTTTATTTAAAACTCTCGCACTGGCAGGACTAATATTATATTTGTCTAGGGCAAAATGGACGTTTTTAGGAACTTTAAGTTTAGTGGGTGTGGGTGGTTTTTCTGGTAGTTTTTCTGGTGGTTTTTCTGGTGGTTTTTCGGTTACTGGTGTGAGACATTGGAGGCTAGAAGTTGCTAACTGATTTAAGGGGTCGGGAACTGGGGGTGATTGTGAATTAATAGCACGAATTGAGGCCGGATAGGTAGGCTCAGATGTTCCATATTGGGGTAAAGTTGCGATCGCACTAATGCGATCTCCTGGTTGTAAATTAGCCAAATTCATGGTAAACTTACCTTGAGTATCAGCTTTGCTACTAGCCAAAAATTTATTTAAACCGCCATAACCATCTTTTCCACCGACTAAATAAACATCAACTTGAGAATTTGGTTCAGCCATACCATCAATTCCCACGGTAGAACTCAAACCTGAGAAAAATTCCTTACTCAAAAATTGCGGACTATTAATAGCAGCATTAGCCGTATCTAAACGACGGTTAGATGAATTGCGGGGTGGGTTTGGACCATCTCCATTTTCCCAGTTTTGCACGTCAACATTATGAAAGGCATTGAGGTCAATACTCAACCCTTCCAAATTCCAAAACTGATTATTGAGAATAATATTTCTATCACTTTGAGGATAGGAAGCAATGACAATTCCTGCGCCGGCTTGATGACTAATTTGATTATCATATATTTGATGATCATTGCCCATGAGATAAATAGCGGCTCTTCTAAATCTGCGAGCATTGGCTTTAATTTGATTCTGGAAAATGCGAATAGAACCTTCAGATTTAAATAAAAATATCCCACTACCATCATTACCACAAATCAGATTTCCACTAATTTCCGATTTATCAATAATGCCATCTAAACGAACTGCGTCGGGCATTCCGGCTATCCCATTAGCGATAATAATATTTTCAATAGTTTTCAGTCCTTGGGCGCGAATCCCTGTAATAACTGCACTACCATCATGATAGGAAATCCGATTACGACGAATCATTGTATCCACACTATTAAATACATATACCCCAAAAGCAGAAGTCATAATTGGCATTTTTGCTTCTGGAGTAATTCCCAGCCAGTTATCTTCAATTACCACATTTTGAGGTGGGGGATTATTTTCAGTTTCGGCAATATTGCCTACATAAGATTTTAATTTAAATGTAAGAGGTAAAATGAAAGAATGGGCAATAAAAATATCTGCGGGAGGAGTGCTTTCGGTATCGCGGTGATAGGAGTTAAAACCATAAATACTCAAGCCGCGAATTGTCACATTATCCGCAGTAATAGTCAAGCCTCGAAATACTTCTGCGTCACTAGCAGCGGTAATACTTACTACTGGTTGAGGAATCTTAATTTCCGTCGTCGGTGATTTTTCTCTATTGTATCCTGGCTGGGTTGTACCATCAATAATTAAACCAGGAGTAGCCAGCGGTGGTAAGACTTCTTGCAAATAAATTGTAGTTTGTGCCGGTGGTAAATTAAAGCTAATTTGTGAATATTGACTAGGGGTAATTTGAGCCTTTTCAATATTACTTAACTGCTCTATTTTTAAACTACCATTGACGAGAGAAATGGCTTCTCGCAAGGTTAAAACATCATCGGCTATAATAGCACCATCTTGATTGCTATTGACTACTATTTTCAGTCCCTTATCTGAAGTTTGGGCTAAAGCTGTCAGTGGTAGCAAGATTAATAACAATGTCGAAAAATTCAACAATTTAGAGAATTTTTGCCGTCTTAATTTGTTGTGGTTTTTTGTCAGTTGTTCTTTGTCAGTTGTTAAATGACCACTGACTACTGACCAGATAAATTTTAATTTTAATAGTTTCATATTCCTGTATTCCCTGCTTTATTTGCTTTAATCGCAGATTCCTGTTGTGGTTTTGGCGCAACCTTTTGTTGTCCGAAACCTTCAAATAGTTCATTAAGTTTCAGGGTTAAACCTAAATATGCACCACCAGCGGAACGAGTTCCTGAAAAGTCTCGGTCGTCAACTTTACCAAAGGCATAACCAGCAGCCAGACGTAAATTAGGATTAAGATAATAGCCAGTTTCTAAAACAAAACCCGTCTCTGTATAATTGCCTTGAGTAATTAACCTAGTTTCCCCCACCAGATCCATACTATACCCTAAACGATAGGTAGCCCGGAGTTGAGATAAATTTACTGAACTGGTCCCTACTAAATCACTAGCTAAATAGGACGTACTATTGCGTAAAGCATATTTGCTATAAAATTCCCATTGCCAATTAGGAGCATAAATACCCTCTATAGCGAAAGTATGATCTTCCGAACCTGTGCCACTTCCTATTAGGATTGTGTCAGGAATAGTGGCGGGATTTTGACGGTATTCATAGCGAAATAGGGCATTAAATTTATCACTATTAATATCACGATAAGCTAAACCCATTTTGACATTAATGGTATCTCCTAAACTCAAGGTTTGATTAGCAGAACTAGCTTGTTGGTAACGGGCCAAGGCTGTGAGTGAGGGGGAAATTTTACCAGTGATACTACCGGAAATTACTGTATTTGTGCCGCCAGCAGAATTGCGATATTCATATTTAGTACTGGCTTGAAAATTAGGATTATCTGTATATTCTAAACCCACGCTGTAGCTATCACCACTATTAAAACTAATCGCCGAACCTGCTTGACCAAAGGCAAAGGGTTGAGAAAATTGTTGACCAGTGGCATTCTTGCTAAAGAAGCTGCCAAATACGTGTTCGTAAGCCACACTTAATTTTAAGCCCGGTGCAATAGTTAAGCGATTTTTTAGACCAACTGCACCCTGTGTAGTCCTTTCATTAGCACTACCAATAATGGAATATCGTCCGGTTAAGGAGGTATCTTGACCGAGTTTTTGTTCACCATTGACATTTAAACCGGTGACAGAATTACCGTTAGATTGACCACTATTAAACAGTTGATGAGTTAAACTAACGTTGACACCGGGAATGGCTGCCCAATTGAGGCCAAAGGTGGTACGAGCGGGGTAAACGCTGTCCTGTTGCTTTGAGAGACTCAGTTCATTTTGGGCTTGGAATGTAAGACTTTTAGCAATGGGGACAGTTAAACGCGATCGCAATTGTTGAGAACTGCTACTAGGCGCACCAACAGACATCCTATCTTCACGCTGGCGATAAATCCAATCTACATCCAAATTAGTCTGACCAAACCGTTGTTGCACACCCGCATTAATGGTCGTCAGAGAGTTATCAACGGGAGTTCCGGGCGTGGCTTGGGTTTGAGGACTAAATAGCTCTTCAAAGGTATTCCGGGCTACAGGAGCAATACCAAAGTTATCTTCATGGTCATATTGCCACCGCAAATTTGTATTTGTCGTTATTCTACCTGTCATTTGCACGCCATAACGAGTTTGCCCAGGAACAAAACTAGTTGTAGCATTATTAGCAAATCCTGTATCTACAGAAGAGTAATAACTGCGTCCTTTCAAACTGGAGAAAAGTTGCCCTGCCACTTCTAAGCGATAAGCTTGGCCACGTACCTTACCCAATACTTCCGAAGTATTGCGGGAATGGGCATATTCAGCAGTGATTTTACCCGCATTAGGTAAAGAAATTTGGGTATCTGCACCATAGACTTGAAAATCCCGGAGTCCCTGATTTTCTTGTAGGAAAGTTGTTCCTAACCAACTTTGTTGTTGAGAATCTCCACTTAAGTTATATTGCAGACGACCTGCATAAATATCACCATCGGAATTTTTCGCATCATATTCATAGCTAACTATAATTTTGCGGACTAATATCTGTCCATACTCATCCACAGAAGTTCTCAGAATCGGCTGTTTAAACAACACAGTCCCACGATCATAATCAAAATCGTAGTCTGTTCCCCGCTCAAGTTTTTGCCGTTTAACCACTGTCCCCGGACGATTGAGTTCTTCTAATTCTAAATATACGTTTTCACTACCTCCCACCAATATGCGTCGGGAGAGAAAATAATAACCACTAGTTCCGTCAGGAGCAATAGTATCCCGTTGGAAGCCTTTCACATATTGACTATAAAAACCTGTAACAGCCAGGTTTCCTAAATTATAATTAGTTTTAAACCCGTTTAATTGACGACTGGTAGATGTAAACTGCTGTGATGGTCGTGCTAACTCCTCCGTATTATAGTCACCCCACATCAAATAATCCGGGTTAGCACCAGGAACTTTTGAGGATCTCTCTAAGCGGGCAAATACACTACTAATAGAAGGAGTAACAATCTCAGACCTAGAACTATCACCATAAGCAGGATAATTTTGATTACTAGAAGAGCCAGACGCAAATAAATTAGTATTACAGTCGCAATCTTCATTCAAACTGCGAGAACTATTGTATGCACCAGTAAACAACCAATCTCCAATAGCACCAGTGGCAAATATGGCCGAATTAAATCCGACTTCTGTGCCATTATTCTTATCAGTTGGCAGAAAATCACGATATCGGCTGTAATAATCTGTACCTTTTGCCCCCAGTCGTAGATCTACTACCCCAGTTAGCAAACTCGGACGTAGTGCAGTTTCAAACTGTAGCTGGGTAAAACCTTCTAACCCAGTGGTTGTAGCACTAATTCGCACTGTTTGTGCCTTAGTATCCGAAAGTAAGGTAGCTACAAATATCCCTTCTTTCGCTTCTATCTGAAATCCTGGTTGGTCTGGTTTGAAGTCTGCACCAAGAAACTTTCCGGCTGTGGGTGTTAATGTAATAACAGCATCCTGCTCGGAACGATTACCACCTTTATCTAACAGTTGTCCCTGAATTACCGCAGTAGAACGTCCGTCAGCTGGAATCCGACTAGCTTGACTTTCTAATTTTAATTCCGTTGCTGAACCTTTAATAGAAACCTGGACTATTTCTGGTGGCTCTACTCTTCCCACTAACTGAGCAGAAATGGTATTTTTACCTTCTTTGAAACCCACACCATACCATGTTTGCGTTACTAAATTGGTACTAGGACTTGTTTCTGTCCGTCCAATTAAGGAGGAATCAACTAACTCCCCATTAACTCGTAATTCTATCTGACTACCAATACTAAACTGGACAATGACGGAAGTAGCAGGACTACTTAAAACCTCATCAGCACTAGGAGTGAGAATTTTCACAACTTTGGTTGTTTGGGAAACTTCTGTAGTTGCGGTAGTAGTTGGATTTAAAGACGCTGGGACAGGATCATTTTCTGTAGTTGCGGTAGTAGTTGGATTTAAAGACGCTGGGACAGGATCATTTTCTGTAGTTGCGGTAGTAGTTGGATTTAAAGACGCTGGGACAGGATCATTTTCTGTAGTTGCGGTAGTAGTTGGATTTAAAGACGCTGGGACAGGAGTATTTTCTGTAGTTGTGGTAGTAGTTGGATTTAAAGACGCTGGGACAGGAGCATTTTCTGTAGTTGCGGTATTTGGATTTAAAGACGCTGGAACAGGAGCATTTTCTGTAGTTGCGGTAGTTGGATTTAAAGACGCTGGAACAGGAGCATTTTCTGTAGTTGTGGTAGTAGTTGGATTTAAAGACGCTGGAACAGGAGCATTTTCTGTAGTTGTGGTAGTTGGATTTAAAGACGCTGGAACAGGAGCATCTATAGCCTTTTTGTCCGTTGGATTTGTAAAATTTAGAGAACCAGCAACAGGAATATTTTCCGCTTTTTCTGCTGCTGTATTTATAGGTAATTGAGTTAAAGGAACAGGAGAAACCTCGGCCTTGACTAAATCATGAGATGCCGCAACGCTAAAGGCTACCGCCACAGTCCTCATTAATATGTTGATGAAACTAGGATGGTAATCTAGCTTAGGTTTCATCTTGTTTTCCCCTCCTCCTGGAATGTAGGAGTAACCGCAAAATTCATTCTTACCATGCTACCAGGCGCTATTCGCACCAAGCGAGATTGGCTATTACGTTCCCTGAATTTTCGATTAGGAGCTAAAGTATATCCCGGTAAACTGCTCAAGTCTAATACCCCTGTATGCGCTCCTGGTAAGACATTCACCAAAGAAAACAAACCATTAGGATCTGTGATCAGACGATTGCCATTTTCCAGATAAATCACCGCATTGGGGATTCCCGATTCTCCTGGTTGTTGTTCTCCATCAAAGTTTTTATCAACAAATACCCGCCCGATGATTGTCCCACAATCACTGGTAATTCCACCACGAACTTTCAAATAGTGTATAGCTGGTCCATCTTTCACCGTTAAATTATTATCACTGCGAGTTGAACTAGCGATCGCACTATTTTTTCCTGTCCCCCGTTGAGCATCATTGGTCAGTTGCACAGCATAGGCTATATTGATACTTTTATCAACAGCAACAGTCGTATTTATACTAAAACTGACAGTATTGCCATTGTAACTAGTGATAATATCCAGCTTTTTACCATCTAGCTCGGCGCGGACTGAATTAGGCAAAAACCTGAACCCCACAGGTAAAGTATCCTTAACTACTAAATTATCTAGTGGTATTTCCTTGGATGTATTTTTTACTGATACACGATAAATTGCCGTATCTCCTGGTTCTGCTGTAGCCCGATCTCCAGTCTTTGTGATCCGTATTTGATTTGATTGACACAACCTCGACTTAAAGTTAAACGCTAACAACTGAGTTGCCGCATCAGTCACCAAAACCTGTTGATCTGTAATCGTCGTGCTGTTATCAAGACCAATCGGTTTACCATCCAAGGAGGTCGCCCGATACGCAACAATATTATTTGTATTACTTAATATCTCCAGTTTAATCAGTTGCTCCGCATAGATGGAATTAGTCGGTGGATTAACTACAAGAATATAGGTTTTGCCAATGTCAAGTTGACCCTTAGTAGGATCAAGTAAGAAGTTATACACACCCTTGTATTGTATAGGCTCATTGCCAATAAAATAAGGGTTGACATTTTTGGTGTTTGGTGATAGACCTGCTGGTACACCATTCTTAGGCACATCTGGAACTTCCGTCGTTGTCAAAGAGACTAATTCTCCTAACTCTGTACCAGTCGGACCGCCCAGGGGTTCATAAATACCCACCGAAAACCCCGTATAGTCAGGTAACAGCGCCCCTCCACAGCCATAAATCCGTCCGAGAGGGTCAGTCAAAGAATTATCCGCCGGGACAACACTAGAACTGCCAGTATGGGTTACAGAGTTACCAGTTACAGGATCTGAATAACTGTAACTATAACTAGCTTGATTGTAAAAATTAGCTCTTTTTCCACTTACTCGTCTTTGTGCAACTGCTACAGGTACACTAGCCTGTAATATACCTCCTAACAAAAGACCAATAGTTAGCTTTCTCCGCCAACCACCTTGAGCAGTTAAATAATTTTTGATTAGCCAATAAATATTCACGGATAAAATTCATCTCTTTTGACTTAAAATTCATCTTTATCTCAGTATTTTTGTGGATGCGTAGGATGGGATACCCGACGTAGTGGTAGTTGTTTTAATCTGAAGAGGATAATTGACTATCCTTTTTAAGCAAGTATTAAAGAATCCGAGTGTCTTTAGACCGCAGATTGTCAAAATCCCCCAGATCATTAGCGAACTTGAGTTTTATAAGTCGCTGTCACAGTCGCCTTACCCACCACAGATGGAACTAGAATCCGAATATGAGTGTAAGCACTTGCTGGTGCAGGTTCAGTTACTTTTTTCCCGTTGCGAGTTACCTGAATGGTGGGGTTTTCCACAAATGTGAGTTGATTATCAATGCTGTAAGTAATTTTGGCATCTTTAGCAGAAACCTTTGTTGAATCCAACACATACACCATTTCTTTAGGAATGAGTTGATTAAGAGTCACATTTTTAATGGGTTTATCACCCTTGTTACTTGCCGTCGAAGTATATTGCAATAGATCCCCTGGTTTAACTGAGTCCTTACTCTGTACAGGTTCCCAGGTTTTAACTTGCTTACCTTGTTGATCTTGAGCAATAACTCGTTTTTTGGCTGTCAATCGTAATTCCAGTTGAGGCTTCTGATTATTACTTTGAGCAACCGCACTGGTAGACTGCCATATAGGTGCTATTTCTGGAACCTGATTGATAAAAGGTACGGTAACAACCAGAGCAAATGCACTTAAACTAGCTATAGAAAACCGTCTCATTTTTATACTTCCTATTAAGTAGGTTGGCGTTGAAAATTGTCGTTATGGCAAGGCAAAAGGCAAGAGGCAAGAGGCAAGAGTGAAGAGGGTTTGGGCGATTTTACGTTTCTTTACACAGTTTGGTTTTATTGTGTTCACCTACTTAACTCAATATCAGTCATCAACAAGGGAATAGGTTGGGTTGCACTGTCGCGCAACCCGACGCTCATAATCGAATCACCCCACCCTAACCCTCCCCTTGTGAAGGGGAGGGAACTGGATTTTCCGGTTTCCCCTATTTCCAAGGGGGGATTAAGGAGGGTAATTTAACTTGTGTTTACACGATTTTCCGGTTTCCCCTATTTCCAAGGGGGGATTAAGGGGGGTAATTTAACTTGTGTTATAGCTTTTCACCCTTATTCCTCAAATCACCCCACCCTAACCCTCCCCTTGTGAAGGGGAGGGAACTGGATTTTCTTGTTTCCCCCATTTCCAAGGGGGGATTAAGGAGGGTGAAAATGTGATAAAAATCACGGGATACAACTTTTAAAACATCCTCTAATAGCTGATACTTTTAAGAGGATGTTTGAAAAGTTTTGAATGTATAGACTGACCCCTCTCCAAACCTCTCCCCTGCAAGGGGAGAGGCTTTAAAACTCCCATTCCCTTGCAGGGAAGGGGGGTAGGGGGGTTAGGTTTTTGGAGATTACGGGTTTGATATAATACTCTTCAAACAACCTCTAACCTTCTGACCATGCTTTGCAAGAGTCAAGAGGCAAGAGGCAAGAGGGTTTAGGCGATTTTACTTTTCTTTACACAGATTGGTTTTATTGTGTTCACCTACTTAGTTCACCTTCCGTTGGAAAGTAAACCGTCCTGATCCTTGTGGATTTATAATTTGGTTCACAGTGTTAACATACTTGGTAACATCTGTCGCTGCTGTTGTACCACTTTGGTTAACAGAGGGGAAGAATTGAATTGTGCCACTGTTAGAGTCGGAAGCCTGTGGATTGGTAACATTACTGGTATCAATGATAGTGTCGTCATCATTATCTAGTGCCCAGTTGTTTTTACCATCAGTAGGAGTAGTGTTAGGAGGAGTCTCGCTGAGAGCGCCATCCTCAGTAATCACAATATTTCCAGCTTTCAAAGTCACGTTACCAACACCAGCTTGAAGATCAGAAATATTCTTGTAGCGGATTTGGTACTCAATAATGTTGCCAGGAAGTGGTGTTCTAGGTACGTCATTAACGGTACTATTCGGGTCAATGTCCACACCAGCATTCACATATTTTGGTGTGCTTTCAAAGTTATCTTGACCAGTTCCTACTGCTTGATCACTAGTTCCCTGTAAAATCCGTGAGAATTTGACCAGTTGCAAGAAGCCAGTATATACCCTATCAATCGTAACGTTTTTTGGAGCATTTAGACCACTACCAATAGTAGCGGTGATAGGTACTGGATAGCCCCATTCTGTATCGCCGTCATAGTCAATCAAGGTATCTGTTGACAGCTTCGTACCTGCTGGCAGATTTACTTCCACACCATAGCCAACACTAGCGCCAACGGTAACGTCAGGAATGGTAACTGCTGTCCCACCATTTGCTATATCAAATGTTCCATTAGCTTGATCATAGGTATAGACAGCAGAAAGACCATTATAGGTAATAGTTACTGTTGTCTCATCTGGTAAATCCAGCTTATTTGCTAGTGCAGTTGGTTCTAATGTGACATCGCCAGCAGTGGTACCATTATTTTGGACTGTATTACTGAAAGCAACCGCTTGTGGGTCAATTGTAGAACCAGGACTTGTCCCCGCAGGAATAAAGGAAGACTTGTTAGTGAAGTCAGTTGCAGTTGTTCCGTCTGGACCAATAGCACTGGGAGCATTTAAAGGTCCATTGAGTACAGAAGCAGAACCAGTTGTTATTGCAGTAATTACGAAAACGTTGTCTTCACCACCATCCCCAACACCAGTGTTGTCGTTACTAGCGTCAACTCCTTGGGTGGCTGGGTCAGCAACACCATTTTTAATACCAGTAATTACAGTGGCTGCATCTTTAGGTAGAATACCATCAGCGGATGCATCCACTCCTGGTTTCATATTACCTAAAACACCATTGTAGTTACTGGGATTTTGGTCACCTGATTCGTCATACACTGGTAGTTCATTAGTACCGGGCGTTTGACCGACTACCTGAGCAATGTTACTAATCGTAAGGGATGATGTTGGTGTTGCGGGTGTTGCTACGCCTAGCTTGATAGAGAAGCCCTCAACAGTGGTACCGACGGGAATATAACTAGAAGTAACAGCAGTAGTCTCTTTAACGAAACCGACTCTTTTGACACCTCCTATTGAAGATGGAGGCGTGGTGTTGAACCTAGTCCACGTAACATCATTTGGCTTAGCTGAACCAGCTTCAGCGGTAGAATAAACGGCTGTCCACCCAGTTGGGGCGGTAGGTGGTTCTGCTAATACCGTACCAGCAGGAATTACGTCGGAAACTAAAATGTAATTCTTGGTGATGTCACTATCAACGTTTATGCCTGTATAACCTGCAAGTGGGTTTGGTGTGATTCCTAGTCCAGTTACGTCATTACTTTCAACTCGTAAACTCAACTCGTAAGTAATTTTATCGTCAGTGATAACACCGGATGTGTTATTATTATCATAATCCTTGCGAGTTTTCAGCAAGGTAGCTAAAGCTAGGTTCTTTGTCAATGAACCAATTACACTCTGCTGTTTCGCACTGGCTTCCCGTGTGCCGTTAATTGGTGCACCATCTATTTCATTAGCAGGAAGAGAAAGAAGAGGAGGAATAGTGTTATCTACGGTGTAAACGTCACCACCGTTGTTAACACGGAGTACGTTTTGAGCGTTACCAGGTGTATCACCAAGCTGCACGGTAATAATGTCACCAGTATTAGCACCAGCCTGGACTTTAACTGGGACTTGAACTAAGATTGTTCCACCAACTGGGATTGAGTTTGTAATAAATTCACCATCACCACTACTTATCTCCTTGTAACCCGTGCCGTCATTATATTTTAAGTTTCCATCAACAACACCAGGTCCAGTGGTTGTGGCTAGGTTAGGTATGCGGAATTTGGTGGGGTCGTTACCAACGTTCTTGATGGTGAATGTGTAGGTAAGGATATCACCAACTTTAATTGCATCTGTTGGGCTGTTATCTGTTGGTACACCAGTGTTTGTTACCGTGATACCTGCTACTTCTGCCACCGTTACGGTAACGGTGTTAGATGTAGCATTAATAGTTGTTCCAGGTTTGTTAGGATCTTCGTAGGTCGCTGTTGCTGTGTTACTAATGACTTGTCCAGCTTTTGTTCCGTCAGCAAGCGCAGGAGCAACGAATGGGAAGAAGCCGTTAGCGATAAAGGCTGTCGCTATTAAAGAACGGAATAATTGAGATTTTCTACGAGTTGAAGACTTTCGAGTAGATTGCATGTTGATACCTCTCTGGGCTAAGTTGAATAAACTATAGGTTTAATAAGACCGTAGTAATATTGGGGGTTTTTTATCCTCAATAAAGACTAATTGGCAGAAGTTTGCAAGGTCAAGGCTAAGAGGTTGTTTGAAAAGTATTATATGAAACCCATAATCTCCAAAAACCTAACCCCCCAGCCCCCCTTCCCTACGTTAGCGCAGCGTGCCGAAGGCTGGGAAGGGGGGTTTCAAAGCCTCTCCCCGCTTAGGGGAGAGGTTTGGAGAGGGGTTTATTGATACATTAAAAACTTTTCAAACATCCTCTAATACTTGCTCGGTATATGACTATCGTTGACTAGCCTTACAGATTTTTTTGTTTTTACCCTGAATACGGTCTAATTGATTTGTATTTACCTCTTATCCCACTATAAATCATCTTTAGTTACTTTTTGTAGAGTGACTGATGCTTGAAATGACAACATATTACTTTTTTACAAATAGAACGTTTTAAGTATCAATATTATTTCTGGTAAAAGAAAATGAATTTTTAGGGGTAAAAGCACTGTTAGTATTATCACTTATTACTTAAATAAAGGTATAAATAAAATTAATTCAAGTATCTCATTTATCAGTATATTTGCAATGTATTTGATAAAATATGTAAATATATAGTGTAAATAAATACAACCACTAATTCTCGCTTAGTTTTTTAATAATAAGATAATAATGTAATATATTTATCTCACAAATAAATTAATGGAGAGAAATTAAATATGCAATCACTGCATTAGGATTTACGCTTTTTACATAAATTTACAAAATCTTTATAAAATGTACTGCTAGAAAATTCACCGAAGGGACTTCCAAGAAATAAATTGTCCCAAAAAAAATAATGATAATCATTATGAAAAGAGAGAAAATAAAAAATTATCCCAATAAATGAACAAAAGAACCACAGAGGCACAGAGAACACAGAGAGAGAAGAAATAAGTAGGTGAACACAATAAAACCGAACTGTGTAAAGAAACGTAAAATCGCCTAAACCCTCTTCACTCTTGCCTCTTGCCTCTTGCCTCTTGCCTCTTGCCTCTTGCCTTTTGCCTTGCCTCTTGCCTCTTGCCTCTTGCCTCTTGCCTCTTGCCTCTTGCCTCTTGCCTCTTGCCTCTTGCCTTTTGCCTTGCCTCTTGCCTCTTGCCTCTTGCCTCTTGCCTCTTGCCTCTTGCCTCTTGCCTCTTGCCTCTTGCCTCTTGCC
>NZ_JAAVWA010000023.1:0-82996 GCF_017355725.1 Anabaena sp. 54
CTACCTCCCCTACCTCCCCTACCCCCCCTACCTCCCCTACCTCCCCTACCTCCCCTACCTCCCCTACCTCCCCTACCTCCCCTACCCCCCTACCTCCCCTACCTCCCCTACCTCCCCTACCTCTCTTCTCCCCCTGCTTACCTTCACCCGTCATTTTCGGGTTGACAGACTATTAGCCCTCACAGACAACTTTTTCAGCAAACCCTAATTATTACCACCTAAAAGAAACAAACTAATTAACGTGCCACTATTCCAAAGACTGTGGAGAAGCATAGAAGAAAGTAGATTGCGCGATCGCGTGTAAACTATTCCTAAGACTATTCCTAATGCTGTCAGCGGGAGTATTTCTGATAAACTGAGGTGAGCAGCGGCAAATAACAAACTACTGATCAAAATTGCCCCCCAAACCGAAGTATAACGAGTCAGAGATGGTAATAAAAAACCTCGAAATAGAAACTCCTCAAAAAATGGTGCAGCTATAGCTGCGGTAAAGAAAAATATGCCTAATGCAGTATTATCCCGGCTTTCTAGTGCCATTTGTAAAAGTGGATTACTGCCACCTTGTCCTTGCCACAATTTTTGATTAATCAGTGATACTACTACCACAATCGGTAAAGCCGTGCAATAGCCACCGAATCCCCACAAAACCCAATTACCAAAGAAATTGAAGCGAAACCAGTTGTTAGGAAGAGGGAAAAAACGCCTAATGGAAAAATATAGAACTGACAAAGAACCAAAAGCCACTAACATATAACTAACTAAAACCACAGAAGCTTCAATTCTGGCATTTCCTGTACCACGAGGAATAGGTAAAATAGATAATAATTCGGGGATAAATAATTGTCCCATTAAGAAAAATCCGAGGACAAAAACCTGAATAATTATTTCCCAATTCCAAGGAGTTGACCAAACTAAATCACCATTTGTAGCTAGTATGGATGCTTGACCTTTAAGCAATCGTTGAACCAATAAGAAAAGCAGCAGAATTAGCCCTAGAAAAGCTGTCAAGGTGGGGATAGTCGCAATTACCGCTAATTTTAACAATGCTTGGGCTGCCGCTGCTTGTTGGGCAATTTTCAGAGAGGATAAAGCTTCCTGACGTTGTTGAAGTTGATATAATTTTTCTAACGCCGTAGAACGAAACCAACTATCTAAATTTTGTTGAATTAGCTGTTCAGCTTTAGGAAATAACCGGGGAGGTTGACTCCACATTCCGCTTAATACTTGGGCAGTTTCTTGATATTTAGAATTGATATTTGATGATTGCTGTAATTGATTCCAAGTTTTAATAGCATTGTCTGTTTGCTGTTGCTGTGCTTGTAAAATTCCCAGCCGCAAATCTACTTCTGCTAATAATTTTTCTTGTTGTTGGATAGATTTTTGTAAACTTTTTTCTTCTGCGGAAACTGGAATTGCTGGCGAAGATTGCAGTTTTACTAATTTTTTATTAGTCGCCTCTAAACTAGTTTTGACAGATTCACTCGCTTCTTGATATTGCTTTGTCGCGCTCATCTTAGGATTAGCACCGAGAATAGATTCTTGAAGTGTTTGAATACTTTCGTCGCTACTGTCTTCTGGTTGCCATGCCTGAGCTTGTAAGACAATATTTGTCTGGTACAATTCTAGACGACTCTGGAACTGAGGTTTTTGCCAGCTACTTAATAAAGATAACCCTGACAACATTATCGCTAACAAAGTTAGCCCAATTAACAGCAACCGTTTAATTGTCATCTATCCCCCTTGAACTTACAAGTACAGGAGCATTAGCCCCTTGGCAATTATAAGCCAGTACCGCAGGGTAGAATTAAAATTTAAAAAAAGTAGCTTAGATCAGGTTTATATGGGCTTTGAGCCATTGTTCTAGGTCGGTAATGTCCACAAAGTCTAATAATGCTTCTCCCAGGTCTTCTAGTTGTTCTATTGTAAGATTGCTGATAGTTTCGATGTAATTACCGCTCAATTTCCCAAATCGCTTGGATAACTGACGGAATAGTAAGTTTGTTGCTTCATCTTGTTTACCTTCTTGCTTTGCTTCTTGATATACCCTAGTTTGCTTGATATCACTGACTAAAAACATCGCTTCTATCTCCTGACGGCTTAATTGTGAAAATTTGGACACCAAGACAGTCTCCAGCAACTCTATAATACCTTGTCTTTCTCTGTCGTTGCCAATCTCTGTTTTTGTTCTTTGCATCAAGTTTTGAACTAATTCTGGTGCTTTTGTTTCTTTACTCACAATTAATTCAATTAATCCCATACCAATTGAACCTGGTGGAATTTCATCTAAATAAATGCGCTTGATGCGTCCACTATTAATTAATTCTTGTTGATAATTAGTTAATACCTCTACATCTAAACTACGTTTAGCAAATAAAGCTATGGCTTGCCAATCTTGTTGAGGTATTGATTGAGATAAATGTTGATTTCTGTGATTAATTCCCAGTAAAATTCTGGTTTATTTTGGAATTGAACTTCTACAAAATAGATGGGTTTTTCCAAACTATCTGGCATGAAAATACCATCAAATCGAAAGGCTTTTTCTTTAACTTCAACAGATGTGAAATTATAACCTTGAGCATTTTCCGTCGGTTGACCGAGTAGTTCAAATAACAGGGTATGAAAAGTGAGGAATATTTGATAAAATATTGTATCTGTGTGCATATCCTTTAATTACTGGTTTGTGTGAGCTTTGAGCCATTGTTCCAGGTCAGTAATGTCCACAAAGTCTAATAATGCTTCTCCCAGGTCTTCTAGTTGTTCTATTGTGAGGTTGCTGATAGTTTCGATGTAATTACTGCTCAATTTTCCAAATCGTTTGGATAACTGACGGAATAGTAGGTTTGTTGCTTCATCTTGTTTACCTTCCTGTCTACCTTCTTGCTTTGCTTCTTGATATACCCTAGTTTGCTTGATATCACTGACTAAAAACATCGCTTCTATCTCCTGACGGCTTAATTGTGAAAATTTGGACACCAAGACAGTCTCCAGCAACTCTATAATACCTTGTCTTTCTCTGTCGTTGCCAATCTCTGTTTTTGTTCTTTGCATCAAGTTTTGAACTAATTCTGGTGCTTTTGTTTCTTTACTCACAATTAATTCAATTAATCCCATACCAATTGAACCTGGTGGAATTTCATCTAAATAAATGCGCTTGATGCGTCCACTATTAATTAATTCTTGTTGATAATTAGTTAATACCTCTACATCTAAACTACGTTTAGCAAATAAAGCTATGGCTTGCCAATCTTGTTGAGGTATTGATTGAGATAAATGTTGATTTCTGTGATTAATTCCCAGTAAAATTCTGGTTTATTTTGGAATTGAACTTCTACAAAATAGATGGGTTTTTCCAAACTATCTGGCATGAAAATACCATCAAATCGAAAGGCTTTTTCTTTAACTTCAACAGATGTGAAATTATAACCTTGAGCATTTTCCGTCGGTTGACCGAGTAGTTCAAATAACAGGGTATGAAAAGTGAGGAATATTTGATAAAATATTGTATCTGTGTGCATATCCTTTAATTACTGGTTTGTGTGAGCTTTGAGCCATTGTTCCAGGTCAGTAATGTCCACAAAGTCTAATAATGCTTCTCCCAGGTCTTCTAGTTGTTCTATTGTGAGGTTGCTGATAGTTTCGATGTAATTACTGCTCAATTTCCCAAATCGCTTGGATAACTGACGGAATAGTAAGGTCGTTGCTTCTTCCTGCTTTGCTTCTTGATATACTCTTGTTTGCTTGATATCACTGACTAAAAACATCGCTTCTATCTCCTGACGGCTTAATTGTGAAAATTTGGACACCAAAACAGTCTCTTGTATCTTAGAGGTGACTGTATTGATGTAGCTGCAATTTTACTGGTTTATCCTGTTCATAAATAAACTGTTCTTTCATTAACAAAGCCATTTCCGCTTTTTGCAATTCCACTCCTAGATACATGGCATGGGAAACTTGTAAACCCGGACAATCTGTGAATATTTGCTGGGAAAGTTTATGTGCAGATTTACCAGAATAACAATTAACTACTTCTCCAGAACCAGGGGTTGTATGTTCAACAATAATTTGATGATTCTGAATAGTAATAATAAAACTACCAGCAGGATCAAAATAGTCTTTTTGTTGAGATATTTTAAGATATTGAGATGAAATGACATTGGCGACATTTTCAAAACAATCATCATAAATATGGGCGCTTTGACTAATAGTAATTAATGCCCCCATTTTTAATGTATGAGCAGTTCTTTTAAGCAAAGAATTATAAATATACTTTTGTAAAGCCCTTAATCCCATAGCATTTGCTGGCCAAGCTGAGAACATATCATTACTACGAAAAGTTGCAGTTAAAGATAGTTCATTATCAACTATTCTCACCCAAACATGATTTAGACAAGGGGGATTGTCATTATCATCTTGACTAGCATCCCATAAGGACATTACAGCCCTCGCAGAATCAATATCATTGGCTAATTTTTCAATGACTTGTTCAATTTGATCACGTCCAAACCAAGAACGTAAACGTTGCCCATAAGTATATTTTACTCCTTCTCGATTGGGTGCATCATCTAAAATTTGCGAAATATATTCTTCTAGAAAACTTCTATCTATGGGTAAATAATTGGGTTCGGGAAAATAGAAATCCTCCGGTTCTTCGGTGACAACTGCCATTAAATCTATCAATTCTTGCCATTTACCATCATAGCCAGTGGGTCTAATTGTACCAGTGGTTTTAATTCTATGAATGATTTTTACCCAAGTTTCAGCAATTGTCTTACCTTCAATTCTGTGTCCATAGCGTGTTCCTGGTAAAACAGTTGGTTCAATTGTAGTCATAGGAAATTCTACAGGTATTCCCCAAGGTGCAACGGTTTCTTTTTGGGCGTAATATTGAATTTTTTCGACAGCATCAGCAATTGATGTAGCGTCTTGAATTTCTACGGAATGGCGTAATTTTTCCAAGGCATTGATATCAATATCAATATCAATATAACCAGAAATAGGAGAACAAATTACCCAAGATTTTCGCCCAGCGTCGCTAATACTTTCTGCCACACCATGACGGAAGAAATCACTTAAACATTGACAACCACCGGCATTTTTATCTTCTTTGGTAGCGTTGAGAATAACTAAATACCGCACATGAGGATTTAGCAATAAGTTGCGAATTAGTAAGTTGATACCTCTAGTAGGTGAGTATAACTGTCCGATTACAGCATATTCATTTGATTGTAGATGTTTAGCGATCGCTTGTTTCACCATCCATCCTGTAATCACTGCGGTTTGACCACTACCATAAATCAATTGGTTTGGTTTGTGTTGTGCTGTGTAATAGAATTGGGTGATTTGACCCATATTAAGATAACTGCTCACTGAATTTACTAAGTTTTTCTATAGTAATGCCCGATTATTCAGGATACAATAATTAGTCCAGATTAATCACACATTGTCAAAAAAGGTAGCTAGAATCGGACACATCTTCACGGGTTTTCGGCATTTTCTTGATAAGATACTTGATATTCTTGCTCTTCCAAGGTTATCGGTATTTGCTTCACAAAAGGTAAATCTGCACCTACCAAACCTCTTTGAATCCGTTCTGATGTTTGATTAAAAACTACAAACAGAGGATAAATGGTATTAGTACCTTCACTCAAAATATGACTGTGACGAGGGTGCATAATCCATTCATATTCTTTATCTAAGGAATGTGAATTAAATAAGGTGCAAAAGTAGGGTGTGTTAGCGACAGCGTAACGCACCATTCCAGGTTACATCAGAATTGCAGGTTATTAAATTTGCGTTCCTAAGTAAACTTGGCTTTGTCTCCATCTTCCCAATAAATCAGAAAAGTCCTCATGGGGACGATGAATAAAAACCAAAATCTCCACACTGGTTTTAATTTTCCATTCCGGGTCACACATGATAATAGCTATATCACAGGGTAAACTGGTGGTTTGTGAGGTTTTAGTTTCTAGATCACGGATACGGACAATGGGTAAAGTGATAGTAATAACACTTTCCCCAGGACGACGGAGACTAGGAATCATCTCCAAATAGGGACGATGTTGTTTAAGGAGAGCGATCGCTGATAAATGATTGCTATACTCAGCTAAACTGGTTTCATAAACAGATTTTTGTAAAGTCATATCTTCCTAAAATATAAAAATATAAAGTATGAAGAATAAAAGATTAAACTTGTTTATTTACTCTTCATTCTTCATCTTTCAATCCTTCCTTAACCCATCTTTTCAAATACTTTGAACATCGGCAGGTACATAGCCAACAAAATTGTCCCTACCATTCCCCCCAATACCACAATCATCACGGGTTCTAAAACGCTGGTAAGTGATTTAACTGCCTGTTCTACTTCGTCTTCATAGAAATCAGCAACTTTCATCAACATTCCATCTAATTGACCGGTTTCTTCACCGATACTCATCATCTGAATTGCCATACCAGGAAAAACCGATTCTTTGAGCAAAGCCACACTAATCATCCCCCCTTGTTGAACTTCTTCACGAGCAGCGTCAATAGCATTAGCAATAACTTGGTTTCCAGATGTATCTCGCACAATTTCTAAACAAGTTAAGATTGGTACTCCAGAACGAGTTAATGAACCAAAAGTCCGACTAAAACGGGCAATGGAAGATTTTTGAATTAAATCACCAAACAAAGGTAATTTCAGAGCAATACCATCAATATTTAACCTACCAAGAGGGGTTTTGTAATACTGCTTATAAGCAAATGATAATGCAAACAAAATCCCAATAATCACTAAAGACCAGTAACTTCGCAATATTGAACTACAGTCCATCAAAAATTGCGTAAGTGGTGGTAATTCTATACCTATATCTTTGAAAATGGCGGCAAAAATGGGAATTAGAAAGACTGTCATCCCTACAAAAATAGCAGTTGCCAAAAACCCTACTACCACTGGATAAGACATAGCCGATTTAATTTGGTTCTGCAACCGCGCCATATCTTCTAATAGTTTAGCTAAACGATTTAAAACCTCATCTAGCACACCCCCAATTTCTCCAGCTTGTACCATACTCACATACAAACCATCAAAACAATCAGGATGTTTACGCATGGAATCTGAGAGGTTAACTCCAGTTTGAACATCAGCACTAATTTCAATTAAAGCCGCTTTAAGTTTAGGGTTACCACACTGTTCAGAGAGTACACCCAAGCCTCTAACTATGGCTACACCTGCATTTACCAAAGCAGCAAATTGACGAGAAAAAACCGCTTTATCTTTTACAGAAACCTTAACAAAGGAATTCTGAATTTTCTGGATATCAAACCGAGAAGCCAAGCTTTGAGATTCTTTTAACTCTTGAACAACAAAACCTTGATTTCTAAGATTAGTCCGAGCATCAGTCAAGGAATCAGCGGTAAATTTTTCAGTTCTGGATTTTCCTTGAGAATCACGAATACGAGCAACGTAGGTAGGCATAATATTAATTTAAAATTTTAGAATTGGTAATCGGTAATCGGTAATCGGTAATCGGTAATCGGTAATTGGTAATCGGTAATTGGTAATTGGTAAACATTTCCCCCTGCTCCCTGCTCCCTGCCTATTACCTGTTAACGCAATTTAGCTCCTGCTGGGGCTGTCGCACCAATTAGACGCTGTACTTCATCTGGTTTAGAGGTTTTAGAGATTGCCGCTTCAAAAGAAATAGTTCCAGCTTTGTATAAATCAGCCAAAACCTTTTCTAGAGTTTGCATTCCCAATTTACCACCAGTCTGAATAGCTGAGTAAATCTGTGCTGTTTTTCCTTCCCGAATCAAGTTAGAAATAGCGGGAGTAATCACCATGATTTCTTGAGCCATAACTCGACCATATTCATTAGCTTTGGGATTTTTCTTAGGTACTAAAGTTTGACTAAAAACTGCAACTAAGGAGTTAGATAACTGCACCCGCACCTGAGTTTGTCTTTCTGAGGGGAAAACGTCAATAATCCGGTCAACGGTTTGTGCAGCAGAGCTTGTATGTAATGTACCAAATACCAAGTGACCTGTTTCTGCGGCGGAAATTGCCAAAGCAATTGTTTCTAAATCCCGCATTTCTCCTACGAGAATAATATCTGGATCTTCCCGTAAAGCTGCTTTCAAAGCATTAGCAAAACTCTTCGTATCTTCCCCTAATTGGCGTTGGTGAACTAGACTTTTGATAGGTTCATAAACAAATTCTACAGGATCTTCAACCGTTAAAATGTGTTCTGCCCTAGTCCGATTAATTAGGTCAATCATTGCCGCTAAGGTAGTAGTTTTACCAGAACCAGTTGGACCTGTAACGAGAATTAATCCTCTAGGTTTTTCCGTCATTTCCCGAACTATATCGGGCAAACCTAATTTTTCAAAGTTAGGAATTTTAGAACTTAATGCTCGTAAACAAGCAGCAAAAGCACCCCGCTCTTTGTAGACATTCACCCGAAACCGAGCTAATCCTTTTACACCATAAGAACAATCTAATTCCCAGGTTTGCTCTAAGGTTTTGCGCTGAGTGTTATTGAGCATACTAAAAATTAACCTTTGGCACTCATCAGCAGTTAAGGTATGTTCACCAATAGGTGTTAGATGTCCACTAATCCGAAAATAGGGAGGCAAACCAGCAGATAGGTGTAAGTCTGAGCCACCCATATTAATTAGTTGCTCCATCAAGTCTTCAATCATCATTTCCATAGTCTTGTTCCACTCCCGTTAATTAACAATAAAAAACTGCAAACTCTCAATTCAAAATGTGTGGTTAATCTGTAAATCGAGGTGTCATACAGTAAGGACAATCTAACCATTCTGGTTGTAATTCCCCTGTACAAGTCCGACAAGTCAGACCACTTTTGCGTTTAGCCTTTAATTCAGCTTCTAAACCTGTGTCTGTAAATGTTACCCGTTCTACCTCTTCTAGGGTAGTTGCACCTTGGCGAACTAGGTCTAAACTGTATGCCAGTAAGGTTTTCATACCCTCTTCAACAGCCACTTCTTTGATCCTTTCTGTAGGTGCTTCCTTGTTAATAAGGGTTTGTAATTCTTCAGTAATCCGCATCACTTCATAAACACCACAACGCCCCTTGTAGCCAATGCCATTACATTTTGGACAAAGATTTTTACGGCTGACTATTTCTTCTGGTGGGATAATATTGGCTTTATAGAAAGTCACCTGAGCCTCTTGGGAAGCTGATAAACCATAGCGAGCGAGTTCTTCAATGGTGGGACTATAGGCAATCCGACATTCAGAACAGACACGACGAACTAGACGTTGTGCTAAAACACCAATGAGAGAACTGGAAACCATGAACGGTTCAATACCCATTTCTCCTAAGCGAGCGATCGCTCCCGGCGCATCATTAGTGTGTAAAGTAGTTAATACCAAGTGACCGGTTAATGCCGCCTCAATCGCCGTTTTTGCAGTTTCCTTATCTCGTGTTTCCCCCACCAGTAACACATCTGGATCTTGACGCAAGAAAGCCCGCAAAGCCGTCGAGAAATCCAACCCCTTTTCCCGAATTACCTGTACTTGAGTAATCCCCGGTAAACTGTACTCAATCGGATCTTCTACCGTACTAATATTAATCCCCGGATCATTCTTTTCTGACAGTGCCGAATACAACGAAGTCGTTTTACCCGAACCAGTTGGTCCTGTCACCAAAATCAACCCAAAGGGCTTACTAACCATATCCTGAACAATTTTTAAGGTTTCTGGGTCAGTAATTAACTTATCTAAACCCAATTGAGTAGAGGAGTTATCTAAAATCCGGAGAACAACCTTTTCTCCATAACGACTAGGTAGAGTATTTACCCGAAAATCCACCTTTCTCCCCGCAAATATCCGGCGGATACGTCCATCTTGAGGTAAACGTCTCTCCGCAATGTCCAAGTTAGAAATAATTTTAAATCTGGCTGTTACTGCCGGGATAATTTTTTTCGGCATATTTTCAAATGCCTCACGTAATACCCCATCCTTACGGAAACGAATCCGTAAATATTCTTCCTGGGGTTCAATGTGAATATCCGAAACACCCTCACTTAAAGCCTTCAACAAAATCCGATTCACAAGTTTAATAATAGGTGCATCATCAGCACCCTTCATCGCCTTATCTAAATCAACATCATCATCACTACTTTCCTCTATTTCCAGATTTTCTAAATTGTCTAAATCCCCCTTAACATCATAATTTTTTTGTTGATCTAAGGTCTTTTGGCGTGCAGCTTGCTCATTTAAGTATTGATTAATAATGCCCAAGTAATCTTTCTGCGTAATTACCCGCCGCTGAAAAGACAAACCTTTAGGACGCAAAATTCGGTTAAGATCATCAGAAGCCTCTAAATTATCTGGGTCAACCATCGCCATTAAAATATAAGGTGACGGTTGGTCATCATGTCTTGACAATGGCACTAGATAATGGCGACGACATAGCTCCACAGGAATGAGTTCTTGAATCAGCATCCCCACATTTGTTGTATCAATTTCGTTGATTTCAGTATCAAGCGACTCAATACCGTATAAAATTTTAAGTTCAAATAAGTGTTGTTTTTTGTATGCTGTTACCTGTTCAGGAGCTAATTTTCGGTCAGTAATTGACTCTAATACTTCTGTCAGTAGCTTGCCAGTCTTGCGGCTCATAGCTAAAGCCTGTCTCATTTGTTCATTATTGATATAGCCAGATGCTACTAGTTTATTAGCAAAGGGCGAAAACTCAGTTCTGATAGTTATCGCCGTACTGCGCCCTTGTGGTGATGAGTAAGTCATAAGAATACCCGGTAAGTGGGAAACTCAGTGGCTTTAGCCCTGAGAGGGAAACGGCACGAGCGGTTTTAACCGCCTTGAATATTTTTTCATTACCGCCTTAGAGTTAAGAAATTCGGGGTACTTTTGTGGTGTACTTTCAACGGGACAATTACCGATTCAAAATTCCCAACTCTGTACGCATAATGTTTTGCACGCGATGTGCCTCCCATTTCTGGGGTAATGTTAGCTAGATGCCTCCGGCACGCTGGCGCGAACGACCAGTTATAAGAGCTTTTTAGACTTGCAACACTGTTTCAGTGACCTTAAAACTGTTTAATTGCAAATGACAGAGCGGGGAACTAGCTTCGCATTCCAGGGTGTCGTGACTCAAATAACGGCTACGATGAGAGTAAACTCAGGGTGGTCTGGTCAGCACGGCTTGCTTGATTACTCTTGCAAGCCCAGTCCCTTTAGGGCTGGGTTACTGACAAGCAAATGGGTTAGGGTAGGGGAATCTCTTCTTTAAGTATTCCCTGACGGTGGTACATACTTCTCATTGATACTGTATTAAATTCTAGCCAACAACCTTTTGATGTAAAAATTTTTATATTGACAATTTATCACCATAAAATAACAGTAATATCACGTCCTACTGAAATATTAGTAACTAATATAACCTCTATTGTGTTACTAAACACGGGATTGAACCCATAATTATCTCACTCGCTGAATGCTGAAGGCCGAATGCTGATAGCCTGTTAAATTTCTGCTGTTAAAAGCATCTAGGATGGGTAGATAATAGTAAACGAAAATAAACAGGTAAACTATTTAAAGAAGAATTCAGGAGTCAGAATCAATCAGTCGGGGATTCAGACCCACAAACGATTGAAGACCACCAAATCTAGGATTTGGTGGGGATCTTAAACCCGGTTATTCATCCGCCACTCGCACAGAATTCAGAATGGATTCTGACTCGGTGACTCCTGAATTCTGTTGGATAAACCAGGAATTGGGCGAATCAACTAAAGATATAGCAAGTAGTTGCTAAAGTTACCGAAAACGCCTAAGTCTACCGCAAACCATTCTTCTCAGCACTTCAGTGACTGAGTTTTCCACTTACCACATATTCTTATGAAAAGTGACTCCCCGTCCGAAATTAACCCCCAAGACTCTAGCAGCGAAGCTAATGAGCAAGTAGCAAACCAAATAAATGAACAGGGAGATAATATACTCACTGAAGAAAATGGTAGTGCTACAGCCAATCCCATTGAAGTAGATATCGCTGTCTTAGCAGATTTATCTCAGCAAATTGAAACTCTCAAAGCTCAATTAGAAGACCGTAGCACTCAATATATGCGAATTGCCGCAGATTTTGAGAATTACCGCAAACGAACTGCCAAAGAAAAAGAAGAAATTGACTTACAGGTAAAGCGCAACACAATTACGGAATTGCTACCTGTCGTTGATAATTTTGAACGAGCGCGAGCGCACCTCAAACCCCAAGGCGATGGTGAAATGACAATTCATAAGAGCTATCAAGGGGTTTATAAACAATTGGTGGATTGTCTCAAACGTTTAGGTGTAGCACCCATGCGCCCTGAAGGTCAAGAATTTGACCCGAATTTGCATGAAGCTGTGATGCGAGAACCAACCGACGAACATCCAGAAGGAACTATTTTGGAAGAGTTAGTTCGGGGCTATTATTTTGGCGATCGTGTACTCCGCCATGCGATGGTAAAAGTAGCTGCACCGAGAGAAGATATATCTGTGGACTCAGAAGATTTGTCCAATCAAGATAACGGTTAGCCATACTCTCTAATCTCAAAATAACGTAGTATACTGGGGTTAATCGTATTTAACCGAAAGATGAAATACCTAACCCCAGAACAAGTTTACAAACAATTTGGCTATCACCCTAAGACGACGGCAGAATGGGCTGACTTAGGGAAAATAGAATGTATTTCCCTGGGGGACACCGGAGATATCCAGAGTCAGCCTTTATCAAAACAGTTCCAACGGATAAAGAGCGGGTTCTTTACGCCCGTGTCAGCACAAAAACCCAGTTGTTAGACCTTGACACACAAATAGAATTTTTAGGCAAAACTTACCCAGGATGTCGAGTCGTCAAGGATGTTGCTAGTGGCATGAACTGGAAGCGGAAAAACTTTCTTAAATTAATGACTCAAGTTGCCCAGAATCAAATCTCTGAAATTGTCGTGGGACATAAGGACAGGTTATGCAGATTTGGTTTTGAGTTCGTTGAGTGGTTTTGCAACCTTCACGGCTGCAAAATTGTTGTGGTGAACAATGCCAAGCTATCGCCGCACGAAGAGTTGATGCAGGATTTTATGGCTATCATGCACTGCTTTTCCTCCAAACTTTACTTTCTTCGGGCTTACAAGAAAAAAATAGCCGAAGAGCAAAATATTCATGAAACAAATAGTAGTCAATATGAGTCAATGGGGGTATAATAGTAAAAGACGTAGCAAACCAAGTCCATGAAACTGGACTTTTTTATCATACAAAGAACAAGGTTCAAAGCCTCTCCCCGCAACGGGGAGAGGTTTACCAGAGGGGTTTCATATTTGGTTAAACTATGAACCGTTTGCAGTATAGAAAGTTTTGGTATCGAGGTCACACAAAAGTTTGTAACCAAATTATTGTGAAGGCTTATGATACTAAGATGGACGACAAAGGTGTGGTGTGGTTGCGTTTTGGAGGATTAACTCCATGTAAAACTCTCAAGTTACCAACGACTTTACCAATAAAGTGTCAGCTAAGGCTAATTAAGCGTAATAGCAGATGGGAAATACACTACACAACTGATATCCAAAAAGCTGGAAAAAAGACCGATGGTAAAATAATTGGATGTGATAGAGGTTACACCGAAGTTGATGCCACATCTTCTAGGGAACACCAAAAAATAAATTACCCAATTTTGTGGGATGGGCATCCTGCCCGTCCTTGATGGTTAGCGGGCAATTCGTCCCGCACCACAAGAAATTTTTGGGTATTTTTTAAATCGGTAGCATCTGTGTAAGCGATCGCTTATAATGTGTTTTAAATAAAGGTTGCATAAATTCATTGCCTGTAGCTAAGACACAACCACTTGTGAGTAATTACGGTAGAGCATCTTACTAAAAATAATTCAAGTATGGGAAAAGTTATTGGGATTGACTTAGGGACTACAAATAGTTGTGTCGCTGTTTTGGAAGCTGGGCAACCAAAAGTAATTGCCAACTCCGAAGGTGGACGTACTACCCCTAGTATCGTAGCCTTTGGTAAAGCTAACGATCGCCTAGTCGGACAACTAGCCAAGCGACAGGCTGTAACCAATGCCGAAAACACAGTCTACAGTATCAAGAGATTTATCGGTCGTCGTTGGGAAGACACAGAATTAGAGCGCGGTCGTGTCCCTTATAATTGTATCAAAGGCAGGGATAACACCGTTGATGTCCAAATTCGCGCCCAAAACTACACACCCCAAGAAATATCCGCTATGGTCTTGAAAAAACTCAAGCAAGACGCGGAAAATTTCCTGGGGGACGAAGTAACAAAAGCCATAATTACCGTACCAGCATATTTTACAGATGCTCAAAGACAAGCCACAAAAGATGCAGGTACTATTGCTGGGCTAGAAGTATTAAGAATTATCAACGAACCCACCGCCGCCGCCCTAGCCTTCGGTTTAGACAAACAAGATCAAGAACAATTAATCCTAGTATTTGACTTAGGCGGAGGCACATTTGACGTATCTATCCTCCAACTAGGAGATGGAGTTTTTGAAGTTAAAGCCACCTGTGGTAATAATCATCTCGGCGGAGACGACTTTGATAATGCCATTGTCTGCTGGATGGTGGAGCGATTCCTGGCAGAAGAGAAGATAGACATTACCCAAGACAAAATGGCACTCCAACGCCTGCGAGAAGCCGCGGAAAAAGCCAAAGTGGAACTATCCAGCCTGGTTGTTACCTCCATTAACCTGCCATTTATCACGGCTGATGCCAGCGGACCCAAACATCTGGAAATGGAACTCAGCCGGTCCCAATTTGAAGAACTCACAGGGAGTTTAATCGAGGGGACAATCGCCCCCATAATGCAAGCTCTCAAAGATGCAGAAGTCAAACCACAAAATATAGATAAGATTATTCTAGTCGGGGGTTCTACCCGCATTCCTGCCGTTCAAAACGCCCTGATTAAATTTTTCAATGGTAAAACCCCGGATCATTCCGTCAACCCTGATGAAGCCGTAGCCTTGGGTGCAGCTATCCAAGCTGGGGTTTTGGCAGGGGAATTAGACACCCTGTTACTTTTAGATGTCACACCTTTATCTTTAGGGATTGAAACACTAGGAGAAGTATTCACCAAAATTATTGACCGAAATACCACCATACCCACCAGCAAAGCTCAAATATTTTCTACAGCCGTTGATGGTCAAAACTCCGTAGAAGTTCATGTCCTCCAAGGAGAACGCGCTATGGCTAAAGATAACAAAAGTCTGGGCAAATTTCTCCTCAGTGGCATTCCCCCTGCGCCTCGCGGCGTTCCCCAAATTGAAGTCGCTTTTGAAATTGATGTGAATGGCATCCTCAAAGTTGCGGCGCAAGATAAAGGTACAGGTAGAGAACAGAGCATCCGCATTACAAGTACAGGCGGTTTAAGCAACAACGAAATTGAGCAAATGCGGAAACAAGCTGAATTATTCGCCGAGGAAGATCAAAGACGTAAAGAACTGGTAGCACTCAAAAACCAAGCTAATAATCTTTTGTTCACCTATAATTCAACATTACGGGATAATCCCGATTTGGTCAGTGAGCAATTGATAGCTGTGGCTAATCAGAAAGTTGAACAACTACAAGCCGCAATGAACAACTCCAATCTGTCCCCAGGGAAGTTTAAAACACTTTTAGAGGATTTCCAACAAACTATCTTTGCTATTGGTACAGATGTTTACAACCAGGCTAGTGAGGAACATTCTAAATCAGAAGATGTCACGCAAATCAATCTCACAGAAGAATATCATTCTTCCTTACCCAATACACAAATACCACAATTCAACGTTGATTTAGATGAAGAAAATAACTCACAAGTTGATTATGAGACCATAGACTAAGTAGGTTGGCATTGAAAATTGTCGTTATGGCAAGGCAAAAGGCAAGAGGCAAAAGGCAAGAGTGAAGAGGGTTTGGGCGATTTTACGCTTCTTTACACTTACACAGTTTGGTTTTATTGTGTTCACCTACTTAGTACCGCAAGGCGGAAGTCAAAAGTCAAAAGTCAAAAGTCAAAAGTCAAAAGTCAAAATGAAGACAGTATAGGCTTTTGGAGGATTTAGAATGGTTCATTCACTTACGCCACAGCGTACTAGAAATTTACCATGCCAAATATCTGCTTAACACAGCCATACCATATACCTAGCCAAAAGTATAGGTTGGGTTTTCCACATTTAATAGTACGGCTAGTACCTATAATCAATAGGTGGGTTTTCCACACTTCAATAGCACAATAATATAGCAGGAACGATTTAATGTAATTTGTCTTTACGAACGGCGGAAAAATCCCAGACAAAACCCAGGTCTAGGAAAAATGAGGACAGATTTACTCTTTTCCAGACGCTTAAGCAACCACTTTAAACATACCCTATGATCATTATTGTGGACACTAATGCCAAGAAAATAATAATTATTAACAAAAATTAAAAAAGAGCATGACTAACGCTAATCCCCGCTATTTGCACTCCTAAAAGTCTGTATTCTTGTTAAAGTGTTACCTTGAACCTATTAGCTAGTATTTTCTGTAATTCTGCTTCCTTCTAAATTTTAACCTTGCTATATGGCCCGAGACTATTATGAAACCCTGGGTGTCTCTCGTGACGCCGAGAAAGAAGAGATTAAACAGGCTTATCGCCGCCTAGCCCGAAAGTATCACCCAGATGTAAATAAAGAATCTGGGGCAGAGGAACGATTTAAGGAAATTAACCGCGCCTACGAAGTGCTATCTGAACCAGAAGTTCGCGCCCGTTATGACCGCTTTGGTGAAGCAGGTGTTTCTGGCGCGGCTGCGGCTGGTCCTGGTTTCCAGGATATGGGTGACATGGGTGGTTTTGCCGATATCTTTGAGAGCATTTTCAGCGGCTTTGCTCCAGGTGGACAACCCCAACAAAGACGGCGGAGCGGACCAGTACGGGGCGATGATCTGCGCTTAGACCTGAAATTAGATTTTCGGGAAGCGGTATTTGGTGGAGAAAAGGAAATTCGGATTTCCCATTTAGAAACCTGTGAAGTTTGTACTGGTTCTGGTGCTAAATCAGGAACTCGCCCCCGGACTTGTAGCACCTGTAGCGGTTCAGGTCAAGTTAGACGGGTAACAAGAACTCCTTTTGGTAGCTTTACCCAAGTATCAACTTGTCCCACCTGTGATGGCTCAGGAACGGTTGTAGAAGATAAATGTGATGCTTGTGATGGTAAGGGCGCAAATCAGGTTACAAAGAAACTCAAAATCAATGTTCCCGCTGGTGTAGACAATGGCACAAGACTACGGATTTCCCAAGAAGGAGATGCGGGTCAACGCAATGGTCCTCCAGGTGATTTATACGTTTACTTGTTTGTCAATGAAGATGAAGAATTTCATCGTGAAGGCATTAATATTAACTCGGAAATTAAAATTAGCTACTTACAAGCCATTTTAGGTTGCCGATTGGAGGTAAATACGGTAGATGGACCTGTGGAGTTAATTATTCCCTCTGGAACTCAACCGAATACAATCATGAAATTAGAAAATCGTGGTGTTCCCCGTCTGGGTAATCCTGTGAGTCGTGGTGATCATCTGTTGACGGTGTTAATTGATATTCCCACAAAGATCATCCCAGAGGAACGAGAACTACTGGAGAAGTTGGCTAAAATTAAGGGAGACAGAACTGGTAAGGGTGGTTTAGAAGGATTCTTAGGAGGCTTGTTTAAGTCATGATTGGGTCTTCTGTATTCACCCCTGATGCTCAACTCGATTTACGTGGTACTCCTTGCCCGATTAATTTTGTGCGGACAAAATTATTTCTGGAAAAGATGCCTCCTGGCGATTTGTTGGAAGTCTGGTTAGATCCGGGTGAACCGATAGAACAAGTTCCTGATAGTCTAACAATGGCTGGTTATCAAGTGGAACAAATTACAGATTGTACTGGCTATTTTTCCCTGGTTATCCGTCGTCCGGTTACTGTGGCATGACAGGGGAAAATATTTCTACTAAACAGTTATTGGGTACGGTGTTAGCTGTACAGGCTAATTTTTATCGAGTACAGATGGATGAAGTAGAAGGAGTCAGCACTTCGGCTTCGCTCAGTGAACAGTCAGGAGTTCAGGAGTTCAGGAGTTCAGAAATAATAGAAAGTTCTTCCTCCCCTTCTTCGCTGTCACCTGTTCCCTGTCACCTGTCACCTTCTTCCCCTATCCTCCTCTGTACAAGAAGAACGCGCTTAAAAAAGATTGGTCAACAGGTGATGGTGGGCGATCGCGTGATTGTGGAAGAACCAGATTGGGCAGGGGGACGGGGGGCTGTGGGTGAGGTTTTACCGCGTCATAGTCTATTGAATCGCCCAGCGATCGCTAATGTCAATCAAATTCTCCTGGTTTTTGCGGTGGCTGACCCGCCTTTAGAACCTATTCAATTGAGTAGATTTTTAATTAAGGCTGAATCTACAGGAGTGGATGTGCTGTTATGTTTGAATAAATGTGATTTAGTCTCTTTAGAAGAAAAACAGCAAATTAGCGATCGCTTACTGGCTTGGGGTTATCAACCTTTATTTATTAGCGTTCAAAATAGCATTAACATTGACCAAATAGCCACATATTTGCAGGATAAAATTACGGTGATTGCTGGTCCTTCTGGTGTAGGGAAATCAAGCTTGATTAATAGTTTGATTCCCGATATCAACCTGCGAGTGGGGGAAGTTTCCGGCAAATTAGCCCGTGGTCGCCATACCACCCGTCATGTAGAATTATTTGAAATGCCTACAGGTGGGTTATTAGCAGATACTCCCGGTTTTAATCAACCTGATTTGGATTGTAGTCCTGAAGAATTAATTCACTATTTCCCAGAAGCAAGAGAACGCCTAGCTGTTGCCCATTGTCGCTTTAGTGATTGTATCCATAAAGATGAGCCAGACTGTGCTGTTAGTGGTGACTGGGAACGATATCAGCATTATTTAGAATTTCTGGATGATGCGATCGCTCATCAAAGCCATATTAACCAACAAGCTGACCCCGAATCAAGTCTGAAATTAATATCTAAAGGTAAAGGTCAAAGTCAGTACGAACCAAAACTGGAAAGTAAAAAATATCGCCGAATTTCTCGAAAGACTCAATTGCAAGACTTACAAAATTTATATCAAGACAGTGAAGATTGATTCTAGATAAATTTCATATCCCCGACTTCTTGAAGAAGTCGGGGATATTGGGATCTTGAATAAACAGAATTTCCTAACATTCAAAATCGCACCCCTTATTCCATCCTGTAAATCCTTAAATCCTGGACATCCTGATTCAGACAAAAAAATCTGTGCTATACTGAATCCAGACATCAAAACCAGCTTTTTGTAGAAAAATATTTTCCCCCTAACAGCGGTGGGTTAAGAAGGGAAAAGAAAAAAAGAGAAGAGGGCAAAAGAGCAAGAGTGTAAAGGGCTACTAATTCCTCGCCGCACCACTACATACAACCCGAAAACCAATATCGCCGTTGTTGATGCCGAGGAAGGGGTTGAGGTTGTAGCGATAAGCAGAACGACAATACCCAAGACGGTTGAGCCACGAACCACCGCGCAACATCTTTCCGCTCCAGCTTGAACTTGTCAAAGCACTGCCATCTGTAGGCGCATTTATATAATTATTTTTATAGTCATCTTGACACCATTCCCAGACATTACCGTGCATATCGTACAAACCAAAAGAGTTAGGGGGAAAAGTTCCTACATCTGTAGTCTGCTGACGATCTTTTCCTTTTGGTGCAGAAGCATAGGTATAATTACCATTATAATTTACCAAATCTGGAGTAATACTTTCACCAAAATAAAATGGTGTGATAGTTCCGGCACGACAAGCATACTCCCATTCTGCTTCACTGGGTAATCTGTAGTTTTTGCCTGTTTTTTGACTTAACTTTTTACAGAACTCAACCGCATTATTCCAACTAACTCCTTCAACAGGGCGGTTTTTGCCTTTGAATCCAAATCGGGAAGGGTTAGTTCCTATGATAGCTTGATACTGTGCCTGTGTCAATTCATATTTTCCCATGTAGAAACTGGGAACTGTAACTTGGTGTTGGGGACTTTCACTTGAGGAGCTATTTTCTTCGCTTGTCGGTGAACCCATGATAAATGTTCCCCCTGGTATTTCCACCATTTCCAACGTCACACCATTTCCTAAGTCTTCTGTAAAGTATTTCGCGCTTTCCTTCCGTTGGTTGGTGATATTTCCCCGTGCGTCTGTGGTGACAACTTCAAAACTAAAGGTTTTAAGGTTATTGGAAGGTATTGGTGGTTGAGGTATTGGTGGTTGTAAAGCTTTTTCTATTGCTGCTATTCTTTGCAAAATCTCATGGGAGTTTTGAGGACGATCTTTATATAAACGCTGCATCATATCATCTAATAAATCTGCCAACATAGATGATATTTGTGGTGCATGATTCCGCCAATTTAATGTTTCATTATAGGAATCATACATGATTGGGTCAAGTGGTTCTTTACCCGTGAGTAAATAAACAAATGTCCGTCCTAAAGCAAAAAAATCAGATTGAGGTACAGCATTATTATTAATTTGTTCCGAGGGTGTGTAACCTGCGGAAATTATTCCTGTGACACCACCTTGTTGTTTAAATACTGTAGATGTTACCTTCCTCACAGTACCAAAATCAATTAATACTAATTCGGCATTTTCAGACCGCAACATAATATTAGGTGGTTTAATATCTCGATGAAAAAAGTTTTTATTATGTACTTGTTCTAAAATAATAATTAAATCTTTTAGCCATTCTATAGCTGTAGTTTGGTTAATAGGACGCAAACCACGTTTTCGCATATATTTTTCTAAATCTTCTCCCACAACTTTTTCCATTACCAAACAATGAATTGGATTTTGGCTATTGTAGGGATAATATTCAAAATAAGCGTCTAATTCTACATTAGGAATACCGGAATGATGGAGTTGACTTAAAACATCAGCTTCTTGTTTAAATAATTCTACAGCTTTAGGGTCGTTATTAATCAAGACTTTGAGAACTTTAGCCTGATTGGTTCTGACTTCGTTAATCTCATAAGTCACACCAAAGCCACCCCGTCCTAACTGACATTGTACCCGATAACGTTGTTGTAGCAAGACTTCCGAGCCACAGGCTTGACAAAAAAGGATATTATCGGGATTTTGTGGCTTTGGGCAGTTAGAATTGATGCACAGGCTCATAATCTTGGTAGTTAGGACGTTTATAGGACATTCTACCTTGATTTACTGAAAATCAGTAATTTAGGATTTATGCACTGTAAAAATTAATCATTTTATGTATTGAGGAAAAAAGGCTATTTCCGAATTTGATTGATGATTATATTGATCATGAACAGACAAATATGGGAAGCTTGCAAATACGCCAGGGAATGAATTCCCTGTCTCATAGCTCAAGTCCGTTAAAACGGACTAAGGAATTTCACAAGTAAGTGTAGACGCGGTTTATGAGCGCCCGTTGAACTTCCGCGAAGCGGCGCTAGACCAAAATATTTTTCTATTAAGTATTAGCCGAGGATTCATGACCAATGACCCATATCGTCTTAAAATATTCTTAATTTCCCCACACAGACTTTTTTGTCTGTAACCTCCAAATACCACACATAAAAAATATTATGGCTATAGGCTACGTCGCGCTTGTACTTCATGCACATCTGCCCTTCGTTCGTCACCCAGGAAGTGATTATGTGCTAGAAGAAGAATGGCTGTATGAAGCGATTACTGAAACTTACATTCCTTTATTAAAAGTATTTGAAGGCTTAAAGCGAGACGGCGTTGATTTCAAACTCACCATGAGTATGACTCCGCCTTTGATTTCTATGCTTCGTGATCCTTTATTGCAAGAACGCTATGATGCTCACTTATCACAACTAGAAGAGCTTATAGAACTAGAATCTGAGCGCAATATTCATAATGGTCATCTGCGGTATTTAGCAGAACATTATGCAACTGAATTTAATCAAGCGCGGGAGTTATGGGAACGTTATCAGGGTGATTTAGTTACAGCATTTAAACAGTTCCAAGATAGTAATAACTTAGAAATTATTACCTGTGGTGCGACTCACGGCTACTTACCATTAATGAAAATGTATCCCCAAGCTGTATGGGCGCAAATTCAGGTAGCTTGTGAACATTACGAAGAAACTTTTGGCCAAGCCCCTAGAGGCATTTGGTTGCCAGAATGTGCCTATTATGAAGGTGTGGAGCGAATGCTGGCGGATGCTGGTTTACGTTATTTCCTCACTGATGGACATGGCATTTTATACGCCCGTCCCCGTCCTCGCTTCGGTAGTTATGCCCCGATTTTTACTGAACCCGGTGTAGCAGCTTTTGGTCGAGATCATGAATCTTCCCAGCAAGTATGGTCTTCTGAGGTGGGTTATCCTGGTGCAGCCGAATATCGGGAATTTTATAAAGATTTGGGTTGGGAAGCGGAATATGAATATATTAAGCCCTATATTATGCCCAATGGTCAGCGCAAAAATACAGGTATTAAGTATCATAAAATTACCGGACGGGGCTTAGGTCTTTCCGATAAAGCTCTATATGATCCTTATTGGGCAAAGGAAAAAGCGGCAGAACACGCTGCTAACTTCATGTATAATCGTGAGCAGCAAGCTGGGCATTTACACAATATCATGGGTCGGCCGCCAATTATTGTATCTCCCTATGATGCGGAGTTATTTGGTCATTGGTGGTATGAGGGTCCTTGGTTTATTGATTATCTGTTTCGGAAGTCATGGTATGACCAGAAAACCTATGAAATGACCCATTTAGCCGATTATTTACGGGCTAATCCTCAGCAACAAGTATGTCGTCCTGCTCAGTCGAGTTGGGGCTTTAAGGGTTTCCATGAATATTGGTTGAATGATACTAATGCTTGGGTTTATCCACATTTGCACAAAGCTGCGGAACGGATGATTGAAATTTCCCAAATTGAAGCTGAAGATGAATTACAGGAAAAAGCACTTAACCAAGCTGCGCGAGAGTTGTTATTAGCACAATCTTCTGACTGGGCGTTTATTATGCGGACAGGAACAATGGTTCCCTATGCAGTCAGAAGAACGCGATCGCATTTAATGCGTTTTAATAAGCTGTATGAAGATGTGAAAGTTGGTAAGGTTGATAGTGGTTGGTTGGAAAAAGTCGAATCAATGGATAATATTTTCCCCAATATTAACTATCGTGTTTACCGTCCAGCATTTTAATTAAGTAGTTCCCATATCCCCGACTTTTTGAAAAAGTCGGGGATCTAAACCCGCAGAATTCTGACTGGGGGTTATTTTTATATACATCTTGTCAAATTGCCACTAAATACTATCTGGGTAAATTACGGCTGTGGTAAGCATCAATAGCATAGACAGGTACGCGTTGGGCATAGTCCATATCTACACCAGTAATAGATTTAGCTAAAGCTGCAAACTTATCAGAAGCCCAGTTGCGTTCGTGAATGGGCTTGCTTTGTTCACCCATAAAGTAGGCTAGAGAACCGATAACAGAAACTGCTACCCAACCAACAACCAATAGAGAAATTAAAATAGTCATTCGAGAACCTCGTTTTTTACTTTTTGTAACCTTATGTAAATAAATATAACAGATTGTTAACAGAAGTTGCAAATTATTTTCTGGTGTGTATGCCCCTAAAATAGGTGAGGTATTCCTCACTGTAATTATTTTGTAATAAAACAAGGGGGAGTGGGGGAGTGGGGGAGTGGGGGAGTGGGGGAGTGGGGAATAAAAATTACAGTTACTCAACTTCCACTTCCACTTCCACTTCCACTTTTTCTTCTTTCTGACTCGGTGACTCGGTGAATCCTGCTCCCTGCTATAAACTAACCTAACTTAGCAATTTCACCTTCCATGAATTTAGCAATCTGACTAAGTTTTTCCGGTGAGTTGGTTTCCATGTACACTCTCACCAAAGGTTCTGTTCCAGAAGGACGCAGTAACACCCAGCTACCCTCTTCTAAATACAGTTTAATACCATCTTTCCTGCCCACCTCTCTCACCGCAATTCCTGCCACTTCTGAGGGCGGATTTTGGGTGTAGGAATCAATGACTGCGACTTTGTGATCTTCCGTGAGGTGTAAATCCAAGCGATTGTTATACAAAGGTCCATCAGCTTCGGCTATAGCTTCTTGTACCAACTGACTTAAAGGCTTACCTTCATAAGCGATCGCCTCAGCTACTAGCATATCTGCTAAAACCCCATCTTTTTCGGGAATATGCCCAATGATACTTAAACCACCGGATTCTTCTCCACCGATCAAAACGGCGGTTTCCCGCATTTTCTCGCCAATGTATTTAAAACCTACCGCAGTTTCATAAATTTGCAAGCCATACTTAGCAGCAAAATTATCTAATAAATGCGTAGTTGCCACAGTCCTAACAATTGCACCGCTCTTACCCTTGTTTTTAATCAAATGCCGTGCTAGAACTAACAGCACTGTGTTGGGAGTGAGGACATTACCTTGTTCATCAACAATACCAAAGCGATCGCTATCACCATCGGTAGCCAAACCCAAATCCGCATGATCAGCCCTCACGGCTGCCACCAACTCAACTAACTGTTCCCCTTTGGGTTCAGGCATACCACCGCCAAACAGCACATCCCGCCAATCGTGGAAACTTTCTAATTGACAACCACAGTGTTGCAAGACTTCATCTAAATATCCCCGTGAGGTAGAATAAAGGGCATCATATTTGACCTTTAAATTCGCACTTTTAATTTTTTCCACATCTAACAAGGTGTAGATAAAATTTAGATAATCGGGCTTCGGATCAAAAGTAGAAATTGAACCAGATGGGTTACTACCGGGTAACTCGTCCGATGCCGTTTCTATATTGGCGACAATAGTATCAGTAATTTCTGGAGTTGCAGGACCTGCATAATCGGGAATATATTTAATCCCACAATAGGGTGCAGGATTATGACTAGCAGTAAACATCAAAGCCCCTGCGGAATTGAGAAGACGCGCATTGTAGGCAATTACTGGCGTGGGACAATCCCGATCAGTAATTTTCACATTCCAGCCCAAATCCGCCAAAACTGCGGCAGATGTCCGGGCAAACTCGTCTGCTAAAAACCGCGTATCGTAGGCAATTAAAACCGGTTTGTCTTTACTATAGGCAGTTTCCAGATAACTAGCGATCGCTCTCGTTACTTTCCGTACATTAGGAAAAGTAAAATCATCGGCAATAATTCCGCGCCATCCATCAGTACCAAACTTTATCTTACCGGAATTGCTAGGGTTACTCATATTGCCACTCTCTCCCGTGCATTATTATTGCTATTTACTATTAGGAAACATCCAGCAAAGCTGTGGAACAGCCACTAAGCCGCAAGTATCCCCAAGGTAATTTCTCTCACTCTACATGAGCAATGTCAACCCCCGATAGACCCTTTGTTAGTTACCACCTTTGGTCTTTATTTGCCCCCAGCCGGGGACAGGAACATTGGCATTGCCAAATGAGAAGAGGATTTATCAAAGCGCGACAGCATGAACCCCAAGTCAAAGCCTTATTGGCAACAGCTACCCCACCCCAGCGCATTGGCATTCTTGCCCAAAAAGGTGTGTATGAGTTTCATCGTCATCTTCATTGGTTAACCCAGGTTGATGGTGTGGAAAAAGTGGCGAGGTTATTGAGATTGAGTCAAACCCATGAAACAGTTAAATATCGGGTATTACAAATTTTAAGAAAATATCAAAATGCCCCTTTATTATTAGGTAAGCGGATTCTAGAATTAACTTCAGGTGATGAAGGTTTTCCCAAGCCGATTGTGATTGAAAAACAAGATTACTGCTTTCGGTTATATGCCGCTATGGATTGTATATTTATTGAGTCTGATAGCACCTTACATATTTTAGATTTTAAAACAGGTAGATCGGCTTTTGACCACAGACAAGCATTAGTTTATTTACTTGCAGCCCGTTATCTTTATCCTGGTAAACCCGCAGTTGCATCTTTTTATAATTTGGAAGTTTGTAAAAAATCGGAATTAATTACTATTAGTAATAGTGAGTTTAAATCTTTAGAATCTGAGTTAGCAAATATTGCCCATCAACATCAAGAGGATTTACAACAATATGAAGCTAAAAATAGCAACTTTAGTCAAATATTTCCCCCAAATCCTGGAAACCATTGCCGTTTTTGTGCCTTTAGTTCTATCTGTGAATTCGCTGATTTAAAACTACCAAAATCTTATGTGATGCCAATTACAAAAGTTAGCGGTAAGCGTAAAGCTCAGTGGCTTTAGCCCTGAGATATAAGCGAGTTAAAAAGATCGGAGAATTTATCTTTTGCGTTCTCTAGTGTTATACTGTTCACAACAGGAACGGTAATCAACCTGTCTAAAAACCTAACTGCCTAACGGCAATATGGGTTCTATTCCATAGTTCTAGTTCCTGCCCAGGAATAGGTAAAATCTTCATGGGAGCTAGACGACACAGAATTTATTTAAACTCAATCAAAATTTGCAGTAATGCAACTACCTTGTCCGCTGAGGGGAAGTTAACGCTTGGGGAGAGAACCACCTCTGGCTTAAATACCGCAAGGGGTCTAAGTTAAGTGGACTCGTTGAACCAAGAATCTCAGTGGCTCTAGCCCTGAGAGTGTCAAAAAATCTCACCCTTCTCCAACATCTTCGTGAGTCGTATTTGGTGATTTAGAAAGTGAGATTGAGTAAGTTATCTTAATTTTGTTCGTTGGGCAATTCCTCACTCGCGCGTATTGTATTCATCTCATCACCTCCCTATCGGGTAGGTGAGAGGCTTCTACCGTTTAAACTAAATCATCAGTGGCTGATCTTGTAGCAACAAAACCCAACATTGACGACAAATATCTCACCACAAATATCTAAAATAATTCACAACCATAATTAACTGTACAAATCTTGCTGCATCATCAATCTCCGCCTCAATTATTGATGATTTTGTCAATCTAGCTGTCGGTGATTTGGAGAGTTATGCTACTGGAGAAAAAATTTCCATGCCAAATTAGAAAATAAACCTTAATTACGGGTATTATATGGTTGAGGCATTCCTCATGTTGATAGTCTAAAAGTCCACTTTTTAATTTTCGGAGCTATTCAATGTCAATTTACGTTGGTAATTTGTCCTATGAGGTCTCAGAAGAAGACCTCAAGCAGGCATTTTCAGAATATGGAACTGTGAAAAAAGCTCAACTGCCTACTGACCGAGAAACCGGACGCGCCAGGGGTTTCGGCTTTGTAGAAATGAGTTCAGACGCAGAAGAAGAAGCAGCCATTAATGCACTTGATGGTTCTGAATGGATGGGACGCAGCTTGAAGGTTAACAAAGCTAAACCCAAAGAAGATCGTGGTGGTGGTGGTGGACGAGGTGGATATGGTGGTGGTGGACGGAACCGTTACTAAGTTTTAACATCCACAATCAATCATAATTTTATCAAAACAGACACATATTGTGTCTTTTTTAAGTCCTATAGCGGATTTTATCTGAGTGCTGATATTGTAGTTAAGGAACAAGTCAACTTTTTAATTTTCGGAGTCATTCAATGTCAATTTACGTTGGTAATTTATCCTATGAGGTTACAGAAAATGACCTGAGTGGGGTTTTCGCAGAATATGGAACTGTTAAGAGAGTCCAACTACCTACTGATCGGGAGACTGGTCGGAAAAGAGGTTTTGCCTTTGTAGAAATGGGAACAGAGGCAGAAGAAACAGCCGCAATTGAAGCACTTGACGGTGCTGAATGGATGGGACGGGGCTTAAAAGTTAACAAAGCTAAACCCAAGGAAGATCGTGGTGGTGGTGGTGGACGTGGTGGATATGGTGGTGGTGGACGCGATCGCTACTAAATTTTGCCATTAGAACTCTAAGCATCATATTTTGAGGACAGAGAAAATCTCTGTCTTTTTTAATGTATACAAAAGCTTAAATTCATGCTATAGCGGTATGCAATTGAATCAGATACATCCTAGTCCCCTCCTCGCTTGCGGGGAGGGGGTTGGGGGTGGGGTTCTTGTATCTCACTCAACCGAGAACCGCTATATTGTACTAAGTAGGTGAACACGATAAAACCAAACTGTGTAAAGAAATGTAAAATCGCCTAAACCCTCTTCACTCTTGCCTCTTGCCTCTTGCCTTTTGCCTTGCCATAACGACAATTTTCAACGCCAACCTACTTATCTCTCAACTTTTCAAGAGATTTGTTTTTAACAAAATCTCTTAAAGAATGATAAGTCAATCCCACCAAAATTAATACTAAAAGCAATATTCAATTGTTCCAAAGTTCCCACTAACCAGCCAACAGTATCAGTGGTGGAAGATTCATAGTGATTAAACAAAATTGCAAATTTCCTTTCTAAATATGGTTTAACTTTTCCACAAATGAGGACAATTTTTAATAATAAGCCCATTGTCGGGACTGTTCCTTGATTACTAATTAAATCTAAGAAAACAAAGTGCTGTGGTGATGATTGGTTATTAACAACTAAAAAGTTTAATAAATTACTGCAAGTTCTTACCAATAACAAATCATTAATTTTTTGCTCATTGGCTTGAGGTAAAATATCTTGTAAATATTTATATAGTTTTTGGTTGAATTGTTTTTTTCCGTATTGCTTGTCCACAGAAGATATCAAATATTCATATAAATCATCTTTAAAATTACGAAAATTTTTCGCTTGTCCGCCATATTTTATGAACTGTTGGGCAGATTCATGATATGTATTCCCATGTTCAACTTTACCAATAAAATGTTTTAATGTGGTGTATAACTCACTGTCAGTTAACAATGTAGGATTATCTATAGGGCGTAAGATTCTATCGGCCTCGGCAGTTGAGGTGTTTTTCAACATCTGAATTCGCCGCACTTTATAAGTTACATATTGTGATAAATCAATTTCAAATTTTTTTTGTACCTGTGATTGAAAATGTCTAACAGTTTCTTTTTGTTCAATAGTAGAGTTGTCGTTCATTAAACAATGTTCATACAGATAAGGATAACGACGAATTAAGGTCATCAGTGGCTGATTATCTTGCCTCTTAGTTACAGGATGAGTCTCATTTACTACTTGAGTAAATCTCTGTAAAATTAAATACTGTTCGCTGCTGACAAACTGTTTGATTAATTCCCGTAAACGAGTGATTTCGCGGCAACGTAAATTGCTAATTTTATAAGTAGGAGGTATAGCATTAAATAAACTTATCAAATCGGCAATTGCACTATGTATCAGGGGGTTCATGTGCCAGTAGTTGATGAGAATATGGCAACACCGATTCAGGAAAAACTGAAATTCTTCAGATGCGTTCTTAGATGCGGTAATTTTGTCTAAAATTGAGATAATTTCTGGTTCAGGATAATTCGCTCTTTCAATAAATAATGCCCGGAATCTGTCCAATATTTGGTTGGGAGATTCTTTTCGCACTAAGTTTACTAAGTGTTGATAGATTAACTGTTCTTCATGGTAACAGTCATGATAATGGTGAGCATAGTCTAATTTTCGGTCAATTAGTTTCGCCGAATGTTCTTGGGGAACTGTTTTGTCTGAGTTAATATCAATTCTGTTTCTCACTTTTCATTACCTACAGCCTGGAATAAGTATATTTTTTATACGTTTTATTATAAATGGTAACAGTATAAACACGGTTTTAGAATTATTTTTTAATTTGTACAGGTTAGTCTAATGCTGCTGAGAACATTTTACCACATAACACAGGACTTCACTGAGAGCTAAACATGAGGCAGATATAAATTTTTACTACCTAATCTTAAATTTTTAATCAAGAAACATCAGTGACTATGATCACCAAAAAAGAGTAATCCTAAAATTTGGTATAAATTGGAGAATTTTGTGTAAGTAGGTTGGCGTTGAAAATTGTCGTTATGGCAAGGCAAAAGGCAAGAGGCAAGAGTGAAGAGGGTTTGGGCGATTTTACTTTTCTTTACACAGATTGGTTTTATTGTGTTCACCTACTTATATGAATGTAAAAACGCAAGTTACTACCCTCTTAAGTATATTATTACTCATCCTTTGGTGGAGTGCTAATTGCTAAATAGGCAACTTTGGCAGCGGCTTGTTCAGCGGCTTTAATAGAACGCCCTTTACCTTGTCCTAGCATTTTTTCATATAGCCAAACTTCAGCAAAGAAGCGTTCATGATTGTGGTGGGGTTGACTGATTTCTAAAACTCGATATTCTGGAAGAACCTTAAATTGTGCTTGAGTCCATTCTTGTAAGGCTGCTTTATAATTGAGTCTAGCAGGGTCAAGGCGGATTTCTGTGGTTAGTTGTTGGAAATGGGAATCTAACCAAGGACGAATCAGGTTAAGGTTGTTGGTACTCAGGTACAGCGCCCCTAGAACGGCTTCAAAGGAGTCTGCTAATCGTGATTCTTGACCAACATGATCAGCGGTGGCGCTACCGGCTACTAGTAAATATAATTCTAAACCATATTCTCTTGCTAGTTGGGAAAGAATGCGATCGCTCACCAAGACCGAACGAATAGCAGCAAAATCACCGACTGAACAATCAGCATAATGTTCCCATAATACTACGGCAGCCACTAGGCGTACCACTGCATCGCCAACAAATTCTAGCTGTTCATAATTGGCAGTATCAGAAACAGTGGGATGAGTGAGTGCTAAATCTAACAATTCCCATTTAATAGGTGCATTTAGTGACAAACCTAACTTTTGGACTAAACTTTCAAGCTGCCGTTGACGGCGGGGATAAACGCTGGACATTGAGTAAGTTGGGAAAAAAGGGATAATAACTATTAACTTAGCATTAAATTATAGGGTATAAATAAAAGTCTGTTTTTTGTGCAAAAACTTACTACATCAGCATTTTCATAACTTCAACTAGCTGCGGAATCTGGAATTAGCGGATGATACCATACAATAAAAACATAAAAGAAGAGATAAGCTGACGTTTATTCCTGTTTTATTACTTGCATTAGATAAGCATTTAGACTTTCGGGGGTTTCAGCATAGCCATTAAATGCTGTAAGTGCTTGTTCATTGGTAAGTATAGGATGTGGACTGGTATAGTCATTATTAAAAGTGAAACTTAATTTTTCTGCAATGAACAATTTACTTTTACAAGAATCTCTTAAAATTAACCTTAAAAATACTAACACAAACCATATTTCATATTTTCCTCGGAAAACCTTATAATGTTCACAATTAGTAAATTCAGTCATTTTATTATTTAAAATATCTGCTGGAATTTCTGGAGCATTTGGAAACTTTTGTTTGATTTCTTCCAAATCATAATTTGCCGAAACTGACTCTAAAGTTAAATCAATAAAATTTTCAAAATCTTTAGAAAGATTATCAGATAAATTTACACCTATTTCTCTCCCTGTAGAATTTCTAATTTCTACCAAACAAGCATACCAAGCATTAAGCAAAATTGTAGCTTGATGAAATTCTTCTTGTCTATCTTTAAAAAGAGTCATACAAACTTGAAAATCTGGATCACTAACCTCTGATAAATGACATTCATTTTTGATAATTTCTTTGAAAACATTTACTGAAACATAAAAATTTTCAATTGAATAACAAGATGTTTCAAATATTGGTGGGTTATGAGGTGGTAAAGGTTCATTAAAATCTCTATCAATGAAAAATGCTTTTTTGTACTTATCATATTCTCTATGAATAGTAATAAGTCGGTAAACTTCTAACACTTTCTCTCTACCCCCACAATGGATAGCGTGATAATTTTTAATAAAACGCTTGATTCTTGGCACATAATAAGCATTATCTTTACCTTCAAAAAAACAAAATAAACCATCTTTACCTTGTGTTGTATGCAGGATAAATTCTTGATAGGCAACCTGGGGTTTTTCTCGACTCAGTCTGAGTATTTCTGTGTATAACATTAGGCTATAATCGTTTCTGAAGGTTGAATATATTGATCTAATCCAATAGCATATTTATCCAGTTCATTATCAAAAATAAATGGAGAATGGGTTACTGCTAAAAGTAATTCACATTTTCCTGAATTGATAATATCTGGAAGTAATTGTTTTTGCCATATCATTGATAATGATAATTCTGGTTCATCAAAAAGTATAATAAATCTTTTGTCACTTTCAGAAAGGTATATTTTGGAAAATGTAGAAATAATTTGCTTTTCTCCAGAAGAAAGTTTACTCAAGTCAATTTCAGAATCAGTTTTTTCTGATTTGATAAATATTTTGATGGCACTTTCATCATAAAATACTCTTTTATTGATTAAATATTTATTACAAATGTCTTTAAATTTCTTCACCAAATCATCTAATTCTTTTTGTTTATCATATATTTCTACTAATTTTTTTAAAATATAAGTTAGTGATGGATTTCCAAATGATTGATTTTTAACACTATTTCTAATTTCATTTTTATCAGTTTCAGATAATTCTTTACCAACTCTTGCTAAAATAATTTCAATATCATTTTCATTAATTCTATTTAAAAAATTATTGTCTGTGTGAGCAAATCCTTTTACTAACTGACTGAGAATTTCCGAAGTGATTTTAGAAAATCCTTCTTTTAAGAGTTTATCAATTTTACTTTCAATTTGAGTAAAACGTTTTTTAACATCATCCATTCCAAACTGGATAAGTGTATTTTCTTGCTTCAAAATCTCATCATTGTAACCTAAATTATATAAATCTTCTTCAACCCGTCTGTATGTTGGAAAATACATAATCTCACTACCTTTAATACCGGATTCAATTTCCTCTTTACAGGTTCTAAAAAATTGGTTTGATAAATTTTCCTTATTCATTTCGGCTTGCTCAAAAACTCGAAATAGATGAGTTATAGGATATTTTCTGAACTTGGGATTATATTCAAATTCCATTTCTAATTTTCTTCTATTACCTTTGACTTGTATAAATCTAGTTCTTAACATCTCAAATTGAGAATAACCAACCTCATTAATAAATTCCTTAACTATTGGATTATCATAAATTCCTTTAGTCAATTCATTTACACTAGCTTTATCTATTTTAATAGGATTTCTGTCATTAAATTCTAAAATCAATTCATCAAAACTGAATTCATCAAGTCTAAAAAAATTTCTTGTCAAAGTATAATAAAAAAGATTTAAAACTTGAGTCTTACCAATTCCATTTTCACCAACTAGTATCTTTATATTTTCATCAAAAGGAATGTGTATATCATCTGTTCCAAAAAGACCATACACTGAAAAAGATTTTATATTACTTGTGTTCATTTTATTGTCCATATTAATAACTATAGCTATATATTATGTCATAAGTTGTCAAATAGCTCTATTCAAAATTTCATTAGCTAAAATGTTTCAGTCTCTCTCATTTTCTGTAGTAATTGAAAAAACGAACTATGGAAAATAAAATCCAAAGTCCGTTTTCAAAGAGAGTCGGTAGTAAGCCGGGTTCTGTTCTCTTGCGAGGGCAGTTATCTATCTGGGATGTTTGTTACCAAACACCTCTAGCGGCTCTTTTCAAGCGGAACTGGTAAAAGACCAACCGTAGTTCCTCCGGCCTTGCTTCCAACTGGGGTTTACCGAGCCAACGCCTCTCGACGCTGCTGGTGCGCTCTTACCGCACCTTTGCACCCTTACCAACCAATAAATTGACTGGCGGTATCTTTCTGTGGCACTATCCTCACGATCGCTCGCACTGGACGTTATCCAGCAAGTCTGGTCTTTCGGAAGCCCGGACTTTCCTCAAACCAGTCTTAATGACTAATCTGCAACTGCCTACGCCTACTCTCTTCTTTCTCTATTTTACATTTGATTGCATACTCTGTACTACTACCTGAAAATCACTTTTTCTTATTCCAGGGTAGCGCGTAAGTCCAAGGGAGTTTTTTAATAGTAAAAGGACAATTAATAATTGACACTGGAGGAACATTTATTCCTGGCGCAATACCGACTCTCATTTCGGAAATCCGCAGCACAAGTTGTAATGAAAATTCCAAATTTTTTTTGCCATCTATAAAGTCTTTGTATAACTTCTTATCATTCTTCTTGATGGCAGCAATATTAATTAAGGGAGAAGCTGGTTGATATATTCCTGATTCTTTATCTCTTTGAAATACATCTTCTGCGGTGACATTTTCAGAAATTGTCTTTTTAGGAGCAATGATTGTCGGGACTTGGGGTATAGCTAAATCGCGGGTTAAGTCAGGAGATTTGCGAATCACTCGCCGGGACTGTTTGGTATGTTCAACCACGAAAGAACTATTATCCCAATCAACATATACGGCAATGCTATCTGATTTATTTTCAATACTCATTGATAACTCTTTGAGATCAGTTTCTACTTTATCTAAACCATAATTACCTGTTTTGAAGGAAATACCCACGGTGTCTTGGAGATTTTGTTCTTTTAATTGATCATCAACAGCACCGTTTTGGAAATCAACTTTTACTATATTGTCTATAGATTCAATCATGCGATTAAATGTCCAATAGACAGTCAGTATGTAAATCATCAAAATAATCAGATTTTGATCGCCACTTTGCATTTTTATAACCCTGATTTTCTACCATTTTCAAAATTGTAACATAGTCTAAACTATGATTTATGTGATTTATGTGATGAAGTTGTATGATGCAATTGAATGTGATTTTTACAGGTGTGACTCTAAATCATCCAAATCATAAAAATCATAAAAATCACAAGAATCATAAAAATCACAAGAATCATCCAAATCATAGGAATCATAGTTCAGACATTTTATATTTCTTATTAGTAAGTCTTTTAAAGTTCAAACTAAGTAGGTGAACACAATAAAACCAAACTGTGTAAAGAAACGTAAAATCGCCCAAACCCTCTTCACTCTTGCCTCTTGCCTCTTGCCTTTTGCCTTGCCATAACGACAATTTTCAACGCCAACCTACTTAGTTTCACCAAAATTGATTAGTAACCCAATCTCAAGATTATATGCTTCTAAGTAGTTAATTGCTTGTGCAAAATGAACGTCTTCTAATTTAGTTACTGCTTTTATTTCAACTGAAATAACACCTTCGACCAAAAAATCTACTCGTCGTGTTCCTATTTGTTCTTTTTTGTAAAAAATTGGCATTTCAAATTCTCTTGCAAAAGAAATACCCGCCAATTGCATTTCAATTACAAAAGAAGGGAACAGGGAACTCTTAACTGGGAACAGGGAGCAAATAAGAAACACTCATTTGCACAAGTTTAAAGCTCAGTCAAAAAAAGGATATTTTTAAAAGATGCGTAGCACGAAAAAAACAGTGTCATTATTTCAATCTCATGTTTTTAAACATGAGTTTTTCCTGTTCCCTGTTGCCCGTTCCCTGTTCCCTCTGAACAATGCTCTTTGATAAATTACTTCTTGAAAACCATTACCCAATGTTTTATGCACAGTCATAGAACATCCAATGATTTTGGATGTCAGTTCTGAGTATCTATGCTTTTCATTGATCATCTTTTCTTGACCCTAACTTACCCTACCTTACTTGATTATTGTCTAAACTATAATTATTTTGATTACTTTGATTCAATGATCACCATATTAAATCATCAGGCGTTGCTGAATCGAGGTATGAAATTTCCAAATTGAACCTTTAAAAATCTTACCTTTGCGTCTTTGCGCCTTTGCGTGAGACTAAAATTCATACCCTTAATCAGCAACGCCAATCATCATTATCACCAACATCACTACAAATCATAGTTTAGACAGATGCAGGGAAAGAAAAGCAGTTCATAAATTAACTTGCGTGTTCCCAGTCGCTGAGTGATTCAGACTGTTGATTTTTCGCTTTAGTTTTGCGGACTGGTACTTTAGGAGTCCCAATATCAACAGGAGAAAAAGACTGTTTCTTTTTAGTAGACTTGCGTTCTTGTGTATTTTTCATGACTATTTTCACTTTCTGAAAACTTTTAACCACATTTACATAATCAACTTTAATTGATCAAATCCCGGATAAAAGATTGAGGTGATTATGTAAAATTCATCAATCCATAACATCCTATAATTTAGTAGGATCTGCTACAGAAAAACCTTGTTTTCTCGGTTGGATATTTCCTAACTTTACTTGAAAGTTTATTTGGTCACGCATCTTACCAGTTCTGGCTTCTAGCTTCCAATTACCGGGGCGTAAATGCCAAAATATCGCATTGGTTGATTGTGTAGATAAATGTTGATCATTTAGCCACCAGTCTATAGACTGATTTAATGTTCCACTAGCTTTAAATTCTAGTTTTTGCTGTCCCTCTCCAGATGGATACAGCAGAAATAAATCCCCATTACGAGGAGAGATAATGCGGAAATTATCAGGATTAAAATGCAATTGTGGCTGTTTTGCTAACCATTGATCATACACAGGTGATAAATGAAAATCCGTAGATTTTTGATATGCAATTTTATCTTTCACAGAGAAATATTCTTGAACTACGGAAGTACAGCTAGGTGTAGGTTTTAGCCCTGTGATGGCACAAATTGGTAATTTTACCATGCCCTCTGGAGATGGAAAATTAGCGGGTGTTTGACGTTCATGCAGATGTAACATGATTCTGTTCCACAAAGGTGCAGCCCCTGTGACACCGGAAACCTGACGCATGGGTTCACCGTTGAAATTACCCACCCAGGTAGCCACAGTATAATCACTACTAAAGCCAACTGTCCAGGTATCACGATAATTTGAAGATGTACCAGTTTTGACAGCGACGGGAAAGGGCAAATTTAACACTGAGTCTACACCAAAAGCTGTGGATCGGGCATAGCGATCGCTTAACATATCAATAATTAATTGCCAATAATTGGAAACTAAAGATTGAGAATTTGAATTTGGGGAACTGTTTAATGTAGTTACTAATGGTGTTATTTTCCCCATGTTAGCCATAGTTAAATAAGCCCTAGCTAGTTCCCACAAGTTCACCTCACCACTACCCAAAGTTAAACCCAAACCGTAATATTCAGCATCTTGATTTAAATGTGCAAAACCCAACTCATGTAAGCGATTTAAAAAAGTTTCTACACCCACTCTTTCTAATACCTTTACCGCAGGTACATTTAAAGAATTTGCTAAAGCAACTCTCACTCTCACCGGACCGAGAAAGCTGTTAGTATAGTCTGTGGGACTATATAATTTCGCTCCCGGAATTGCATAATGGGCAGGTACATCTGGCAAAATCGTATGAGGATTAATTACTCCTTTTTCTAAAGCTAATTCATACACAAATGGCTTTAATGTAGAACCAGGTTGTCGTAAAGCTTGTACTCCATCATTTCGTCCTAATTTCACATCATTAAAATAATCAGGCGAACCAACATAACTTAAAACCTCTCCAGAGGAGTTGTCAATTATCACTACTGCTGCATCATGGACATTATTAGCCTTTAAAGAGGAAATTACTTGTTGTACTTGTGCTTCCACAAATTGCTGTAAAGGGCGATTTATTGTCGTGCGAATAGGTGATGATTCCTGATTAGGTGTATTGTTTTGTTTGGCTAACCAAAATAGAAAATGTGGTGCAGCAATAATTCCCTGTTGACGAGGTTGAAATATTATTTTTTCTTTATATATAAGTTGCGCGTCTGCATCAGAAATATATTTTTCCTGTACCATTCTATTTAAAACATATTTCTGTCTTTGCTGTAATCTTTCTCGATGTTGATAAGGATTAAAATAAGTGGGATTATTAGGAATTGCTGCTAAAATAGAAGCTTGGGCTAAGTTTAAATCACTCGCAGGAATAGAAAAGTAAATTTGCGCCGCAGCTTCTACACCATAAATATTTCCCCCCATAGGTAAACGATTAATATAAGCAGCAAGAATTTCATCTTTTGTCATTCCCGCAGCTAATCGCCAAGATAACCAAACCTCTTTTAATTTGGCGGTAAATGTTCGAGGTGAATTATCCAACATTCTCGCTAATTGCATGGTAATTGTGGAAGCACCGGAAACAATTTTTTTATTCTCAATTGCTATTTTTATCGCTCGAAAAATTGCTTTTAAATCTAATGCCCCATGTTGATAAAAATGAGCATCTTCGGCGGCTAATATTGCTTTGATGAATTGTGGTGAAACTTGATTTAATTTGACAACTGAGGTATTTTCTTGATCACTGGTTAATATAGTTCCTAATGGTAAATTGTTACGATCTGTAAACTCTATTGCTAATTGATGCTGGGCAATATCTAGACTACGAATAGGGGCAAAATAAGGACATAATCGGATTAATAAACAGATTACAATGCAAGGGACAATAATTTTATTCAGTTTGTAGTTTCGCTTTATCTGCAATTTATATGATTTTATCTCACGCAGAGACGCTAAGACGCAGAGAGTAAGAGTTTTGAGGAAATGAGTTAGTAAATTCATAATAATGTTAAGAATTGTATGCTTTTTGGGAAATAGTTACGTTACATTAGTTATCTATATATCATTCCTGTTTTTTAATCGAACCACGGAGGCACAGAGAACACAGAGGAAGAGAGTTGTTTACATTTTATTTAATATGATGATTAGAAAAATCTTTAAGTTCCTGTTTATTGTCACTCTCGTATTTGGAATGACTGGTTGTAATTTTATGACTATTCAACCAGGTAAGGAAAAGTTACCACCTGTTGAGTCATTAATTACGCCAAAGTTACCAGATTGGATAGAACAAATTAGTCCTTTAGGAGATGCAAAACCTACCAATCAAATTCGGATTCGCTTTCAGGAAGCTTTAATTCCTGTTGAAAGTCTTGATAGTCCCCAACAGCAAAGTTTATTAACTAAATTTGCGATTTGGCCTCCTTTACCGGGACAATTTCGCTTTTTAACTCCGCGTATGGTGGGTTTTCAAGCTGATAAAGCTATACCGAAAGCAACGCGAGTTAAGGTTACTCTTAAAGCGGGTTTAGCAGATTTGAAAAATCATCGGTTAAGTCAAGATTTGGCTTGGACTTTTAATACTGAATCTATTCAAATTACTAATTTACCAGGAGTTAACCCGATTGAAAAAGCCGTAGTTGAACCAATGGGTTTACAACCAAAGTTGCAATTTACCTCTAATTTAGAATTAGATTTAGATTCTGTCCAAAAGCATTTACAGTTAATTCCTGAAGGTAAAACGCAAGGTGTGGGTTTTAAGGTGGAATTAGCGAAGGAAGAAACACCAGAAAGTTTAGATCCTTTTGAAAAATTTGACCCTTCAGTCAGAAATTGGGTTTATAATCTTATTCCTGGGCAAAATTTAGAGAAAGCTACTTCTTATCGGTTGACTTTTTCTCTTGGTATTCTTCCTGCTAATGGTAATTTACCCAGTCAAAAAGAATTTGTTAGTAAGTTAGCAACTTATTCACCTTTAGGATTTGTGGGAATTAAACCCTATGGAGAACCAGATTCTGGGGGAACTTATGGGAGATTTACTAAAGGTAGTCCTCAGTTAGAATTTAATAACATTTTATTGGCAGATTCCGTTAAGGACAATATTAAAATTAAGCCCGTACCTAAAAATATTGATACTGTATTGCAAGTTTCTGAAGAAGATAGAATTGTCAGCATTAATCCCTATTCTTTAGAACCATCTACTACTTATACAATTAATATTGAGAAAAATCTTAAAGATAAATTTGGGCAAACTTTAGGTAAACCAGTAACAATTAAATATGATACTGGTGATGTGGCTGGAAATATTTCTGTACCATCAGATTTAAATATTTTCCCCACAGATAAAGATTTGCAAATTAATATTGATACCATTAATTTACCAGAGTCAAAATATCAAGCTGCTTATCGCATTGTTAAGCCTACAGATTTGGTTTATACAAATACTGCTAATGATTTATTACCCGAACCTTCTAAATGGCAAGATTTCAAAATTAGGGGTAAACAAAATCAGTCATTAACTATCAATGTTCCTCTGAAAGAAAAATTAGGTAATCGTCAGGGAATGTTAGCTTATGGAGTGCAAGCACGAACTCATAAATATCAAGAAGACGGTAAGCAATTGTGGAAAGAACCGACAACTTATGGCATGGTACAATTAACTAATTTAGGTGTCTTTTCTCAATGGTTTCCAGAATCGGGTTTAATTCGGGTTCATCATCTTAGTGATGGTTCACCAGTTAAAGCGGTAAATATTGAAATTTATCAATCAAAATTAGCAGAAAAATCTCGTCCTCAACCTGTACCCTGTGCAACTGGAAAAACTGATGAAAAGGGAATTTTGATCATTGAGAATAATCAATTAATACAATGTTATCCCAAGTTAAAATCTAGCGGACTACAATTATTAGTAATCGCCAGTGAAAATCAAGATTGGGCATTTGCGAGAACGGAAGAATATAGTGGTGCTTATGGTTATGGAATTGATGCTGGTTGGGAAGCTGATAAACCAGAATCACGAGGAATTATCTTTTCTGATAGACAATTATATCAACCCGGAGAAAAAGCTGCTTTTACTGCTTTTGCAAATTATTTAGAAAAAGGTAAAATTCAAGAAGATGAAAATTCAATCTATCAATTAACTTTAGTTAGTCCTAATGGACAAAATACAGATTTAGGAACAAAAACAACTAACCAATTTAGTACATTTTCTTTAGAGTTACCAATTCCTCAAAATCAGCCTTTAGGCTTTTATACTATTAAAGCTAAAGGTAACAAGGGACAAGAAATTTCGGGAGAGTTTCGAGTAGCAGAATTTAAACCCCCAAATTTTAAAGTTGATTTAAAACTCAATCAAGAATTTGCAGTAATTGATGACAAAATTGATGTGCAGGTAGGAAGTAATTATTTATTTGGTTCACCAGTTGAAGGGGGAGAAGCTAAATATTTTGTCACTCGTAAACAGACTAATTTTATCCCTAAAGGTTGGGAAGAATTTAGTTTTGGCAGACAATGGTTTTGGCCAGAAGAAAGTCCAAATGTTCCTAATGATGTCTTGCAAACTAGCACTAAATTAGATACGAATGGGAAAAGTAGTCAAACTGTAACTGTAGCTAAAGATTTACCATACCCCATGACTTATCGGGTAGATGTGCAAATTAGTGATATTTCTAATTTATCGGTTGCTAATTCCCAAAGTTTTACCGCTTTACCCAGTAACCGAATAATTGGTTTAAAAACGAATTTTGTCGCTGACGCTGGCAAAGATTTTCCTATAGAATTCATTGTCACTGACGCAACTGGAAAAGCTTTAGAAAATCAACGGGTACATCTGGAATTACAACAGATGAAATATAGCAGCGTCACCAAAATTGTTGAAGGTAGCAAAACTCCACAAAATCAAGTTGAATATCAGACAGTTGGGAAAACAGATATTACATCTGGGAATACTCCCCAAACAGTCAATTTAAAACCTACTGTATCAGGTTCATATCGGATTCGCGCTAATTTCAGTAATAGTAGAGATGAACTTACAGCCACAGATTTACAAATTTGGGTGACAGGAGAAAATCAAGTATTTTGGGGTGGAGAAGAAAAAGATAAATTGGAGGTTAAATTAAATAAAAAAGAGTTTAAACCTGGAGACATAGCTACAGCTTTAATTCAATCTCCCTACCCAGAAGGAGAATTATATTTTGCGGTGATTAAAGATAAACCTCTCTATCAACAAGTAGTTAAAATTAAAGGAGGTGCGCCCCAAATTCAGTTTACAATTACGCCAGAAATGTTACCTAATGCAGCAGTAGAAGCGGTATTAGTCAGACAAGGTAAACCACTTAATCAAGTAGAACCGGGAAGTTTAGAAAATTTAGCCAAAATTGGTTTTGCAGCTTTTAAAGTTAACCTAGCAGATAAATATTTAAAGGTACAAGTTAACCCAGTTGAAAAATCTTTAGAACCTGGAAAAGAAGCAAATGTAGAACTGGAATTAAAAGATCATCAAGGAAACGCTACCAAAGGACAATTTACTGTCATGGTGGTGAATGAAGCGGTATTACAATTAACTGGTTATCGTCCGCCAAATTTGGTAGATACTGTTTATGCAGAACAACCAATTTCTACCCGATTTAGTGATAATCGTCGTGATGTTAAATTAGCACCATTACCTACAGGTTTACCCAAAGGTTGGGGTTATGGTGGAGGTTTCTCCAATGGTTTAGCAAATACGCGTATTCGTGAAGATTTTCAAGCCTTAGCTTATTACAATGGTTCGGTGATTAGTGATGAAAATGGTAAAGCAAAAATTACCTTTAAATTACCGGATAATTTAACAACTTGGCGGATAATGGTTGTGGCTACAGATGGAAATTTGCGATTTGGGAATGGTGACGCAACATTTATCACCACAAAACCATTAATAACTAATGCTATTTTGCCACAATTTGCCCGGAGTGGCGATCGCATTTTGGCAGGTTTATCCGTCACCAACACCACCACAAACACTGGAAATCTGACTATTAACGGTGAACTTAGCGGTTCTCTTAACTTCGCCGAAAATAACCCCAAAACCACCTCATTACAACCAAAAGCCGAATCAGCAACCCAAGCTTATCGTTTCCCAATGGTAGCGGGTAATTTGGGCGAAGGTAAAGTCACATTTACCACTCAATTAAATAATATTGCTGATGGTTTTACTGTCCCCTTGGAAATTAAACCTTTAGAAATTACCGAACAAGTTGTGGAAACTGGTGTAAGTGAAAGACAGGTAAAAATTCCCTTGAATATTGCTAAAAATACCTTTCGTGAAGCCGGAGGTTTAGATATTCAATTAGCCAGTACCTTAATTCCAGCAATTAAAGCCCCTGCAAAACAAGTTTTAGAAAATAATGATTTACCATTTGCAGAACCAGCCGCAAGTCAATTATTAATTGCTGCAAATCTGCAAACTCTCACCCAAAAATATAATCAAACCTTTGCCGAATTTAATCCTCAACAACAAGCAAAATTAGTAATTGCACAATTACAAAAATTGCAAATAGCAGATGGTGGTTTTGCAGCATTTCCAGGACAAGAAAAATCCGATCCTCTGGTTTCTGCTTATGCTGGAGAATCTTTAGTTATAGCTAATCAAAACTTTCCTAATTTAGTGGATAGTAAAATCATCTCTAATCTGAAAACTTATCTGCAAAAAGTTCTCGCAAATCCTGGACAATACGACTTTTGTAAACAGAAACTTTGTAAATCTCAATTACAACTAAATTCCTTAATTGCCTTAGCACAATTAGGAGATAAACGCAATAGTTTCTTGTCAGATATTTATCAACAACGTGATAATTTTGATCTAGTTACTCAAATCAAATTAGCCAGATATCTATATCAATTTCCTGAATGGCAAAATCAAGCCCAAATCATGCGGTTGGAGTTCCAAAAGAATATCTATGAAACTGGACGTACCGCAGTTGTGAATTTACCCAAAACTTGGAGTTGGATGAGTTCAAACACTGTCACCCAAGCCCAAGCTTTACGGTTATTTATTGACCAAAAAACCAACCCAGAAATTATTGATAAATTACTGCAAAGTCTGCTAAATTTACGCAGAGAAGGGACATGGGAATCTAGTTATAATAACGCCCAAGCCCTCACAGCTTTAGTTGCATATAGCCAACTCCAACCCACACCACCTAATTTTATAACTACGGTAAAATTAGCAAATCAGAAATTAGGAGAAACCAGTTTTAATGGCTATCAAAATCCTAGCTTACAAATGAATATTCCTATGAATCAATTACCTCAAGGTAAACGTGATTTATGGTTACAAAAATCTGGAAGAGGTAAATTGCATTATTTAGTCGCTTACAAATATCGTTTACAAGGAAATCAACCAGGGAGATTTAACGGTTTACGAGTAACGCGAGAAATTAGTAAAGTTAATGAAGAGAAAACTATTCAAAAAACCGGAATGTATGCTTTTGATAAACCATTAACCTTACAACCTGGACAAGTATTTGATATTGGTTTAGAAGTAATTACAGATCATCCTGTAGATCATGTAGTCATAAAAGACCCATTACCCGCAGGATTTGAAGCTGTAGATGGTAGTTTTCAAACAGCGACACCAGCATTACAAGCAAAAGCCGATAATTGGCAATTAGGATATAAAACAATCTATAAAGATCGGATTATTTCCTATGCAGATCATCTAGAACCAGGAGTTTACAGTTTACATTATTTAGTTCGTTCCGTTACCCCAGGAACATTCATTTGGCCAGGTGCGGAAGTACATCTTCAATATGCACCAGAAGAGTTTGGACGCAGTGCAGATTCTACTTTGGTATTGGAGGAAAGGAAGTGAGAATTTTATTCAAAATTCTTATAACTATTTAGATAATGTAGCAACATCAATAAGACCTTTACACGCTGGGTATTTTAATGTAGAAATTACATTTTCATGGTCTGTCTCCGTTTTTAATTGCCATTTTCCAGAAGTTTCTGCAAGAATGGTAATTTCTCCTGCACATAATTGTTGTTTTGCTAAACCTGATTTACTCATCTTTGAAATATCGCTTGCTGAGTGAACACAGGTTCGAGTAACTTCTGTACAAACAAATTGTTTCAACTGTTTAGAATTATCATTTTGTAGGTTTATCAATAAGTTAAATAATTCTGGGACAACATGACCAAATATATTGGTGCTACCCACTGATAAAACAGCTATTTCTGCATTAATAGTTTCCAATAATTGCTTCAAATCATCCCCATTCTTTGGATATGCTCCATGATGAGGAATTTTAACAACGTTAGCTGCAAGTTCATCTGGTTTACAAATATCTACACATTCTTTCAATCCTACATTTTCAATATCGGCAAGTAATAGCGTAGCAAAATCACCATAAATGACCCGCAGGATAAGAGAAATTTCGTTAAGTTTGGTGTGAGATTTTGCTAAATGCTTTTCAATAAATAATTGTCTTGGATGTAAAACGTGAATTTCTAAATTTCCCTGTGTATATGAGTTTGAATCACGTGAAGCTGGAATAAAGCGAATACGTCCCAGTCTATCCCAATCATCAAGACGATTTAAAGCCAATTCTAGTCTGTCATATTTAGGGCTTGTTCCTCTATAAGCTATTAACTTCTCAAATGAGATTTTATAAAAAGAGTGAGGAAGACAAAATGTTTCTACTTCTCCCTGTTTTAACCAAATATCAAGAAACTCTACAAGCTTCACTAGTGGTGGCAGATGATCATCATGTGCATGAGTAATATAAATTCGCTTAATATTTTTTTTGTTTTTATCTTGGAGCCATTTCTGTAACAAACGTGGTTTACCGATATCAACAACAACTGCTGAATCACTGTTATCACATATAATAATACAATCTGCATTACCTACAGGTAAAAATGAAATTTCACAAGTCATAAACGCTCCTCCATACTGTCTATCCTTAGCTTTTGTGTTAATTCCTCATTAGTTAGGTATGGATAAGGCGTATGGCGAAAACGTCTGATTGCCCAAGGATGTTGTGAAAGTTGTTCAAATGTCTCTACATCTTCACTGAGTTCAGCTTCAAAAACTGTACCATCAAGCGCCCAACCAGGCATTTCTGGGAGGATAGGAAGCCATGCTTCTTCGTTATCATCTAACAAACCGCTTAAATAAAGAAGAATTTGTGTATTATCGTGAGAAATTTCTAAAACTTGACCAATCACAGTTAATGTAGATTTTGTTATTTCTGATTTCCATAGCTTTAATTCTGGCGGTTCTCCAGTTGGTTGAATTTCTATCCAGTCAGGATTTCCGTAGGATTCTTTTACAATTTCATTTAACTTTATGCGTAATTTGTCAGGTTCAGGAATTTCCAGAAGTTGTTGATCTCGTTCAATAATTTGACTGGTAATTTTAACTATTCGCAAATCAATTTTTAAAGGCAGTGGTAATTGACAAAGTGCATTAAGTTTAAGTTCATAAGAACCACGCCCAATTCGAGATAATATGTTTCCTAATTTTGAGGACAGAATACCAAGTAACCATAATCTTTTAGATTCATAATCTAATTTTTGCCATCCGTCTGGCATTGCAGGAGAGTTTTCATAACCTTTATTATACTTTTTGGCTTCTTCGGCAGGTAGAACGCAATAAATGTCATTATCTGGACATAAACCTATGGTATCTATTTGTGCTGCTAGAGGCATTACAGAACCACTATTAACTTTACGACCCACAAGAATTTTTGGTAAATCAAATAAATGGGAATTATCAGAGACCGCTCTATGAAGAAATTCATCACCATACCTAATCCAGCGTTCCTCTTCACTAACTTTTTCTGGATTTGCCCAAAGTCTATCTGTATCCCGCCATTTCATACGCCAGTTCAGCTTACATATATTTCCTGGTGGACATTTGCTAACTGGTTTATATTCTTTACGAGGAGTTACTCCATTGAAAACAAAGAAAAGGTTTCCTAAAGGTATTGTAGGAACGTTAATATATATGGGGGGTGCTGTTACTGATTCCCAATTTTCAGAATGGGACTTTAATTGTGAAATCCATGTAGTTCCTAAAAAACCATTTTCACGCACATTAGTAAGAGTAATCTTTGCATGAGAAAGTATAGATCGTGCGCTAGTATATGATTTGTTTTGATAGTTTCCTACACTTCCCAAAATAACACAAACAGCCTGTTTAGCATTAATACCTACAGAACCTTCTGGAAATTTCCAAACTTCAAAAATTTGATTTTCAGCTAATAATTTTCTTACATCAGGTATACCATGAGTTGTATTTGTCAAAAAAGATTGAGGTAAAATAAAAGCAAATTGAGAACCTTTTTCTAACCAGCTTAATGCTTTTTCTATAAATCTTGCTGCTCGTTGAGTATTACCATCTTCTTTAAAAGGAGGATTAGCAACAATTACACGTGGCTTAATACCCATATTTTCTTTGTTTAAGTCATTATAATTTTCATGACTAAAATGCTCAGGAAAAGGAAATGGAATATCTTGACCTAATGACTCTTTTGCTAGGGTATATCGCAGTTGTGTTACTAAATGTGCGTATGGATCTAAATCATTACCGACTACATGATTCGCAAGATAAGATTTTCGTTCTTCTAAATTTTCAGGAATATCAGACATTCCTGCTAGACGTGATGTAGCAGCTAATAGCAAACTACCTGAACCAGCAGCCGGATCAAAAATTATTCGTTCTTCTGGACGTAACCTTTCTAAAGGTAATAATTCCAGCATTTTTTCAGCGATCGCAATTGGAGTATAGTGTCGCTGTAAATCAGTCCATTTGTCACCCTGAATATAGCTAGGTAATTCCTTGATAGCTCTTTCATACAGCAATCCCACATCTCGATGATCTACCAGTGCAAAACTAACTCGACTACCTAAGTTAGCTGCTAAATGCTGTAATATTCTGTCGCTAAGATAAGGTATTGACTCTTCAAGTGCTTTCTTAAAAAAACCATTAGCATGAGGTACTGTAAGATTAAGTAAAAGACGAGGATCATCGGTAGGAATCCGTGAGTCAGTCCCAAAAAAGCCTTTGTCTTCTAAAATCCTTGCTGCTAAAAATGCGATCGCTACACGAATTCCATGACCTGCTATTTCGTTACGAGAAGATATTTTACTTTTTGAATTTCTCCTTTTAGGAATACCAATTTCTGTAAGCACCTCTTGAATTGCTGTTTGAAATGCTTGATCTAATTCGGCTCTTTGTCGCACGAGAAAAGAAAAACTACGTTCTGAAACAGATTCTTCAATATCTGCTAATGTTAGCTGACCAGTACGAAATTCTGCCAGTGCTTTGGGTTTGAATAAGTGGCTATCTGGTCTAGTTAGTTCTAAATATAGAGAGTTACGGTCATCTATAATCCGTTCTTCTAACTTGCCCGATGGAGTGTAATATTGAAGTATATAAATTTCATCTGAGACTAACAACCCTGCGCGAATAGGCCAATAACGTAATTTCTGTTTCCATGCGTTTATTTCTGATTTATGAACAGATTGAACCATGAAGGACAAGTTATTAGAATTTGGACGAAGACCATAATCTGTCCATAGCGCATCTACAGGTATGGGTTGCTCATTGCTGTTCGGTGACGGGATACGCACATGACGGTGTGGTTCTATGCCCCACACCCGATGAGCGATTTCAATTACATTATCCAGTCCCCGTACAGCCATTTCAAAGTTATGTTGATTAAGTAAAGAATTATCTGGTTGTTATGTTGCTACTTTCTTTGCAAAGGAAAACAACCTTTCACTACTATAGTGGAATTGCTCAAAAAAAGCGATACCTTTTGTGTTCATGTAGCGTTTTCAGGAGAGGGAAGTTATCAGTCTAAGCTATTCAGTATTAAAGATGATAGTTGTAGTGATCAAGATTAGTAGTATAAATAATGAAAGAAGTCATAAAAAAAATAAGGGATTAGCCAAAATTTTCCTATATTTTGACTATCCCTTCAGTCTAGCTATTTTATTAGATTTTATTCTCGTTTCTTTACCTATTGAACACAAGCCTTATTGTACAATCTGATTCCGGCAATATTCTTGCGTCGGTGTCACCGAAACAACTTCCACTTCTACAGGTTTTTCTGGAGTGGGGTTAATAATAAACTCACTTGGTCCTTGATGCGGTTTTAGAGGATTTCCCCAGTCATAAGTATAACCTAAACCAGACCAAGGATAATATTCTTTTTTGGCATTGGTGTAGGAATTGGTGTATATTGCCTTAACAACAGGACTACTATCAGGAACAGGTAAAGGTAAAAGATCACAACTAGAATCGTTAATTTCTCCATCAATACATGGTCTAGTTAAATCTTCGGCTTTTACCCACATTTCTACAAAATGGGTTTTGGTGGAATATTTATTTAAAATTAATCCCAAATACTGCTGTAATCGCAAAGAAAGTTCAACATTATCAGGAATAGTGCTATCAATGGCTTGATATTTTTGACAAAATTCTTTTACTTGTGGTACTGCGGTAAACCAAGTTTGATAAGGTAGTAATTTCTTTGCACCTATTGGCCAATCTGTATTTGGGTTACTTGTGTATTTCCAAGTTGACATCAAATATTCTACTTTGCCATTATTTGATCTCGATTTTACTTGGGGATTATTTGGAGATAAAGCCCAAAGATTATTAACTACTTCATCTGCTAATGGTTTTTTGGCATCTTCAATACTATCTGCTAATGTTTTGGTGAGAACATTATAAGTTTCTGGTTGATATTGCAATAGATAGTCATAGACATTTTGGGTTACTTCTAATTGGGCTAATTCTGCTTTGAGGATTGGAGTATTGTTGTTAGTAATTCCTGCTGCGAATACTCTATTTTGCCACCCGAAAACTAAAAAGGCACAACAAAGTAAGCCTACAAATAATTTGTGCTGCCAATTTCTCATGATTAATCACCTGGTACTTGGGGTTTTGTATCAAAACAGATTCTACATGAAGATACTATCGGTTTTGTAGTAAGAATTGTTAATAAATCATTAAAAATACTGAATTATGTATTTATTATAGATATAGGACTAATATTTGATTTATGAAAAGATACGTAGGGTGCGTCAGATATTACAAATCTGTTTATTGATAGAATTTATGCAGTCTGACGCACCCTACAATACCTAATTTTTTTCAAGAATCAAATATGAGTTCTATATAGGAATAATATTTGATTTTAAAAAAGATACTTAGGTTGTGTTAGCGACGATATAACGCACCATGATCAATGAAAAAGACGGAAATTGGCAATGAACAATCACCAATCAATTAGACGCTTACCCAATCAACGTTGGCAAATTGCAGCAACAAATCCCGAAGCCAGTTTAACATTAGCAAATTTAATGAATATTTCCCCCATTATTAGCCAATTGTTAATTAATCGGGGCATGGAAACACCAGAAGATGCCAAAATATTTTTAGATCCTGAATCTCTGAATTTACCTTCTCCTTTGGAAGAATTTCCTGATTTGGCTGCTAGTGTGGAATTATTGGAAATAGCCATAACCAATCAAGATAAAATAGCTATCTGTGGCGACTATGATGCAGATGGTATGACTAGCACTGCCTTACTACTCCGCAGTTTACGCGCTTTAGGTGCTGATGTTGATTATGCTATCCCCAGTCGAATGCACGATGGTTATGGCATTAATAACCGCATTGTTCAAGAATTTCATGATGAAGGTGTCCAACTAATTCTCACTGTAGATAACGGAATTTCTGCCGTTGAACCAATTACTAAAGCTAGAGAATTAGGGTTAAAAGTTATTATCACAGATCATCATGATATTCCCCAAATATTACCTCCAGCCAATGCAATTCTGAACCCGAAACTAATCGCTGAATCTTCTCCCTATCGAGGTGTAGCTGGTGTGGGTGTGGCTTATATTTTAGCCGTTTGTTTAGCCCAACAATTAGGAGAACTCAAAGGTTTAGTACAGCCACTTTTAGCCCTATTTACATTAGGAACTATTGCCGATTTAGCCCCTTTAACGGGTGTGAATCGTCGCTGGGTAAAAAGAGGTTTAAATATCTTACCAAAATCTACATTACCAGGAATACAAGCATTAATTCAAATTGCTGGAGTTCAAGCCACTGAAGGAGAAAAAAACCAAACTTCTAAATCTTTAAAACCTGAAGATATTGGTTTTAGATTGGGACCAAGAATTAATGCTATCGGCAGAATTGGTGATCCCCAAATTGTGATTGATTTACTCACAACCGATGATTTTAGTATTGCACTAGCCAAAGCTATCCAGTGTGAACAAACTAATACTCAACGCCAACAAATGTGCGAAGAAATTGAAAAAGAAGCCATTTCTATTGTTGAAGATTTATATGTAAACTCTTTACAAAAAGATCGGGTATTAGTTGTTATTAAAGATAATTGGCATCATGGTGTCATTGGAATTGTTGCTTCCCGCTTACTAGAACGTTATGGTGTTCCCGTCTTTATTGGAACTTACGAAAATGACAGCATAATTCGGGGTTCAGCGCGGGGAATTCCTGAATTTCATGTATTTGCAGCTTTAGATACTTGTCGAGATTTATTAGGTAAATTTGGAGGACACAAAGCTGCGGGAGGATTTTCTTTACCAACGGAAAATTTACCAGAATTTAGATTGCGGTTATCTGCATTTGCAAATCAGTGTTTAGAACCTCAACATCTGAAACCGCTTTTGAAAATAGATACTCAAGTTAATATTTACGAAATTAATCAGGATCTTTTCCAACAGTTAAATATTCTTCATCCTTGCGGTATTGATAACTCAGATCCAATTTTTTGGACTCCTAATGTTCAAATAATTGAACAGAAAATAGTTGGTAAAGGTCACATTAAATTAACTGTATCCCAAACTATAGACAATCAGCGTCAAGAAATTAAAGGCATAGCATGGCGTTGGGGTGACTATTTTCCCTTACCATCAAGATTGGATATTGCTTACAAACTCCGAGAAAATAACTTTAATGGTAAAACTACCATTGAAATGGAGTTAATCGGTGCAAAACTCCCAAATCACGTTCTTGAACTTTTCACTAATTCATCAAATCAATCACGGGGTAGTTTTGAATATAAACAGCGTCAATATACCTGTGGAATCTATGAAAATGGTGTGAGTAGGGAATTAAGAGTTAAGAATTCTGAAGGTAAAGTTTTAGTTATGCAACCAGAAGATAAATTTGGTCTGTTAGGTTTCAACCGCGACAATGCAGAACAGATAGATTTGTCCCAACCCATCTATGAAGGAATTATTCAAACTGCAATTCAGGCTTTATCAACTTCTGTGCAGAATTAAAGATTTAAAACTTTTTTAAGCGGGGATTTAAACCCCGATGATCCTAAATGGGTAATTGGTGACAATACAAACCATTACCCATGACCCAATTTACAGGTTGCCGTTGCGAAATGCTAGAAGGAAGATTACTATAGGACCGGAAACCACGATTAGTCCCACGCAAGTTAACTGCAAGACAACTTCCCAATTGATGTTAGCTAAAATCTCCATTTTTTCCTCCCAATGATTTTAATGGTTTAAAAAGATTTAATAATTCAATCGTAAAACCCGCAACTTATCATATCTGTTTAGGGGATCGAAAATTTAATTTAGTTCACAAAATTATAGAAAAAGTCATAAAAAAGTAGAATATAGCAGGAGGTGGGGGCGCAGGGTCTGCGCCCTTTGTCAGCAGTCAGGAGTAAAATCCTTTTGTTGTCAGAGTTTCATGATTGATATCCTAATCACCCTATACAGGGGTATAACAGGAAGATTAAAAGGTTAAAAATATGGCTACTTGGCAATGTATATCTCAGTGTGGCGCTTGCTGTAACTTAACACCAGCAGATCGTCCAGATTTAGAAGAGTATCTTTCACCACCGGATTTAGAACTTTATCTCAGTATGGTCGGCGAAGGGGGATGGTGCGTAAATTATGATCATGGTGCGCGGGAATGTAAAATCTACTCCACCCGTCCCCGGTTTTGTCGGGTGGTAGCAGAGACATTTGAAGAGATGTATGGAATTGAACCGGAAGATGTGAACGATTTTGCCATTGATTGCTGTCGTCAGCAAATTGAGGGGGTTTATGGCGATCGCAGTTTAGAACAAATCCGTTTTGATCAAGCCGTCGGTTTTTGATTTAATTCATACAGGTATTCTCTCATTGTGTTTTTGAGCGCAGTAATCAATGGGAGATTCAAATATATGTACCTAAATTGTGCTACTGCTTACAAAGTTTCTATGCTATCCCATATATCTAACAATAATTTCAAGCTAGATAAATGATTCATTGATTCACATCGCTTTTTTAACGCATCCAGATACTTTTTATCTGCTACAACTTTTGGATTTTTCTTGCTATAAAACAAACCAAACTGTCCGAGATATTCTTGTAGATAGTGTTTATGAAATCGGGCTTTTGTGCTAAAAGTACGTCCAGGTGGACAGCAGGACATTTCTTCAGGATCATTGACTAAAACATCATAATATGCTTGAAAATCTGATAGAATTGTGGAACTTCTAAGTAAAGGATATTCGTTAGGAATTTCTGCATTACCTAATGGCCAGGTTTCAAAACAGCAATGCTGAATTATTATGTGAATCTCTGTTTTTGAACTATCTATATTGTAGCCAGATTTGAGTTCATCAAGTTTAGATTTAAGTTCATGAAAACGAGCAGTATAAGAATGTTCTTCAGAGTCAATACATATAAAAAAATGGTTGACATTGCCGAATTTTTCTATATCAATTAGACAAGCTTCCAGTGAAGAAACTCCTGGCTCTTTCGTAGGTTTACTAACCATTTTTGGATAGCCATGACCTGCAATAATTCGACAAGTATTGATTGTCATCTCTTCAGGAGTAAGCACAAAAGTCAAACTGGGAAATAAATGTTTTAACCATGCCCTATATACCCTTGGCTCAGTCTCTCCACCCTCTACTAAAAATAAAAGATTCACTCGGAAAATTCCTCCCAGTCAAGTAAATTAATTAATTGAGTAAACTTATCTAAGCTAGAAGCTGTATCAAGTGCTGGAATATCAGAAGCTTTTCTAACTTTGACTTTATTTCCAGATTTACTAACTATTTGCCAAGTTTTCCAAGGAATATTATTGATAATATATGGATGATGGCTAGTAAGTATAAACTGTACATCTGGAGATTTATCAAGGATAAAATCTGTTAGTTCAGCCATACAGTTAATTCCTAAACTGTTCTCAAATTCATCAATTAAAATCACGGATTCTTCAGGAGCAGCAGTTACTTCAACCAAAAAAATTAAAGTACGAAACATACCGGATGAAATTCGCTGTTGAGGAATCCAGTCTTCTAAACCATTTTCTTGAATTTCAAAGAATAGCATAAAATCACCATCTGAATCTCTCTTACTACTAACTCTCACATCTTTTACTTCTGGAAAAACATCAATGTAACGTTCTTTAATTTCATTGAAAACATCTGTAAAAACTTTCTGTAAATAAAAAGCCTTTAAGACTGGCGGAAAATTAGCAAAAAATTCTTTAGAATTCTGAACTTCATCATCTTCAATATTAACTGGTATTTCAGAAGGATCAAAACCAAGTCCAATCATCGATTGTTGACGAGTTTCAAAGTTAAATATTAATCTCTCAAATGCCTTACGAACTGGAATAATCAAATCTTCTTCTGAAAGAAGAGTAATTGCACTTTCAGTTCTTTTCAATTTAGGCAATTTTTCATTATTAAATTTTGAATCTGAATCATTGCGGAAAAGTATCTCCAGTTCAGAATCATCATCATATCGAACTAATTTTTCATAAACAATTTCAGTCTGTTTTGACTCATTTACATTTAGAGATATTTCTTCTTTTTTGGTTGAGGAACTTTTTAACTCCCACCTATAATTTTGCACTAAATGAGAGAAATTGATACTCCATTCTAAATCATCTAAATTACGATTCCTGCCTATTGCAACATCACAAATCAATTCAAGTGCCTTTAAAATTCTTGTCTTTCCAACTCCAGAACCACCGACAAGTAAATTTAGATCCTCAAATTTAACTTCCTCAATGTGCCAATTTTCTTTATTGTTACTAAATTTAAAACTCTGTATTTTCATATTTCTTACTTTTTTTAACAAGCAATTATATAGAGAATCTAAAAGAACTTCTGAGATGAATATCTTCAATTCGCTTTATATCTGGTATTTTAGCACTCAAAATTATGATCAGAGATTTTGTTTTAGATGACTTTTTAATATCATTAATTAAGCGCGTATTCTCATCAATAGTCTTTATGCAAAAAATAAATACTGCTATTTGCTTGATATTGCCTCTTGACGAGTATAAGCAGAGCGATCGCAGTTTAGAACAAATCCGTTTTGATCAAGCTGTCGGTTTTTGAGAAATCCAGTTGCAATTTATGACAACAATATGAGAAAATGAAAAGAATATGAAAACAACCTAGAGACAATATTAGCGCCTGTGAAACTTGATACTCCACCTGTCAGCATTTCCCAATTATCGGAAACTGAAAGCCAGTTACATCAGACTATAGTTAAGGATCATCCCCAACCTAAAGAATCTGTATTTATGGTCTTTGGGACGACCTTCATTACAATTTTTCTCGCAGAAATTGGTGATAAAACCCAACTTTCCACCTTATTAATGAGTGCAGAATCTCATGCCCCTTGGGTAGTTTTCTTGGGTTCAGCAGTAGCATTAATTACTACTAGCTTACTGGGAGTATTATTAGGTAGTTGGATATCTACAAAACTCAGCCCGAAAACCGTCGAGAAATCAGCCGGGGTGATGTTGCTGTTAATTTCCCTGATGCTGGTGTGGGATGTGATTCAGGGTTAATACTTATAAATATTGTGAATTAGGGAATTATGAACTGGCATCTTTTAGGACTAAGCTTTGTAACAGTGTTTTTATCAGAATTGGGTGATAAAAGTCAGTTAGCAGCGATCGCACTTTCTGGACAGGGACAATCTCGAAAAGCTATATTTTTTGGTACAGCGGGCGCTTTAGTATTAACAAGTCTCCTGGGCGCATTGGCTGGTGGTGCAGTGTCCCAATTTTTACCTACACGCATTTTAAAAGCGATCGCAGCCGTCGGTTTTGCCATCCTCGCCATCCGTCTATTATTACCTAACAGTGACGAGGAATAATTCAAAAAGTAAAAAACTCTGATTTTAAGCTTCCCGCCAACACCAATTTAAAAGCACACCTCCTCCAACCACCTTCAAAACTTCCAACAGAAAATAACCGCCGTGCAATAAATTCATTGTTGGTGGCATTGAATCACGAGGGAGTAAGCTAAAATTAGCCCCCAGAGCGCACATTTGGGGAGTTAGGAAATAAGTATCTAGAAATACGATTATTAACAGAAGTCCAGATAAAGCAATGATACCCAAACGCCAATCAGATTGAGTTTTGCTAATAGCTAACACAGCAGTTAAAACCACAGCAGCAGACAATAATTCTAAGCGATTAAAATTCCCAAAAACCACATAACCGACTGTAGAAAAATTTGCCTCATTCATCATCCCAGCAACAGCAAGACTAGGCATAATTACCCAATCTAACACCAGACTAGCACTCAGCCAAAAGCCCAGAGTTAAGAGAATGGCTGTTTGCCAAGTTGACTTTTTCAAATTGGGGTTAGAAATGGCGTTCATAAAAATAATTGCTTTGTTGTATTCTTAGAGTCTAACTAAAACAATGATTTTGACAACAAATATCAATTAACTGTTACAAACCAAAAAATAGCGTTATTAAAGCGGTTTCAGACGATTTTGTAAACAAATTTGAAGTTTGATTAACAAATAATTCAAAAATCTGCAAAACTTAATATCTTTGCGTCCAGAAAATCCAATTCAATAGATTGACTGTTTTAGTATTTAAGATTTGCTAATGCTAACCAAAATCCTGTATCTGCTATAATCATAAAAATTCTTTAATCATTATGATATCACCACCGCCAAGAAATTCATTTCTTGGCTAATAGCAAAATTCAGCTTTAGCTGAATCAAGATTGATATTTATTTAGTCTGTTTTAACAGACTTTTGCTATTAGACTCAGAATTCATTCTGAGGCGGTTTGGTGGGAAAATGAATCAGTTCTTGTGCTTTGCTATTTTTGACTGTCTTTAAATAACTGATAACTACCAAGTGCAATTCCTATTCCGAAAACTGCTGGAGCAGCAGCACTGATAGCAATAGCCGCCGGAATTTATAATACTTGGAATAGTATAATTACTGTATCGCAACATCCAGTTACAACAAAACTTATATAGCATTACTTAAAAACATACCCGACACCTTACCCGCCCATTACCAATCCTTCCGCGTCCCTCTCTGCGCCTGGAGCGTCTCTGCGTGAAAAAACCTCTTATTCAACCTTAAACGCCCACTTCATAACCTGTAAAGGTAAGGTAATAAAAGCCATATTTAGTAAAAATAAACAAAATAGATGACATCCATAGAATCCCACAAAAAAGCCAAAGCCCTCAAACCCGGAAGCGTGCGCCCCGCCAAAGAACTCTGTAGCGAATGCGGACTATGCGACACCTACTACATTCATTACGTCAAAGAAGCCTGCGCCTTCATTACCCAAAGAATAGACGAACTAGAAACCACCACCCATAACCGCCCCCGCAACCTCGAAAACGAAAACGAACTATATTTTGGAGTTCATCAAGAAATGATGTCCGCCAGAAAACAACAACCCATCGAAGGCGCACAGTGGACAGGAATAGTTAGCAGCATAGCCATAGAAATGCTCAATCGTGGCTTAGTCGAAGGCGTAGTCTGTGTCCAAAACACCAAAGAAGACCGCTTTCAACCTATGCCTATTATCGCCCGCACAGCCGAACAAATACTAGCAGCCAAAGTCAATAAACCTACCCTATCCCCCAATCTTTCTGTATTAGAAGAGATAGAAAAATCAGGAATGAAACGGTTATTAGTGATTGGAGTAGGTTGTCAAATCCAAGCATTACGAGCCGTTGAGAAAAAACTTGGACTAGAAAAACTCTACGTACTAGGAACACCCTGCGTAGATAACGTTACCCGCGCCGGACTGCAAAAATTCCTAGAAACCACCAGTCGTTCCCCCGAAACAGTCGTCAGCTACGAATTTATGCAAGACTTCCGAGTCCACTTCAAACACGAAGACGGTTCAGAAGAAACAGTCCCCTTCTTCGGCTTAAAAACCAACGTCCTCAAAGACATCTTCGCCCCATCATGTATGAGTTGCTTCGATTACGTCAACTCCCTCGCTGATATCGTCGTTGGGTATATGGGCGCACCATACCAATGGCAATGGATAGTAGTCAGGAACGATACAGGCAAGGAAATGTTAGAACTCGTCAAAGACCAACTCCACACCCAGCCAGTCATGTCCCAAGGAAACCGGAAACCAGCAGTACAGCAAAGCATACCAGCTTATGATCAAGCAGTGACATTACCCATGTGGGCAGCGAAATTAATGGGAGTAGTCATAGATAAAATTGGACCCAAAGGACTGGAATATGCGAGATTTTCCATAGATTCCCACTTTGCGAGAAATTATCTGTATGTGAAGCGGAATCATGGGGAGAAGTTGGAATCTCATGTACCAGAGTTTGCGAAGCGGATAGTGGGGCAGTATAAGTTACCGGAATAAGAGTCTCACGCAAAGGCGCAAAGACGCAAAGGGAAGAAGCGTCTTTGTCCTGAGTTTATAGGTTGTTCGCAATGCGGGAGATTCCGTCTTTGATGAGAAATGATCCGAAGTTTATGAGTAAACCAAGGCGTTTATCAGCGAGACGAAGGTAAGTTAATAGTTGTTTTTTATGCACCGGGTGAACTGTTTCTACAGATTTAAGTTCGATAATAACTTTGTTTTCAACTATTAAATCAGCCCGAAAACCTATCTCTAGATGAACATCTTCATAAACTACAGGTATGGGTTGCTCCGCTTTCACCGCCAATCCTCGCTTTCCTAACTCATATTCCAGAACAGACTGATAAACAGATTCCAACAAACCTGGTCCCAACCTTGTATGAATCTTATACGCAGCATCAACAACTTCCTTTGCCATCTCATTCTCATTCATATCCACCTTCTTCCTTTGCGTCTTTGCGCCTTTGCGTGAGGATTATTCTATATTTATCACCGCCTCAATAGCCGCTTGTAAAGCTATAGATACATGAGTCCAATGAGTCCCCCCTTGGCAATAAACCACATAAGGTTCTCGCAATGGACCATCTGCTGATAATTCCAAGGTACTCCCCTCGATAAATGTCCCCCCAGCCATTACCACTTGGCTTTCGTAGCCTGGCATATCGTCGGGTATGGGTTCTAGATAAGATCCTATGGGTGAATACTGTTGAATGGCTTTGCAGAAGGCGATCAGTTTTTTGGCTGAACCGAGTTTAATCGCTTGAATCACATCTCCTCTGGGCGCTAATGGTGGGGGGTTAACTGGATAACCCAGTTTGTCAAATACATAACCTGTTAGGTATGTTCCTTTCATCGCTTCCCCTACCATCTGCGGGGCTAAAAATAATCCTTGGAATAACAGGCGATTTTGATCAAAGGTTGCTCCGCCTTCGCTACCAATTCCGGGGGCTGTCAGTCTACAAGCGGCGGCTTCTACTAGGTCTGCTCGTCCGGCTATATAACCACCTGCACTCACGACTGTACCCCCAGGATTTTTAATCAATGAACCAGCTATTAAGTCAGCACCAATATGGGTTGGTTCTTGGGTTTCTATGAATTCGCCGTAGCAGTTGTCTACAAAACAAACTGTGTGAGGATTTTGCTGTTTGACTATGTAAACAATTTTCTCTATGTCGGCTATGGAAAGGCTTGGTCGCCATGAATATCCGCAGGAACGTTGAATCAATACTAACTTTGTGTTGTCAGTAATGCTAGTGCTTAAGTTTTGCCAATCTATTTTTCCTTGATCAGTTAATTCCAATTGGCGGTATTTTATGCCAAAATCAATAAGAGAACCTTGGCCTTGTCCTCTCAAGCCAATTACCTCTTCCAAAGTATCGTAGGGAGAACCGACTACTGCTAACATTTCATCCCCAGGACGAAGAACACCGTACAGCGCACAAGCGATCGCATGAGTTCCCGAAACAAACTGCACTCGCACCACCGCAGATTCAGCACCCATCACTTGGGCAAAAACTTTATCTAAGGTTTCTCGTCCTAAATCATCGTGTCCGTAGCCACTTACGCCTGCAAAATGGTGTGCGCCTACTCGGTGATGACGAAAGGCATCTAATACTCGTTTAAGATTATGCTTGACCTGAGCGTCAATACCAGAAAAAATTTCTAATAGCGCCTGTTCTGCTTCCCGCAGCTGTTCAAAGCTGTTCATCGTTTCCTCATTCAAAAACATAAAATAGATATGCGGATTTTAGGATCGCGCAGACTAGGCTGAACAATTTCTATTCAGGTTACTGCATGACAATTGCTACTTCTAAACCTCACATTAACTGGGTTAATACCCTATTTTTCGTTGCATTGCACGTCGGCGCTCTCTTTGCCCTAGTTCCTAGCAATTTTAGCTGGCAGGCAGTTGGTGTGGCTTTATTGCTCTACTGGGTAACTGGAGGTTTAGGTATTACTTTGGGATATCACCGTCTTGTTACTCACCGTAGCTTTCAAACACCCAAATGGTTAGAGTATGTCTTGGTGATTTTTGGCACACTTTCTTGTGAAGGTGGTCCCATCGAATGGGTGGGTACACATCGAATTCACCACTTACATTCCGATACTGAATCTGATCCCCATGATTCAAATCAAGGTTTCTGGTGGAGTCACATGGGTTGGATGATTCATTTCGCTCCCGCTCACGATCAAGTTCCTCGCTTCACTAAAGACATTATTGATGACCCAGTTTATCAGTTTTTACAGAAATATTTCATTTTCTTACAAATTGCTTTGGGCTTGGTCTTATACTTCTTAGGCGGATGGCCAATGGTGGTCTGGGGAATTTTTGTCCGCATTATCTGGGTTTATCACTGTACTTGGTTGGTAAATAGTGCTACTCATAAATTCGGATACCGCTCTTATGATTCTGGTGACAGATCAACTAATTGTTGGTGGGTTGCTATTCTTGTATTTGGCGAAGGTTGGCATAATAACCACCATGCTTTTCAATACTCTGCTCGTCATGGTTTGGAATGGTGGGAAATTGATATGACTTGGATGACAATTCAGTTATTGCAATTACTGGGTCTAGCAACAAATGTGAAACTGGCAGAGAAAAAGGCATAATACAGATTTCATGCTCAAAGTCAATAGTTTTATAGTCAATTTTTGGCTGAAAACTATTGACTTTTTGTGTGTAAATGGGGCAATTTAAAATTTAAAAATTTTAATTGCTAACTAACTATCCTAAGTGGTTGTTAAGTTGCTATAATCTCAGAAATTAATGTTACAAAACTTTGCAGCAAGTTACGTTTTTTAGTAACGTTGTGTTGCAGTCTGTTGTTTTTCAGGTATTCATGACTACATCAATCATCAAAAGTCAGGAAATAACGGTCTCCACAGACCTGGGCAAAGACCAAATAAAACTAAAGCATATTATCAAAAGTCTGCCCAAGGAATGTTTTCAGAAAAATAGCCGCAAAGCCTGGACAACTGTAATTCTCAGTTTATCTATGGCTGCATTGGGCTATTATTTCATCGCAATTTCCCCTTGGTTTCTTTTACCCCTAGCTTGGATTTTTACAGGAACTGCTTTAACAGGTTTTTTTGTTATTGGTCACGATTGTGGTCATCGTTCATTTGCAAACCGTCGCTGGGTAAATGATTTAGTGGGACATTTTTTCATGATGTTCTTGATTTACCCTTTTCATAGCTGGCGGATTAAACATAATCATCACCATAAACATACTAACAAGCTAGACGAAGACAACGCTTGGCATCCTATTAGAACAGAGGTTTTTGCAGGTTGGTCTAAGAATAGACAATCTGCCTTTGAGTTGTTTATGCGTCAACGTCTCTGGTGGGTAGGTTCGATTGGTCATTGGGCAGTTGTGCATTTTGATTGGCGCAATTTTCAGAAAAAAGACCAAGCTAGTGTCAAACTTTCTGTAGCTGTAGTAGTTGCTTTTGCAGCTATTGTCTTCCCAAGTTTAATTATTACAACTGGTGTTTGGGGTTTTATTAAATTCTGGTTTATTCCCTGGATTGTTTACCATTTCTGGATGAGTACCTTCACTATTGTTCACCACACTCTTCCAGATGTTCCTTTTTCAACTGCTGATAAATGGAATGAAGCCTTAGCACAGTTATTTGGGACAATTCATTGTGATTACCCTCAGTGGGTAGAAGTTCTTTGTCACGATATTAATGTTCATGTTCCCCATCATATTTCTACTGCTATTCCTTCCTATAATTTACGGTTGGCTTACAGTAGCATCAAAGAAAATTGGGGTCCTTATCTCCATGATGAATATAAGTTCTCTTGGAATCTGATGAAAGAAATCACTAATCAATGTCAACTCTACAAAACTGATATTGGTTATACTACTTTTGACGCATACCGGGCAGCGAAATAATTATCCATGAGTGATGAATTTAGAAAGTATAAATTTGTTAATTGCTTACTTGTACTTTCATCACCAGTTCCTTTAGTTTGGCAATTAACCACGAATGTTGAGTAAAATTGCCAATATTTCTCTGTTTAAATTCCAGTGGTAACTAAATATTACCTCACAGTTAATTGATAATTTACAATCAACCAATCCAGTGCAATTAGATACAATCCAGTTTAATCAAGACCCTAGTTCCCAACCTGGTGAAGGTAAAGAAAAGTTACCTTTTACTCTTCAGGATTTAAAAGCTGCTATTCCCGCTGAATGTTTTCAGCCTAGTGTGACTAAATCGCTTTATTATTTCTTCCGTGATGTTCTGATTGTGGGACTGCTGTATGCAGTTGCCAATTACCTAGATTCTTGGTATTTCTGGCCAATTTTTTGGGTAATGCAAGGAACGATGTTTTGGGCTTTGTTTGTAGTTGGTCATGACTGCGGACACCAATCTTTTTCTAAGCATAAGTGGTTAAATGATCTAGTTGGTCATATTACCCATACTTTCATTCTTGTTCCTTATCATGGTTGGAGAATTAGCCACAGAACTCACCACAAAAATACAGGCAGTTTGGAGAATGATGAAAGCTGGTATCCTGTCTCTGAATCAGAGTATGATGAGATGCCTTTAGCGCAGAGAATAGGGCGTTTTTATCTGTTCTTATTGGCTTATCCAGTTTATTTATTCAAGCGTTCTCCTGGTAAAGAAGGTTCTCACTTTTCACCCAGCAGCCCGCTGTTTAAGCCTTCAGAAAAATGGGACATTATCACCAGCACCACCCTTTGGATTAGTATGGTGGCTGTGTTAGGTTTATTCACTTATCAATATGGTTGGATGTGGTTGTTAAAATACTACGCTGGCCCTTACATTGTCTTTATTATTTGGTTGGATTTGGTGACTTTCTTACACCATACTGAACCGGGAATTCCTTGGTATCGTGGGGAAGAATGGACTTTCCTGAAAGGGGCAATTTCTAGTGTTGACCGAAATTATGGAATTTTTAACCACATTCATCATGATATCGGTACTCATGTTGCTCACCACATTTTCTTGAATATGCCTCATTACAACTTGTTGAAAGCGACTGAGGCAATTAAACCAATTATGGGTGAGTATTTCCACGAATCAAAAGAACCAGTTTGGAAGTCTTTGTGGAATTCTGCTATTGGTTGTCATTTTGTTCCCGATACAGGTAGTAAGGTTTACTACACTTCTAAGAGTCAGAATGTCAAGTAATCGGTAAATTTTTTAAAGCTAGGAAGTCCGCTAATGCGGGCTTTTTTTATTTTATATTTTCCTTAAAATTGAAAATAGGGGATAATTATCTTCAAGGATCGGCATACTGAATAAGGGAGAAATTAAAAAACCACTCTTGGGACGAAGGTAATAAAGCGAAAATGAGACGTAAATCTGCTAATACTAGACCAACGAATAACCCTAAACCCTCTATTTTCCAATCCCCGGTGTTTAACTTCGCCACCATTGCCCTTTTAGGAGGAGTGATGATTTTGGGAATTGGGATTGGGATTGCGTTTAGTTCGACAACTACATTAAGTTCATCAAACGTAGCTTCCCGTGAGTTCATTGACACCAGAGCTCCAAATCCTGAGATTTGTGTGCAGTTTGGATCTAGTGCCATGGTGATGGATGCCAGACTCTTTGTCACTCTTAATCCCTTTAATGTCTTTGTTGCCCAGCCGAATATCCGCCCTGGATGTGTAATTCGTCAAAATAACTGGGCTATTTTAGAAAATAAAAAACTTGTAACATCAGATCAGGTACGAGAATGTAAGAATCGCCTGAATACCTTTGGGTTTACAGGGGACTTAAATAGTGAAAAGCCAGATATTAGATGTATTTATCAAAATGAATCGGCTCAAAATTTCTTTTTATCTCAACCGGGGGCTGTGGGAAGTCCTCAAGATACAGAAAGATTTTAAATATAGTCACCGAGTCAGGAGTCAGGAGTCAGGAGGAAGAAGGTTAAAGATTTTTCTTTCCCTTTTCCTCTTTCCTGACAAGTTTGAGTTTTCTCAGCCTAAATATACTTAATCACGACCATTGATAGCAATAAGCAAGCGTAAGATAAAGACGAATAAGTTGATGTAGGTAAGGTACATTGACAAAGCTGCTGGCAAATATTCATCATTGCGATAAGTGCGAGGCAAGATGTAGAAATCAACTACTGATGCTCCAGCGAAGAGAAATACACCTATACCAGAGATACCAATTTCTAACCAACTGGGTGTGTAAACACCAAACAAGGCAAAGGCAAATTGGAGAAGACAAACCACCAATAAGGCAACAATGCCCAAACTAACGGTTTTTGTCAACGCCATCCCATCTGCTTCCGAAAGATTAGAACCGATTTTTCGGGCAGCAATGAAGGTAATTCCACAACTAAGAGCAGCAATACCAATACCTTGAATACCTACCCCTTGGGTTCTCAAAGCCACAAATACCAAGCCACTCAATGTGTATCCAGATAGTAGACTGTAAATACCCAATAGAGGTAAAGCTAGGGCTTTGTTACCTTTGGATGCGACATTTTGGGCAACGAAGAATAAAATTAATTCGAGAATTACCGCCCCAATAAAGGTAGGAAAAAAGAGTCCAGGGTTAGTGCGGATAATGCCTAAACCACCATAAGTTCCCAATGCAGTTAGGACTAATCCACCACCGACGTAGGGGAGGGCGTTAGCGATGACATTGGGTCCAACAAGTCCATGAGTTTTCGCCTCACGGAAAGCTTCACGAAAATTACTGGTATTACTCATGTCTAAAAACTACCAAAAAATATTGGAACTGAGGAAAATAACCTGCTGATTTCTATTGTTACAAATTTTTGGGTTGAGAAACCAGTGGGTTAAGCTAAAATTTTTGGCTGGGTAAAGGTTGACCAAATTCAATAATGGGAATTTCTTTAGGGTTATTTGGGGAACTGTTTTTGTTTTCTTCAGGTGTGGGCAACATTGCGGGAGGAAGGGGGGAATTGATTATGGGTGAGGGGTTTTGAGAATTTAGGGGTGGGACGGTGATTAAGGGTTGTTGGGAGTTAGTGGTGAGATTTGTGGATGGTGGTAGGCTAGTGGAGGGTGTGGTTAAGAGACTGTTAGCAGGAGAAAAGGTAATATGAGGATTTAAGACCCAGCGCGTAGGTTTTTGTCGAGAAAGAGGTTGAAGTTGTATTTGATTGGTTTGTAATTGAGTTCCTGGTGCGAGGTCAAGAACTATTCGGGTAATATTGGCGTTAAGTTGAGAGATACGAATTCTTTGAATTGCGCCTGAATATTCTTTTTGGGTGAGGACTTTACCCAATTTGGTGTTAGGCAAATCGAGAACTATTCGTGGTGGTTGCATTAGTTGGAAATATTGGGGTGTTGCAGTTGCGGAGAGACTAATTTTTAATTGCTGGGACTTGGGGTGAAATTCCCAGTTGTTAAGTTGTGCGATTGGTTGGGCAATACTGATGCTAGGAGTGAAAGCAATCAAGCCAAATAAGCTTACCCTGATAGATAGAAGAATTTGATTAGTTCTAGTTTTCATAATTTGGTTGTTTGGGGTTGGGATATTTAGCATAGACTACGCAACATTAGAAAAATCGACGTGACGGTAATTAAATTGTCTGATAGCGTAGCGTGGCGCAAGCCATATCAGGATTTTAAGGATTTACAGGATGGGGGACTCGGTGATTAATTGTCTGAATCAGGATTTACAGGATTTCAGGATTTACAGGATGAGGGATCTGTTTGCAGATGAGGTTGCTAATTTGACGGTGATTAATTGTCTGAATCAGGATTTCCAGGATTTCAGGATTTACAGGATGAGGGATCTGTTTGCAGATGAGGTTGCTAATTTGACGGTGATTAATTGTCTGAATCAGGATTTCCAGGATTTCAGGATTTACAGGATGAGGGATCTGTTTGCAGATGAGGTTGCTAATTTGACGGTGATTATACTCAAAACGGCTTGATTGTTTGATTCTAAACGTAGGGGTAAAGCAAAAGCTTATTGGTGTCAACCTAACGTAAAACATCTATCCCGCAAAGAACTCAAGTCGTCTGATTCCCAGTCTCTGACTGGGAATGAATTCTAGAAGGCTCTGCCTTCAATGATATTAGAGGCAGAGCCTCATCAACTGCATTCCTAGTCAGAGACTAGGAACGAGATGTGGTAGGGATTTGAGCTTAAGTTGACACCTATGAAGCTCTTGCTTTACCCCTGCACATCTGGGTTCTTTGTCATTTGGCAAAAGTTTAAATCTCACCCGTGTTTAGTATAATTGGTAGCGATCGCTGTGGGAATTTGTCTGAATCAGGATTTACAGGATGAAGGATTCGGTGGTTAATTGGTGGCGATCGCTGTCCCTAGATCCCTAGATCCCCGACTTCTCTAAGAAGTCGGGGATCTGAAATAACTCTAATCGCACCAAAATAAGGTTGTTAATTTGAGGATAATTAATGATGAGCGATCGCTGTGGGAATTTGTCTGAATCAGGATTTACAGGATGAAGGATTCGGTGGTTAATTGGTGGCGATCGCCCCTACTAAATTCTTCAGGGAAATTGAGCGATAGCGAAGCAGCAATTCTCATTTTGAGAAAAATAAAGTATTAGCCCCGATTTTGGAATTCAAAATATAGTACAAAGTAACTATTTTTTAGCCATTGCCTCTGGCTAAAAAAACAGCAATTCTCATTTTGAGAAAAATAAAGTATTAGCCCCGATTTTGGAATTCAAAATATAGTACAAAGTAACTATTTTTTAGCCATTGCCTCTGGCTAAAAAAACAGTCGGGTTGAAAAATAAGTATGAATACTCAATAAACTAGAGAGATTGCTTGACAACGAATGGGGAAAATCCAGTTTATCGTTCGGGTTTTAGAATAGGGAATCCAAGGGAAATAAAAATTTATAATTGTTGTCAGATGATGTAAAATCGGTGAGTTAAAAATCTGATAGTGCATCAAATTACTCAAACATGACTCCAAAGACAGCGACACTAGAAATTCCTGAATTAATGCAATTTTTACGTCAACAATTACATGATTTACCTGATGAAAGAAAACCTGGAAATAATACGAAATATCAGGTAGAAGACGCAGTGATGGCAGCATTTTCAATCTTTTTTACGCAGTCAGCGTCTTTTTTAGAGCATCAAAGATTAATGAAAAGCAATAAAGGAAAAGATAACGCAGAAAGTTTATTTTCAATTAAGAAAATCCCCTGTGATAATCAAATAAGAAATTTGTTAGATCCAGTTCCAGCCGCTACTATCTTTATGACTTTTCAAGAAGTCTATGAATGGTTAAATAAAAATGGAGTTTTGAAAAAGTTTGTCTATTTAGATGAAGAAATTTTAATCGCTATGCTTCTAGAGTTCCCTTAAAAGATGAAGACTCCAGTCTCGAAGTTAATTGGTGCGAAGTAACTGTTATTAATGAAAAAACACAGAAAATCATCTACCAAAATAATTGGATTACTAATCATAAGATCACTGAAAATAATGTTGAAAAAATTGTCAAGGCTGCACGCAGCAGATGGAAAGTTGAGAATGAAGGGAATAACATTCTTAAAAATCACGGTTATAATTTAGAGCATAACTTTGGTCATGGAGAAAATCATTTGTGTGAGTTATTATTGTCTTTGAATTTATTAGCTTTTTTATTTCATACTGTTTTAGATTTAGTTAATTATACCTATCAGAAAGTTCGTGAGTTATTAGTAACCCGAACTTCTTTTTTTAATGATATGCGTAGCCTATTAAAATTTATTTGGTTTAAAGATTGGTCGGATTTTTTCTCATTTATTCTCAGGGAATATGTCCCATTTAAAAAAATAAATTCTGGTTGAAAAATGTCAATATATTGAAAGAGGAGGAGAAAGTTATTTATTCAAAAAACTATAAATTTGCTTAGAATTTCAGCTAGATTGGTAAGTTGAAATCAATTCTTCATGTCTAGATTTTTAAAGATTTTTAAAACCCTATCTATCTCCAGCGTCGGATGATAATTATCTATTAAAAAAGAATAATTTAATACAGGGTTTACACTTAAATTAAGAGAATTTTATCTTATTTTTTTCAAAATGAGAATTGCTGTTTTTTTTCATGAGTTTTTGTTGTTAATCTAAAGTTAGTTAATCAAAAATTTACTTAAAAAAGGAACTCGTAAATGATTATCGTCATGAAAGTTGGTTCCCCACAGGAAGAAATAAATCGGATTACCACAGAATTATCAGGCTGGGGACTAACTCCAGAAAAAATTATTGGTCAACATAAGGTGGTCATTGCTTTAGTTGGGGAAACGGCTGATTTAGACCCCCCCCGCATTCAAGAATTGAGTCAATGGATTGAGAAAGTATTACGAGTGGAAGTACCCTATAAACGAGCCAGTCGTCAGTTCCGTCACGGACAAACCTCTGAAGTGGTGGTGAATACTCCTCAAGGTGATGTGGTGTTTGGTGAACATCATCCTTTGGTAGTTGTGGCTGGACCCTGTTCTGTGGAAAATGAAGAGATGATTGTAGAAACGGCGCTGCGGGTAAAGGCGGCAGGAGCTAAGTTTCTGCGAGGTGGCGCCTATAAACCCCGCACGTCACCCTATGCTTTTCAAGGTCATGGTGAAAGCGCTTTGGAATTGTTAGCAACCGCGCGGAAAGTCAGCGGGTTGGGGATTATCACCGAAGTTATGGATACGGAAGATTTGGAGAAAATTGGCGAAGTTGCCGATGTGATTCAGGTGGGGGCGAGAAATATGCAGAATTTCTCCATGCTGAAGAAAGTGGGAGCGCAACCCAAACCAGTGCTGTTAAAACGCGGTATGGCTGCCACTATTGAAGATTGGTTAATGGCGGCTGAGTATATTTTAGCGGCGGGTAATGCCAATGTAATTTTGTGTGAACGGGGAATTAGAACTTTTGACCGTCAGTATACTCGCAATACCCTGGATTTATCGGTTGTACCAGTATTGCGAAAATTGACCCATTTACCCATCATGATTGATCCTAGTCATGGTGTGGGTTGGTCTGAGTTTGTCCCTGCTATGGCTATGGCGGCGATCGCAGCAGGTACGGATTCGTTAATGATAGAAGTACATCCCAATCCAGCTAAAGCCTTATCGGATGGACCCCAATCTTTAACCCCAGACCTGTTTGATAAATTAATGTCAGAATTGGCGGTGATTGGTCAAGTCATGGGAAGGTGGTCAAATTAATGCCGCCATTCGCTTTTTAATGTCCAATCCCAGACAATTCAGGGCGCAGACCCTGCGCCCCTACAGTAAGATATCACTACTTTCTAGAACCGTTTCATCTAGGCTTTCTTTAATCCTACGGATTGGTAAATTAGCAATTAAAGCTGTTGTCCGTTGGCTGCTTTCTAGGCAAAACTCTAAACCGTCTGTTTCTATTTCGACATAGCGACAAACGATTTCCAGGATTTCCCGACGCATTTTTTCTAAAGTTTGGGGGTCTAAGTCCGCACGGTCATGGGATATTACCACTTGCAAACGACGTTTAACGTCATCGCGGCTGTTATCGGGACTACGAACAAAAAATTTTTCTAAAATTTCAAGAATCATTGCGGGTATGTGTAAGGCAGAAACACTGGCAAGTAAATTAAACAATCTTTGACCACAACATCTTTCTCAACCGAGAGAAGATGTTGTTATTAGATGAGTCAAGCTCCAGAAATTCGACAGTTTCCCCTTCCAATCTCCGAGCAATATTCTCAAAAGCGGTGGCAGCTAAAGAGGAAGTGTCTGATAATACTAAAGGTTCGCCACGATTGGTAGAAACAATCACCCGCTCATCGTCGGGGATGATTCCAATTATGGGGATGGCGAGAAGTTCCTGAACATCTTCTACAGACATCATATCATTTGCCTGTACCATTGCCGGTCTAATCCTGTTAACTATTAAGTTAATTTTTTTGACACCTTGGGCTTCGAGTAATCCCACTACCCTGTCAGCATCACGGACGGCGGAAATTTCGGGAGTGGTAACAATTAGGGCTTCTTTAGCGGGTGCAGTCGCATTTTTAAACCCCATTTCAATTCCTGCGGGGCAGTCAATCATCACATACTGGTACTTTTGCGCTAAAGCATTTACCAGTAACTTCATTTGGTCGGGTGTAACGGATTCTTTGTTGCGATGTTGGGTAGCTGGGAGAAGTACCAAATTAGGTTGTCGTTTATCTCTAACTAAAGCTTGTTCTAAACGACACTCCCTTGCCAAGACCTCTACTGCTGTATAAACAATACGATTTTCTAGTCCTAGAAGTAAATCTAAATTTCTCAGCCCAAAATCTGCATCAATTAAGGCTACTTGTTTGCCTATTTTGGCTAAAGCCATCCCTAAATTAGCTGAAACTGTGGTTTTACCGACTCCCCCTTTACCGGAGGTAATGACAATAATGCGAGTCATGATAATGCTTTATGAAAGTTCAGGGAACAACAATAAAATATTTTTATTGCTATTGATTGATTCTAATTTAGTAACCTAACAAAAATTAATTACATATCCAGTATATTGCAGGTAAATGAGGTACAAATATTAATTATCAAACCTTGCACCGAAAGGGTTTTACTGCTGACTGTTAAAAGCTGCTGTAGATTCTTAACTGGGCAAGAATTTTAGATCAGATTTTGTGTAATTAATTGCATTCGACTACTTAATTGACTGCGGGAAAAATCATCGGCTTTAACAATGCGAATTCCTTCAGGTGTAATATGTGCAACTTCAGGAAAGAAGCCGGTGAGGGTTTTTTCTGGGGATCTAGCAACAGCATCAGCTATTCGCAATTGGGTTGCTTCCATTTGCAAAGCCATGATCAGAGATTCCCGATTCCCACCGGCACCAGCATGGGCAACTCCCCGCAATCGTCCCCAAATGAGAATATCCCCATCGGCAATGACGATACCACTAGGATTGATATCTCCCAAGATGATTACCGTACCGGGATGACGAATTTCCACACCTGATCTGACCGTCATTTGCAGATAGAGGGCATCTGCTAGGGCGCTGGGAGTCGGTTGAATATCCGAGGTGAGGGATGTTTGGAGTTGGATTTGTTCTACGGAATAACCCAGGGTACAAGCGGCGATCGCAGTTTGTCTTCGACTGGTAGCTACAGATTTTAGTTGAATTTGGTATGTATTTAAAGTTTCTGCCAAATCTTGCAATTGTCTGTTATCTAACAATCTATCTTTGGCTACTAGATGCAGGAATGTATTTGGTTTCCGTAAGCGATCGCCCGCATTGAGACGCTGTTTCATTTGTTGCCAAATTTCCCCCCAATTAAATTCTGATGCCGGTACTTGCAACTCGGTGGGCAAAATTAATAATAGTCGCTCTCCTTCAGTTTTTAACTGAACTTGAATATTATGATCTACCTTTTGTTCTATTAATTCTAAATCAGTATTTGGTAAATTAGCTAAAATAGCACCAGTCTCCCCCTCATTAGGAATATTAAATTCTGGATTTTCAGCAGCAGAATTACCCTTTAAATAAGCAATTACAGAATTTAACTCTGAATTAGTAGGGATAATGGGACTAGATTCTACTTTATGATCAGCAAAATCTGTATTTATCTTGCCAGAGTTAGAATTATTTACCTCTTGATCAACTTGATAAAAAACCGATTCTGATTTCAGAAATTCAGACTTTATTTCATCAGGTTTAGCAGAATCAGCAACATCTACATTGTCTGGGACAGAATGAGAATTATTTACCTTTTTATCAACCTGATGAAAAATTGATTCTGACTTAGGAAATTCAGAATTTATTTCATCAGGTTTAGCAGAATCAGAATTCATGCAGCACTAGCCAAAATACACTAAAATTTGAGATTTTCATAAAAGATTGAGAATTGGTAATTGGTAATTGGTAATTGGTAAGACTCTTGCCCCTTGCCTCTTGCCTCTTGCCTCTTGCCTCTTGCCTCTTGCCTCTTGCCTCTTGCCTCTTGCCTCTTGCCTCTTGCCTCTTGCCTCTTGCCTCTTGCCTCTAATTAAACCCGATAAAAATAGTCGGGTATGTTTGACGTGGATTTTGCCTCGTGTTAGTATGATTCCAAAGTTGACGGATACCCAGGGAAAGCAAGATTATGACTCAGGCGATTACAAACCTCAACCAAGCGAACACTTCTATCCTCAAGGCTTTGAAGTGTAAAGAGTGTGGAGCAGAATACGAACTCAAAGCTACTCATGTCTGTGAGTTGTGTTTTGGACCGTTGGAAGTCAAATATGATTACAATGTTCTCAAGAGCTTAGTTAGTCGAGAAACTATTGAAGCTGGTCCTAATTCGATTTGGCGCTACCGTCACTTTTTGCCCGTTGCTACAGATAATTTTATAGATGTAGGCACAGGGATGACTCCATTGGTGCGTTCCCACCGTCTCGCCCGTCGCCTGGGTCTAAATAAACTTTATATTAAAAATGATGCCGTCAATATGCCCACCCTGAGCTTTAAGGATCGGGTGGTGTCCGTTGCCCTCAGTAGAGCAAGAGAATTAGGTTTTACGACTGTTTCTTGTGCTAGTACAGGTAACTTAGCCAATTCTACCGCGGCGATCGCAGCTCATGCCGGTTTAGATTGTTGTGTATTTATTCCTTCTGACTTAGAAGCTGGTAAAGTTATCGGTAGCTTGATTTATAGTCCAACTCTGATGGCTGTGAAAGGCAACTATGATCAAGTTAATCGTCTTTGTTCGGAGGTCGCCAATACCCACGGTTGGGGTTTTGTGAATATTAACCTGCGTCCCTACTATTCCGAAGGTTCTAAGACATTAGGTTTTGAAGTTGCAGAACAACTAGGTTGGCAATTACCAGATCATATAGTTGCTCCTTTGGCTTCTGGTTCTCTGTTTACCAAAATTTATAAAGGTTTCCAAGAATTTGTCAAAGTTGGTTTAGTGGAAGATAAAGATGTTCGTTTCAGTGGCGCTCAAGCGGAAGGTTGTTCCCCAATTGCGAAAGCTTTTAAAGAAGGTAGAGACTTCATTCAACCAGTTAAACCGAATACAATTGCTAAATCAATTGCTATTGGCAACCCGGCTGATGGGGTATATGCTGTAGAAATAGCTCAAAAAACCAACGGTAATATTGAATCAGTTAATGATGCGGAAATTATCGAAGGTATCAAACTCTTAGCAGAAACCGAAGGCATTTTTACGGAAACCGCAGGGGGTACAACCGTTGCAGTTCTGAAAAAACTAGTAGAAGCTGGCAAAATTGATCCAGATGAAACTACAGTAGTTTATATTACTGGCAATGGTTTGAAAACCCAGGAAGCAATTCAAGGTTATATTGGCGAACCTTTAACTATTGATGCTAAACTAGATAGTTTTGAACGGGCTTTAGAAAGATCCCGCACACTTGACCGTTTAGAATGGCAAGAAGTTACAGTCTAATCCTTTCACTACCAATTAATTGTAGGGGTAAAGCAAGAGCTTCATTGGTGTCAACTTAACGTAAAACCTGTAGCCCGCCTGGGAATGATAGCGTAGCGTGGCGTTAGCCATATTCCCAGTCTAATAGCAGAAGTTGTCTTTTGATGACTAAATAACCCGGAAATTTTTGAGTAAACTTTAGTTTACTTTCGCTATTAGCCCGGAAATTCATTTCTGGGTGGGTGTGGAAGCCAACAAATAAGACATCTGTAGCTTAAGTTGACACCATTAAGCTTTTGCTTTACCCCTACCAAGCAAATCACTCACTAACAATTAACGTTTAAACAATGGCTGTAAAAGTTTTAATTCCCACTGCTTTGCAAAAATTTACAAACGAACAAGCTACTTTAGAATGTACTGCTAGTAATATTTCTGCATTATTAAATTCCTTAGAAGTAAGCTGTCCTGGAATCAAAGCACGTTTGTGTGATGATGAAGGCAATCTCAGACGGTTTTTGAATTTCTATGTCAATAGTGAAGATATCCGCTTTTTAGAAGGGGCAGAAACAGTCCTCAAAGATGGAGATGAAGTGAGTATTGTTCCCGCTGTTGCAGGTGGTTGAAATATCGCTGGAGGGTATGGGATTTTAAAAGTCCCAAATTACCCATTACCCATTTTATCCAACATACTTCGTGAAAAGTTACTATTTAAACGATTTTATCCCAATGATAGGCCAAGCTGCACAGAATCATGAAACTTATTAATTCATCCGTCTTTATCTGCGCTAATCTGCGTTAATCTGCGGTTAATTACTCTTAAAATCTTATTTTATATCTAAATAGCTGTAGCTATGCTCTGGTATGTCAAAATAAAAATAACTGACTACCCAAAATGAGCAATGGCAGAAGAAACTAATCAAAATCAAGCGGGTGATGTGGGTTCTAATCCTGCTACAACCGCCCCAGAAAAGCCCTCCGCAGACGCGAAAGCCGCCAAAAAGGAAAAGCCCCCAGCGTTGGAAGATAAGCCTTTTGAAGAGTTTATGCAGCAACATTACCTACCAGCGTTACAAGAGGCAATTACTAAAGAAGGTGTGCCAGATGTGAAGCTGGCTTTTGCCAAGCAGAAGTATTCTATTATTGGTTTTAATTCAGCAGAAGAATGTTGGCAAGTTATCGGTTCTTGGCAAGGGGGACAGCGCCAGTTTAACGTATATTTCCCTGAAGCCAATATTCAAGGTAAAAAGGGATTTTCCTGTAATGAAGGTAAAAAACCAAGTACCTTGGAATCGTTTTTAATTGATGAGCGTAAAATTACCCTAGATTTATTGGTATCTCGGTTAGTGTATCGCTTAAATGGACAAAAGTGGCTAGGTAGAAATTAGCTTAAAAAAACCCACCCTTACTAAGTTTAGGGGTGGGTTATTCGGTTATTTATATATGGATTTGGGAAAGTGGCAAATTAGAACATACCCATGCCGCCCATGCCACCCATACCACCCATGCCACCCATACCGCCCATACCGCCCATACCGCCCATACCGCCCATGCCACCCATGCCACCATCAGGGGACCCAGCGGATTGTTTTTCAGGCTTTTCAGCAATAATGGCTTCGGTGGTTAGTACCATACTGGCAATAGAAGAAGCATTTTGTAAAGCGGAACGAACCACCTTTGCGGGATCAATAATACCAGCAGCAATTAAGTCTTCAAATTCGCCTGTAGCTGCGTTATAACCGATATTCAAATCCGTTTCCCGAACTCTGGCAACAATGACAGAACCTTCTGCCCCAGCGTTCTCTGAGATTTGCCGCAGGGGAGCTTCTAAAGCTTTTTTAACAATATCAGCACCAATTCTTTCTTCGGGGGTGAGGCTGTTTTTAATTGCTTCTATCTTGGTAGATAGATAAATTAAGGTTGCACCACCACCAGGAACAATACCTTCTTCTACTGCGGCTTTGGTAGCGTTGAGTGCGTCTTCAATCCGCAAGGTTTTGTCCTTGAGTTCGGTTTCTGTAGCGGCACCGACTTTAATTACGGCAATCCCACCGGCTAACTTAGCAATGCGTTCTTGCAGTTTTTCGGTATCATAGTCGGAATCAGTTGCGGCTAACTGTTTACGAATTTGCTCAATCCGAATTTGGATTTCTGGTTTAGCAGCATTACCAGCCACAATGGTGGTATTTTCCTTGTCAATGTGGATTTTCTCCGCAGTTCCCAACATTTCCAAAGTGGCGGTATCTAAGCTTAAGCCAATGTCTTCAGAAATCATTTGTCCATCGGTGAGAATGGCAATGTCTTCTAACATAGCTTTGCGACGTTCGCCAAAACCAGGAGCTTTAATCGCAGCGATCGCTAATACACCACGCGCTTTATTCACAACCAAAGTTGCTAAAGCATCACCATCTACATCTTCGGCAATAATCAATAAAGGTTGACCGGAACGGGCAACTTTTTCCAAAATGGGGACTAAATCTTGAATGCTGCTGATTTTTTTATCAGTAATCAGGATGCGGGCGTTTTCAAACTCTACTGTCATCCGTTCGTTGTTGGTGATGAAGTAGGGAGAAATATAACCTCTATCAACCTGCATTCCTTCTACCACTTCTAGTTCAGTAGTAAAGGATTTAGATTCTTCAACGGTAATAACACCGTCTTTGGTCACTTTCTCCATCGCCAGTGCTATCATTTGTCCAACTTCCGCATCATTACCAGCGGAAACTGTGGCAACTTGGGAAATGGCACTTCCTTCTACAGGTTTAGCGATATTGGCAATTTCCTTTACCAGCGCCTCAACGGTTTTATCAATACCCCGTTTTAAACTGATGGGATTTGTCCCCGCAGCTACATTCTTCAAACCTTCCTTAATCAAGGCTTGTGCTAGAACTGTGGCAGTGGTAGTCCCATCCCCAGCTATATCCTTAGTTTTTGATGCTACTTCCTGAATTAGTCTAGCGCCAGTATTTTCTAGAGGATCTTCTAGTTCAATTTCTTTAGCAACAGTGATACCATCGTTAACAATTTGGGGAATACCAAATTTTTTCTCTAATAGGACGTTACGACCTTTTGGACCTAAAGTGATTTTCACCGCATCTGCCAGGGCGTTAATACCCTTTTCTAAAGCACGCCGTGATTCTTCATTAAATGCAATAATCTTAGTCATGTTTTATTTTTCTATTGCTTCCATTAGACAATTTAGCACTCACTGACCAAGAGTGCTAATCCCTTTCCCCAATTTAGATTAACAATCAAAATCCCAAAATTGATTAATATTAACAGTTGATAAGTAGGTGAACACAATAAAACCAAACTGTGTAAAGAAATGTAAAATCGCCCAAACCCTCTTCACTCTTGCCTCTTGCCTTTTGCCTTTTGCCTTGCCATAACGACAATTTTCAACACCAACCTACTTACTTATGTTTGACCATAAAACTAATGATTATATTGGGAGCAGATGAACTTAGCAAACTCCCTTAAATCCCTTGGCATTGCTGACCCTAGCGGCTCCGGCTGGTTAGCTGTAGTATTTACGTTTCTATTAGCTTTAGTTGTCACCTGGCGTTTAATTCCCACAATTCGCAAATTTGCCTTAGAGGTAGGTTGGGCAGATCAACCCAACGCCCGACGATTGAATCAAGAACCTTTACCTAATGCGGGAGGTTTGGCAATCTACGCGGGTGTCATTGCGGCTTTGGTCTTAGCTAGTCTCTTGCGGCCAATTGAACTGCAAGGGGTTTTAGCTCAGGTCTTAACGATTCTCCTCGGTGGTTCAATTTTAGTTTTAGTGGGATTTATTGATGACCAGTTTGGTTTACCTCCATCTGTGCGTTTATGGGCGCAGGTAACAACAGCACTTCTGTTGGTTGGTAATGGCATTAGCATCAAAGTTGCCTTTGGTACACCCATTGATTCCCTCTTGTCTATGGCGTTAACGGTGCTGTGGGTGGTGGGGATCACTAATGCTGTTAACCTCATGGATGGGATGGATGGTTTGGCTGGTGGCATCAGCTTTATCACTGCTATCAGTTTGTTAGGCGTGTCTGCCCAGTTTGATAATCGCGCTGCTGCTACTTTGGTTTTAGCGGCTTTGGGAGGGGCGGCACTGGGCTTTTTACGCCATAATTTTCACCCCTCACACATCATTATGGGTGATGCTGGTGCATACTTTTTTGGCTATGTGTTAGCAGCAACCAGCATTTTAGGCAAACTCCAATTAAATACAATCTATGCCCTAATCCCGACGGTTTTATTTCTGCTGTTGCCAGTTATTGACACTACTCAAGTGTTTGTTCGCCGACTCATGGCAGGCAAAAACCCTCTGAGTACACCAGGTAAAGACCACATCCATCATCGCTTGTTGGCTTGGGGACTATCCCAACGCAATGCAGCTTTTATCTTATGGTCAATTACTTTAGGTTGTAATTTACTGGCTATGAAAGTCCAGGGTATGAGTTTATCTGTGATGCTGGCTACTGCTGTCGGTATTATTTTGCTGTTAGGCTTTACCCTTGGACAAAGAATGTTGAATAATTCGTGAATAGGATATAGATCCCCGACTTCTTTGAGAAGTCGGGGATCTCTTTGAGAAGTCGGGGATCTGAGTATTATAAAACTACATCACCATACCGCCATCAACATTAAATACTTGTCCTGTGATATAAGCTGCGGCGGGATCTGCTGCTAAAAAGCGCACCATGCCAGCAATTTCTTCTGGTTTACCAAAACGCCCCAGGGGGATATATTGCAGGATACCATCGGCTTTGATATCGCTGGTCATGTCAGTGGTAATAAAACCAGGAGCAACGGCATTGACGGTAATGCCACGAGAAGAGAGTTCTTTAGCTACTGTTTTGGTAAAGCCAATTACTCCGGCTTTGGCTGCGCTGTAGTTGGCCTGTCCAGGGTTGCCCATTTGTCCCGCGACGGAAGCGATGTTAATAATCCGCCCCGAACGTTGTTTAAGCATAATTTTACTCACAGCTTTTGTACATAAAAATACTCCAGTTAAATTAAGGTCTATGACTGCTTGCCATTCTGCTAATTTCATTCTTAATAGCAGGGTGTCACGGGTAATACCTGCATTGTTGACTAAGATATCCACGCGCTGGAATTTTTCTAAGGTGGTTTTAATGAGTGTATCTACTTGATTTTCTTGGGAAACATCTGCTTGGAGGGCGATCGCTTCTCCTCCCGCTGCTGTAATTTCTGCGACTACTTCCTCTGCTGCTGTGCTGGAACTAGCGTAGTTAACTACTACTTTTGCACCTTGAGATGCTAATTGTAAAGCGATCGCTCTACCAATTCCCCGTGATGCACCTGTGACAATTGCAACCTGATCTTTTAATAAACTCATCTATTTTTCCTCAATTTTGTGGAGATACCGCGCTAATTATCTTATAATTTTAAGTTAGACGGAGGTGAAAAATTTATTGATGCAGTTAGTTAGTCAAGAATACATCGAAATTGCTGCTGATGTCCGAAGTGGAAAACCCCGAATTGCTGGTACTCGTATTGCGGTGGAGGATATAGCAGTTCTACATTTAAAACTAGGGTATTCTCTAGTAGAAATTGCTGGTAAATATGACTTGTCTCTGGCATCTGTTTATGCAGCAATGGCTTATTATTTTGATCATCGAGATGAGATTGATGCACGCACTGTGCAAGAGGATAAATTGGTTGAGGTACTGAAACAAAATTATCCTTCACGTCTTCAAGAAAAACTCAAACAGTTGAGAAATGAGTGAAAAAATTCGCTTTCATTTAGATGAAAATGCTGATCCGGCGATCGCTCTTGGGTTGCGTCGTTATGGAATTGATGTCACAACAACTAACAATGTCGGATTACGCACTCAATCTGATGAAGTTCAGTTAGGGTTTATTCAGAAAACGCAACGAGTGCTGTTTACCCAAGATACAGATTTTTTGATTATTGCGAGTCGTCAGCTTAATCATCCTGGGATTACATACTGTAAAAAAGGAACTCGTTCAATTGGAGAAATCATTGAAACTTTAGTTCTGATTTATGAAGTGATGACACCTGAAGAGATGGTAGGACGTGTGGAGTTTTTGTGAAAAAAGAGTAATACTTCAGGGGAGTTAATCCGAATAGTTGGTTTAAATTAGCCCAGACAAAATCTTCTAAATCAGCCTCAGTTACAAATTCCCAACCTGTACCAGTTGGCTTTAAATTAACCAAATCCATTGTTTAAATCTGACTGTAGTAACTTCCTACTTTAAGTATTCCCAAAATCACATACTAATTTATCATCATGGCCGATTTATTTATGAAAATCGCTCATCAGAATACAATCTCACCATCAATCATCCTCATTTTGAGTAGTTAAATCGGCGGTTAGAAACCACGTCTACACAGGCAAAACCCACCTGCGTGGGTTTCAAACCTTTGATTTTTATTGAGTCCGCGCAGGCGGACTTTGTTCGTGTAGCTGCGAATTCTATTCGCCAGCTTCATATTTACCTCTTTATTTGCAACCAAGCAAATACTTCTTCAACTGTGATGATTAAATTCACACCTTCTAAAACTGGTAATCTATCTTTTCCAGTTAACAAATCTGGTAAAGTATTAGGCTGATAAACTAAAATTGAACGCTCACTTGGATCAAGCAACCAACCAAGTTTAGTACCATGTTTAATACAATGTAAAATATTACCAGTTACCTTAGTCTGACTTTGGCTAGGTGAAAGGATTTCAATTACCCAAAGAGGTGCAAAATTAATCCCACTGCTAATAATATCACCGCTTTCATCTAATGGTATTTGATCAGTAGCAATCACCAGAACATCGGGAACTACAGAACGATTTCCACAGTTACAGCGCATTTCTGGAAAAGCTTCATAGTCACTTGTTGCTGTGTCAATAACTGCTATTAATTTTTTTTGTAATAAACTGTGTTTACCGCCACCCATTGGTTTTTGAATTACTTCTGAGTTAATATATTCCCAAGCTGGTGATTCATCAATAAAACCCAGCTTTAAAAATTCTTCTATGGGAATGATTTTTGCAACTGTTGTTGTCATTTATTTAACCCCATAATTTAATTTTAATTTTATCACTACTCTCAATAAAAACATTCACAAGAACAAGATCCCCGACTTCTTAGAGAAGTCGGGGATCTGAATCTTAACTGTTATGATTAATAGATTCAGCTTTAGCAACTACAGGATTAGGAAGAGGTGGAGGTGTAGGGATTTTCGATTCTAGATGGGTTTTGCTATTAGTTTGATTCAAAAGAATCATAGACAATAAACCATCTGCTAAACCATTATTACTACCATTATTACCACCAACAATGATATCAGGAATAATGCGAACACTGCGATCGCCCACAATTTGCATTAGCTGCATCGCTGTGTAACCTTGCAAACCCAATGCTTGTACCCCTGTCCGATAGGTTTCTGCTTTCGCGTTACCTGTCGCCCGGATACCTTCAGCTTCCGCTATGGCTTTGAGTTTAGTGGCTTCAGCTTCACCTGTTGCTTGCTGAATTTGTGCGTTAGCTTGCAACTCGGCAATTGTGACACCTTGTTCCGATTTTACCAACTCTTGCTGAATATCTGCGATCGCTGTTTCCCGGACTAACATTTGTCGTTGGGTTTCTGCCATTTGCTGAACTTCGTAAGTTTTGCGTTGTTCCTCAGCAATTTTCCGGTCTGTCAGCGTGTGCATTAATTCATTCGGTGGCGTAATCAAACCAATCAACGAATCCACTGCTTGCACATCATAAGCACGTAAGGCAGATTTAACGTATTCAGAGGCTTCAACTTGACGCTCACTTCTGGCAATCAAGAAATCCAGGATAGTATATTCTTGAGCCGAGTTGCGGAAATAATTCCCCACAATGGGACGCAAAACCTGATCAATGACATTTTGCATCGAACCCAAGCGGGAAATCACTTTCGGAGCATCTGACGCACCAATGTGAATAATTTGGAATATCTCCAAATCAAAGCTAAAACCATCAAATGACAGAAGTTTCAGCGCCGTTAAATTCGTATCATACCCATGCTGACCGCTAATTCTATCAGTAAAGTTTAAGACAATGTTTGTTGTCGGCACTAGCTCAACTTTCATCACTTTAGTATTGAGCGGGTGCTTCCCAGGATATAAAGGCTCAACCCAAACACCCTTATGTCCTTGATTGACCAAATTTCCGTGAGTGAAAGATGCCCCGCTCACATCTTCCTGTTCTTCACCAACAAAAGAAATCACCACACCCACATAGCCGATAGGGATTTGAGTCATCGGTACTTGTTCAATACTTACCAACCAAGGATTGAGATTCCACGAACCCGATAATAACACCTGTTCTTGTAAACCCCGTTGTCCTCCAGCGTCAATAAATTTTTGACCATTTTGAAAATTATTATGTCCGGTAATAGCACGCCCAGCAATTTCACCTGCGGCAATTGGTGAACCATCCAAAGTAGTCACAATACCAACTTTTTCCGCTGCTATTTCATAGATTTGTAACTGTTCTGGACGCATACCCTCTTTACTGGCATTTGCTGCTGTAATCACTTTAAACAGCGCTGTATTGATGCGGTAAGTACCTGCGGTGATAAAAGCAATTTGCCGTCCTTTCTCCCCACCTTTGGTTAAGAATTTGCGAGCATCTTGAAAATTATCACATTCGACAATTTTGCCCAAAATCCGTTCTGGAGGGTTAGAAGCCCCATCAGCGGCGACAATCAGAGCGATTTGACCTTGGGGGACAACAATTACCGATTCTTTTTTAACTGCATATTGCCAAGGCCAATAACCCCAGTGCCAACCAGGGGCGAGGGTATCTGCTTGCAAACCCGCTTCACCATTGAGGGCAATTAATCTACCAGGAGGTAATCCTTTACCTGACAGGGTGAACTTTTTCACCACAATTCCCACTTCCCGTTCACCGATAACCACCAGTCCACCAAAGAAGAAACAACCGCCAATAATAATCACGGGAATAATGATTAAAGGCTCAATTCCCATTGATTGATAGGGGATTGGACGAGTTACTGATTGAGTAACTACAGGTTGATTTTGAGTAGAGGGAATAGAAACAGAAGTTAATTCTTTGGCTGTCAGTGTTTTTATGGGAGTGGCATTAACAGCATTAACACCACCTGCTAAGGCTAAGGCTGCAATTGCAGATGTAGCCAAGCTGACAAACTTATTTTGCTTACTTTTATCAAGAAAAAATGGAAAGCTTTTCATATATCTGCCTCTTTGGGCAATTAATCATCTAAGGTATCACTTCATCAGGAGGGAATGATTTTTCTTAAACTTAATGTAATTTTTTAACCCAATGTTAGCACCATAGCGGTAAAATCTGCTACTAGTCGCTTACTTTGTAGCCAATGTACACCTAAAAGAATATCTTGCAGTTCATTTCCACCCAACACTGGGATGATCAACTCTTCTTCATCTAAAAATACAGTTCCTTGATAAAGATTAAACTGAGCTTCGCCGTATGCTGTCTGCATATCTTCTTTCTGGTTTTCCTGTAACCATCCTAAGGTTATAGCATCCTGATCATCAATTGCTAACCAACCTGTAAAACCTGTATCTAGTAATGCTTGTACTGGAATGATTTCACCTTTGGGTTTGCAGCGGGACTTCATAGCCTTAACATTTAGATGCTCTTGGACAATTGCCTCAGCGGTGTTAACAACTTTATTAGCTGCTTTCCATTGATGATCATTCCGTTTATCTGCAA